>QHCC01000189.1 GCA_003243915.1 Pseudonocardiales bacterium | reverse complement strand
GGCATCGCCAACGTCAACATCGGTCCGTCGGGCGCAGAGATCGGCGGCGCCTTCGGCGGTGAGAAGGAGACCGGCGGCGGTCGTGAGTCCGGCTCGGACGCGTGGAAGGCCTACATGCGCCGCACCACCAACACGGTGAACTACTCCACCGAGCTTCCGCTGGCCCAGGGCGTCGAGTTCGGATGATCTGACACGGGGTCGCGGTTCACCTCATTGTGCGAGTCGATTCCCCTCCGCGCGGCGAACTGGTCGGCCGCGTTGTTCAGCTCGTCGGATCCTGCCTCGTGCTGGGGGTCGGCGTCGGACTGCTGCTGCTGGCGGCACTCGGGTCCGACGGCTACTCGACGCTGATCAACGGCCTCTCGCTGCATTTCGGCGTCCCGTTCGCCCTGGTGAATGCGCTGGTCGGGGTGCTGTTCGTCGCCGTTGCGTGGCTGCGCGGCGTCCGGCCCGGTCTGGGCACGATCGTGCAGCCCGTGGTCGTCGGCCTCACCGTGTCGGCTCTGCTCGCCACCCTCCCCGCGCCGTCACAGCCCGCTCTGCGGATCGCGCTGCTCGTCCTCGCCTTTCCCGTCCTCGCCGCGGGGGTCGCCGGCTACCTGGACAGCGCTTTGGGCGCCGGACCCACCGAGGCCGCGGCGTTGGCGTGGGATCCGCCGGTCCCGTTCAGATGGAGTTACAGCGCCCTGCAAGGGGTCGGCGCTCTGGTGGGCTGGTCGCTCGGCGCCGCGATTGGTCCCGGGACCCTCGCCGTGATATTCCTGCTCGGCGCGCTCGTCGACCTGATCTCACGACGGATCCGAGCCCTGCGCCGAACGCAAGCGGGACTTGTTCATGATCGGCGGTAGCCGACGGCGGCGCGGCATCCAACCCAGGTCGAGCATGAGTGAGCGCCGCACCGGTCGACAGGTCTGGCTCAGCCGTACATCAGCGATCCCGGCGTGGTGAGCAGCTCGCCCGTCTCGAGCCACGTCTTCAGGCCGGAGAGGATCATCGGCCAGCCGCCGTAGAGCTGGGCGTTCGCGCCCTCACGCAGCTGGTCGTGAGTGACGGTCAGGCGGCAGGAGTCGCCGACCGGCTCGATCTCCCAGGTGATCCGCGAGGTGCCCTCCGCCTTCACGTCCTCGCTCCACAGCGCCACCATGCTCTGGACCAGCCGGCGCGGCGGATCGACCTCGAGGTTCTCCCCCTCGCCGAGGAGGCCGGGTGCCTTGGGGTTGCTCTGCTCGTAGCGCGAGCCCGGCGTCATATCCGAGGTGATCGTGTTGCCGAAGTTGTACTTGCTCCTGATCCCGGGATCGGTGATCGCCTCCCAGAGACGCTCCGGGGTGGTACGGATGTAGATCTCGAATACCTTTTCCATCTGATTCTCCAAACGGTGTTTGAGGTCGCTGAGCCCAGCGGCCCAGGACTCGGCGAACTTGCTCACCCACCGGTCGTGGACGAGCCGGATCGGGACCGGGTTCAGGAAGTGCAGCTTTTCGCGGCCGCGCCGCTTGGTAAGCACCAGGCCCGCCTCCTCGAGCTGCTTGAGGTGTTTCATCACGCCGAACCGGGTCATCGAGAACCGCTCCTCAAGTGCGCTCAAGGCCTGCCCGTCCTCGCGGAAGAGCTCGTCGAGCAGGCTGCGCCGGGTCGGATCTGCCAGGGCCCGGAACACGTCATCCACCCGGCCACCATAGGTGACCGTTTGGTCACATGTCAAGACTGCTGAGCGCCAACTGGCCGGAGACATGCCGGAGGTTGTCTGGGTGCGCCTGGTCACCTAGCGTGCTCGGCAGAGCGGGTGTGCAGGAGCTGCGCGCATCTGCCGCTGTTGCATGTCGTTAGCTGGTGAGCCCGCGCGGGCATAGTCCCCGTGCCGACAGTCCTCTGGGGGTGACGTGACGAATACCGAGCCGCTGCTCATCGCGGGCCGGTACCGCCTCGTCACCGCCCTGGCCACCGGCGGGATGGGCGTGGTCTGGAAGGGCTGGGACGAGCGTCTGGAACGTCCGGTGGCGATCAAGCAGCTCCGGGTGCAGCCCGGGCTGAGCCCGGCCGAGGCCGCTACCGCCCGCGACCGCGCGATGCGGGAGGCCCGCAACACCGCCCGGCTGCACCATCCGCACGCGGTGCCTGTGTACGACGTGGTGGAGCAGGACGGCGAGCCTTGCCTGATCATGGAGTTCCTGCCCTCGATCAGCCTGCAGGAAGCCATTCGCGATCGCGGCACGCTGCCGCCGGTCGAGGTGGCCCGGATCGGCAGCGAGGTCGCGAAGGCGCTGAGCGCCGCACACAAGGTCGGCATCGTGCACCGCGACGTGAAGCCGGGCAACGTGTTGCTCGCCGAGGACGGCACGACCAAGCTCACCGACTTCGGGATCTCGCATGCCCTGGGCGACGTCGCGCTCACCCAGACCGGCATGCTCACCGGGACCCCGGCATACCTCGCCCCCGAGGTTGCCCGAGGCCAGCCGGCCAGCTTCGCCTCCGATGTCTTCTCGCTGGGCTCGACGCTGTACACGGCCACCGAGGGCACCCCGCCCTTCGGGCAGGACGCCAACGCGATGGCCGTGTTGCATCGGGTGGCCTCCGGCCAGCTCAGGCCGCCGGAACGCAGCGGGCCGCTGACGCCCCTGCTGGTGGGCATGCTCACACCCGATCCCGCGGCGCGGCCCACCATGACAGAGGTGAGCCGCAGGCTCGCCGCGCTGCACGCAGAGACCATCGCCGCGCAAACGGCCCGGGACGAGGCGGCCAGCCTCCGGACCGCCGACCTGGCGGTGCCGAAGGCTCCTCCACCCGCTCGGGTGCCGAAGACATCCCCACCCACTCGGGTGCCGGCGGCAGCCCGCCTCGCTGCGCCCAATACCACCCCCGATGCCCGCCCCGTGCGCCCGCCAGCGCTGGCCGCGCCGCGGCGGCGGCGAGGGGCGATCGCCGCGCTGCTCACGGCGGCGGTGGTGATCGCGGCCGTCGTCGTGGCGATCGCCCTGATCCTGAACCACCGCGGCTCAACCGGCACGGGAACATCGAAACCGCCGGTTGCCGGTGGCGGGTCGACGGCGCACACCACGAGCTCCGCGGCGAAGACGAGCCGTTCCCCGTCCACCCCCACATCCAGCCGGGCCAGTTCCACCAGCAGTTCCACGTCCAGTTCGACGTCCGGCTCCGCGTCGTCGTCCAGCCAGTCGACGCCGACGGGAACGGTCGCCCAGTTGGAGCAGGCCATCACCGACTACTACCAGCTGGTTCCCGGCAACCTGCAGGCGGGCTACTCCCGCCTGACGCCGTCATACCAGCAGAACCCCACCCATGGGTTTGCCGGCTACCAGGAGTTCTGGAATCAGTTCTCACGCGTCACGGCCAGCAAAGTGATCGGCCGCGCCCCGGACACCGTCGACGCCACCCTCACCTACACCAGGAAAGACGGCAGCGTTGGTCCCTCGGAGCGGGTCAGGTTCACCCTGGTCATGAGCGGCGGGATATTGAAGATCGACACCTCGGGGCCCCCCCCGGGCTAGGCTCACGCACCATTTCCGCCGGGACGGCCTAGATCCGCGGCAGGTCGGCAGCGGGCTCTGTACGTGCAAGCCGTGCACAGCAGGTGCGCTGCTCGGTGCGGAAGGCATCGATCGCCTCGGTCGTCATCGCGATCTTGTGGCCGCGCTTCTGTACGGGCAGCCGTCCGGTCATGAGGGGCTGCCTTCGGTCGAGGGTGCAAGCTTGCCGCGGACGATCACCGTGCCCACCAGGATCACGACGAGAGCGCCCAGTTCGGCCACCCCGTTCTGCAGGTGGCCCACGATCGCGACGCCCATGGCCAGCAGCCCACCCACGAGCAACGGCGCGCCACCGGCGAGCCCCAGCAGCCGCAGGTAGCAGGCCTGCCCGGCCAGGAAGGTCGCGCACCCGGCCGCCATCGTCACCGCGATGCGGACGCTGAGCTCCCCCGACGGCGCAGCGATGACTTCTTGAAGCCCGGCAGCGACCAGCACCAGGCCGCCAACGTGGACGATGTGCGCCCCGGCGTAGGCCCAGGCGGCCGCTCCGACCTGCCCGCCGTGCAGCGCGCGGGCCAGTGCGGCGGCACCGGCGGCGTCGTCGCCGCCGAAGTAGACCCACCACAACGCCGACACGAACGCCATCGCCAGCAGCACCGCCACCAGCACGGTGACACTGCGCAGCCGCCCCTCCGCACCGACCCCCGTCGCCACGATCGTCTCGCCCAGGGCGATGATGATGACCAGCTGGTGGCGCTCGGCGAAATGGTCTGCGCGCAGCGTGAAGCCGCCGATCCGCCGCGGGAACAACGCCACGAGCAGTATCCCGGTAGCTGCCGCCCAGAAGATCCAGCCGTGGCGCGGGCCCACCGCTGCAGCGGCGACGAGCAGGGCCGGCACGGACAGGTTCAGGGGCAGGATGCGCAGGATCGCCCGCGCGGAGTTGCCCATCGACGACCGGGTGAACTGGAACCCGTGCACCAGCACCACGACGAGGTAGGCCACGGCGAAGGCCCACCCGGCCGAGCCGAAAGCGTCCGGCGTGGCAATAGCCATGACCAGAAAGCCCGCCATCCCGACGAGCATCGGGATTCTCGTCGACAGGGTGTACGGGCCGACGTTGTTGGCCAGCCAGGCGTAGCCGTCATACATCCACCACGTGATGGCCAGGATGGCCGCGGCGTGCAGGTAGCCCGAGGCACCGGCCGAGTCGCGCACCAGCCCGGTGAGCTGGGTGATGGTGAAGACGAAGACCAGGTCGAAGAACAGCTCCAGCATGGTCACGCCCTGGCCGGATTGCGGCATCGCGACGCGTAACCGGTCCTGCTTCAGGGGCACGCCGCCACAGTAGCGACGGCGGCCCCCGGACCACGTGGTCCGGGGGCCGCCACTCGCGGGTGTCTCAGTGCTTGAACGCGTCCTTGACCTTCTCGCCAGCGTCCTTCAGGTCGGACTTCGCCTGGTCGGCGCGGCCCTCGTTCTCGGTGTCACGATCACCGGTGACCTTGCCGAGGCCCTCTTTCGCCTTGCCCGCGACATCCTCGATCTTGTTCTTGGCCTTGTCTTCGCCACTCATCGTGGTACGTCCCTTCAGTCGGTGTAGGACGGCCACTAGGTACCCCCGCCTGGGCCGCGCTAAACCTGAGATGACCGCCGTCACGCCCCCACGCGACCGGCCGCCAAGTCGATCCGGGCGTCCGGCGCGACGGCGGCAACCCGGAACTGCCCTGTCGACTCGGGCCCGTAGAACTCGCCGGGCGAGACGACGATGCCGGCCCGCCGGGCCAGGTCGCGCGCGGCCCCCCAGGCGTCGCCGCCGGGCGCGGGCGCCCACAGGTAGAACGCGCCGTCAGGGAGCTCGACGGGGTAACCGGCGGCGGCGAGCAGCTCCTGCAGTCGACTCAGCCGCGCCAGATAGCGCGCCCGCTGCGCCTCGACGTGCGCATCGTCGCCGAGCGCGACGACGGCGGCGGCCTGTACCGGGCCGGCCGGCATCAGCCCCGCGTGCTTGCGTACCTCCCGCAGGTAGTGCACGAGCTCGGCGTCACCTGCGTAGAACCCGATCCGGGCGCCGGCGAAGTTGTCCCGCTTGGACAGCGAATGCAGCGCGAGCACGCCCGCCGGCCCGCTGCGCAGGATCGTCGTCGCGCCGCCCGTCCAGGTGAACTCGGCGTAGCACTCGTCAGAGAGCACCGGCACGCCGCGGGCGCGCCCCCACGCGGCCGCGGCGGGCAGGTCGGCCAGCTCGCCGGTCGGGTTGCCGGGCGAGTTCACCCAGATGCACAACGCGCGCTTCGCGTCGGCCTCGGCGATCGTGTCGAGCGTGCGGTAGGCAACCGGGCGGCAGCCGGCGAGGGTCGCGCCCATCGCATACGTCGGGTAGCTGATCGTGGGGTAGAGCACGGTGTCGCGGGACGGATCGCGGAGCCGCAGGTACTGCGGCGTCGAGGCGACGAACTCCTTGCTGCCCACGCACGCGGCAAGTTCGGTGGCCGGATCGACAGAAGCACCGAGCCGGCGCGCCATCCAGCCGGCCGCCGCTTCCCGCAGCTGCGGTGTGCCGATCGAGGGCGGGTACCCGCGCGCGGCGTCGAGCGCACACAGCGCAGCGATGACCTCTGGTGGCGCGGGATCGCACGGCGTGCCGATCGACAGGTCGACCGCCCCCCCGTCATGCTTGGCCGCCAGCGCAGTCAGCTCGCCGAGCCGCTCGTAGGGATAGGGCGGCGGGACAAAGCCGGCGCTCATGTTTCCTCCAAGTCTTGGCCCAGAAGCAGATTGTCCAGCCGCGTCTCACCCTGCTCAGGCGCCACGTCGGCTACGGGTCGTTCAGGAGGCAGGTGATCGCCGAGCAGTTGGGCCAGGTGCACGCTGTGCACTCCGCCGAGTTGTTCGAGCTGGGTGCGGCACGAAAAGCCGTCCGCAAGAATCACCGCGTCGTGCGGGGCAGCGCGGACTGCGGGCAACAGCGCCGTCTCGGCCACCGCCACCGACACCTCGTAGTGGCCTAGTTCGACGCCGAAGTTGCCCGCCAGCCCGCAGCAGCCGCCGACGGCCGCGACGTCAGCCCCGGCGCGCGCGAGCAAGTCGGCGTCGGCCTGCCAGCCCATCACCGCGTGCTGGTGGCAGTGTGGCTGGGCCAGCGCCCGGACATCCGCCAGTGGCGGCGGCGTCCACCCCGGCGTCGCGCAGAGAACTTCGGCGAGAGTCATCGTCGCCTCGACGGCCTTCGCGGCGCGCCAGTCGCCGGGCAGCAGTTCGGCGACGTCGCTGCGCAGGACCGCCGTGCACGACGGTTCGAGTCCCACGATCGCGGTGCCTTCGCGCAGCGCAGGCTCGAGCGCATCGAGGGTGTCGCGCAGCCGCCTGCGGGCGGCGTCGAGCTGCCCGGTGGAGATCCAGGTCAGCCCGCAACACACCGGCTTGGCGGTCACCTGCACGCAGTACCCCGCCGACTCCAGCACCCGGACCGCCGCCTGGCCGACCTCGGGGGTGAAGTGGTCGGTGAACGTGTCGACCCAGAGCAGCAGGGGCGTGCCCGCCGGTGACGGGTGCCCGCTGAACCAGGCTCGGAACGTCTGGCGGGCGAAGCTCGGCAGCGGCCGCCGGGCGTCGATACCTCCGAGCCGTCTGGCCAACGCCGCCAAGGCCGGGCGCCGCAGTGTCGCGTTGACCAGCCGGGGCGACTTCGTGGCCAGCCTGGCCCACCGCGGCAGCCAGCCGAGCGCGTAGTGCGACGCCGGACGCAGCCGTCGCCGGTAACGCTGGAACAGGACCTCCGCCTTGTAGGTGGCCATGTCGACGCCGGCTGGGCAGTCCGCCGCGCAGCCCTTGCACGACAGGCACAGGTCCAGCGCCTGCGCGACCTCGTCAGACCTGAAGCCGTTGACGAGCGACCCGTTCGCCAGCTCCTGCAGTACCCGTGCGCGACCCCGGGTGGAGTCCTTCTCGTCGTGGGTCGCTAGATAGGACGGGCACATGACGCCGCCGGAGGCGGTGATGTCGGCGCGGCACTTGCCGACGCCGACGCAGCGGTGCACCGCCGTGGACAGATCGCCGCCGTCGTGCGGGTAGGCGAAGGCCAGCCCGGTGCGCAGCGCCTTGGCGGCGGGGACCCGCAGGTCACCATCTATGGGCACCGGGTCAACGATCACTCCGGGGTTGAGGATGTTCTGCGGATCGAACGCGTGCTTGATCGCAGCAAACGTCGCGATCGCGTCGGCGGAGTACATGTGGGGCAGCAGCTCGCCGCGGGCCCGCCCGTCGCCGTGCTCGCCTGACATCGAGCCACCGTGTCGCCCGACCAACGCGGCCGCAGCGAGGACGAACTCTCGGTACTGCCCGGGCGCGGTGCTCAGCGGGAAGTCGATTCGGGCGTGCACACACCCGTCACCGAAATGCCCGTAGGTGAGTGCGTCCAGGCGGTGCTCGCGCATGAGAGCGCCGAACTCGCGCAGATAGGCGCCGAGCTGGGCCGGCGGCACCGCGGCGTCTTCCCAGCCCGGCCAGGCCGGCGCACCGGCGGGGGTGCGGCCGCCCAGGCCCGCGCCGTCCTCGCGGATGCGCCACAGCGCGCGGGCGGAGGCACCGGTGAGGACCGCGGAGTCGAGGCAGCCGGCGTCGGCGATCAGCTTCTCGGCCGCGGCATGTGCCTCGGCGCGGGTGCGGCCGGACATCTCGACGAACAGCCAGCCGTCGCCGCGGGGCAGTTCCGGCACGGCCGCGGACCCGCGCCGCGCCCGGATCACGTCGACCAGCCGAGCGTCCAGGCCTTCCAGCGCGACCGGGCGATGCGGGAGCAGGGCGGGCACCGCGTCGGCAGCACTCGGCATGTCGGGGTAGCCGAGCACCGCGAGGGCCACAGCGGCGGGCGATTCGACCAGCCGCACGGTAGCCCCCAGGATCACGCCCAGGGTGCCTTCGGTGCCGACCAGGAACCGAGCCAGGTCGGCACCGTTCTCGGGCAGCAGGTGCTCCAACGAGTAACCGGAAACCTGCCGGGTGAACCGCCCGAACTCGGTGCGGATCATGCCGAGCCGCTCGCTGACGATGTCGCCGACCGCGGCCAGCAACGCGGACTCGGGGCCGTCGGCGAGCAGGCCGTCGCGCCCGTAGCGGCGCGCCGTGAACCGAGTCCCCGGCGCGGTGAGCAGATCCACGTCGACGACGCTCTCTGCCGTGCGGCCGTAGGCAAGTGCCCGCGATCCGCATGCGTTGTTGCCGAGCGAACCGCCGATGGTCGCGCGGGCGTGTGTGGACGGGTCGGGCCCATAGCGCAGTCCGTGCGGGGCGGCGGCCAGCGTGATCGAGTCCAGGATCGCCCCCGGCTCGGCGACGGCTGTGCGCGCTTCGGGGTCGACCGCGCCGACCCGGTTCAAGTGCCGGGAGAAGTCCAGCACGATGCCCGACCCGACGGCGTTGCCCGCGATGGACGTCCCGCCGCCGCGTGAGGTGAACGGCACGCCGTGCGCCCGGGCCACGCCGAGCGCCGCCACGACCTCGTCGACGTGGCGCGGGAACGCGACGAGCGCGGGTACGACGCGGTAGTTCGAGGCGTCCGTCGAGTACTCGGCGCGGCGCCGGGCACTGTCGTCGACCTCGCTGAGGCCGGCGCGTCGCAGCGCGGCGGCCAGCTCGCGCGTGTCGACGGAGGTCACCGGACCATTCTCCCGCAAGGCCCGATCATGTTTTCCGCGCTGGTGACCGGTTTCGGGCACGAAAACCGGCCACCAGCGGGGAGAAGATGGTCAGGCCGCCAGCGGCTCGTTGCGTCATGACGCGAGGTAGTCCGGCGGCCGCGTACCGTCCAGGGCGAGGGCCACGGCGGCGCGGGCCGCCACCGGCCCGACCAGGTTGCCGGTGCCGTTGTAACCACCGATCGCGACGACCCCGTCGTCGACCTGCACGCACAGCGGACGGCCGTCGGGGGTGTAGGCCACCGACGCGGCCCAGCGGTGGCTCACCCGGACCGGCTCGCCGGCCATCCGGACCGCCAGGCCGTCGAGGTAGGCCTGCACCTGGACACTCGGCGCGGCGTCGGTCGTCCATTCCTGTTCGGCAAACAGATCCCGGCCGCCGCCGACGAACAGCCGCCCGTCCGGCGCCTGCTGGGCGTAGTCGTAACCCCACCGGCCATAGACCGGGCAGCTCAGCCGCTCCGCGGCCACGGGCTGGGTGGCGAGCATCTGCAGCCGAGCCGTGCGGACCCGCCGGGCCAGCTGTGGGAGCAGTACCTCCAGGCACCCGTCCACGGCCACGACGACGACACCCGCGCTGATGACGCCGCTGTCGGTGCTGACCCGGCCGGCCTCGACGCGCCTGGCCGAGGTCCGCTCGTGTAACGCCGCGCCCGGCGGCACCGCGGCGGCCAGGCGCAGCGCGCGGCGGACCGGGTTCATCGCCGCGTCGTCGGGCAGGTAGATGCCGGTGCCCAGCGGCCCGTCGTAGTCCTGCACGGCCAACCCGTGCGCGCGCAACGCCGCGGCGTGGGCCGCGCAGTCGGCGACCTCTCGCTCGCGGTCCGCTGCCTCGGCGACCGACTCCGGCGCGCCGGGCAGGCCGGCCAGCCGGATGGAGCCGACCCGACGCACGACCCGCGGCCCGAGCACGGTCTCCAGCCGGGCCAGCTCGTCCAGCGTCTCGCGGTAGAGCTCGACGGCGCAGGCACCCCAGCGGGCGATCGCGTCGTGCAGGAACGCCGCCGACCCGCCCAGCAGGAAGCCGCCGTTACGCCCGGCCGCGCCCGACGCCACCCGGCCGGCGTCGATGCCGACGACCGAGAGTCCACGTCCGGCCAACTGCGCCACAGCAGCCAGCCCGGAGCCGCCCAGGCCGACCACGCAGGCATCGGCTGTGTGGTTTCCGTCGAGCGGCGCCCGGCCCAGCCAGGCTTCGATGTCTCGATCACTGTCCCAGCCGACCGGCGACGGGGTGAGCCCCTCGCGGGACACTAGGGCAGCGCGAGCTGGCGTTTGCCGAGCACCACGATGCCGCCGTCGGAAACGTGGTAGCGCTGACGGTCCAGCCCCGGCTCGACGCCGATGTGCGCGCCCTCCGGCACCACGACGTCCTTGTCGAGGATGGCCCGGCGCACGACGGCTCCGCGGCCGATCTGCACGCCGTCCATGAGCACCGAACCCTCGACGTACGCGCCGGCATGCAGCCGCACGTTCGACGAGATCACGCTGTGCCGGGCCGTCGCGCCGGCAATGATCGTGCCCGCACCGACGATCGACTCCTGGGCGATGCCGCCCTCGATGAACTTGGCCGGGGGCAGGTGCGGGTGGTGGGTGTAGATCGGCCACTCCTGGTTGTAGAGGTTGAAGATCGGGTGCACGGCCACCAGGTCGGACTGCGCGTCGTAGTAGGCATCCAGGGTCCCGACGTCGCGCCAGTAGCCGTGGTCGCGCTCCTCGGCGCCCGGCACGTCGTTGTCGGCGAAGTCATAGACGTACGCGCTGCCCTGCTTGACCATCATCGGCATGATGCTGGCGCCCATGTCGTGCACCGAGCCCTCGTCCTCCGCGTCCTGTTTGAGTACCTCGAGCAGGGGCCCGGTACTGAAGACGTAATTGCCCATCGAGGCGTAGCTCTCCTCGGGATTATCGGGCAACGCCGGCGGATCGGCCGGTTTCTCCAAGAAGTCGACGACCCGCTTGTCCGAATCGCTGTCGATCACGCCGAACGCGCTGGCCTCGGCGCGGGGGACGCGGATGCCGGCGACGGTGACACCCGCGCCGGATGCGATGTGCTGGGCCACCATCTGGCGCGGGTCCATCCGGTAGACGTGATCTGCCCCGAACACGACGATGTAGTCGGGCTTGTCGTCATAAATCAGGTTGGACGACTGCAGGATCGCGTCCGCGCTGCCGGTGTACCAGCGTGGGCCCAGGCGCTGCTGGGCCGGCACCGGGGTGATGTAGTTACCGATCACCGTCGACATCCGCCAGGTCTGGGTGATGTGGCGGTCCAGCGAATGGGACTTGTACTGGGTCAGCACGCAGATGCGCAGGTAGCCCGCGTTGACGAGGTTCGAGAGCACGAAGTCGATGAGCCGGTAGTTGCCGCCGAAGGGCACCGCCGGTTTGGCCCGGTCGACGGTAAGGGGCCAGAGGCGTTTGCCCTCGCCACCGGCCAGGACCATGCCGAGAACACGGGTCTCCCGAGCCATAGCTCAACCCTAGTCGGCAATCCGACGGCGTACAGCCGACGTCGCGCGGGCTAGGGTCGCTGCCATGCGCGTTGCCGTGCTAAGTCGCGAGTACCCCCCGGAGGTATATGGCGGAGCCGGGGTACATGTCGAATTCCTGGTCCGCGAGCTGCGTCGGATCGTCGACGTGGACGTGCATTGCTTCGGAGGCAGCCGGCCCGAGGCCGGCGTACGGGCCTACTCACCACCGGTCGAACTGCTCTCGGCTAACGCCGCACTGCAGACCCTGGGCGTCGATCTAGAGATCGCCGCCGCGCTGGCCGGAGCCGACGTGCTGCACTCGCACACCTGGTACGCGAACCTGGCCGGTGTCCTCGGCGCTGCGCTGCACGGGGTGCCGCACGTGCTCACCGCCCACTCGCTCGAGCCGCAGCGGCCCTGGAAGGCCGAGCAGCTCGGCGGCGGCTACCGGATCTCGTCATGGGCCGAGCGGCAGGCCTATGAAAGCGCCGATGCCGTCATCGCGGTGTCCTACGGCATGCGCGCCGACGTGCTGGGCGCCTACCCGTCGGTGGACCCGGCGCGGGTGCACGTCATCCACAATGGGATCGACACGACGATGTACGCGCCGGCATCCTCGGACGAGGCGCTGGGCGAATACGGCATCGACCCAGGCCGGCCGTTCACGATCTTCGTCGGCCGGATCACCCGGCAGAAGGGGCTCGGCCACCTGCTCGCGGCGGCCGAGCGCTTCGACCCGTCAATCCAGCTGGTCCTCTGCGCGGGCGCACCGGACACCGCCCAGATTGCGGACGAGACCGAGGCCGCCGTGAACCGGCTGGCGGCGCTGCGCTCGGGTGTGGTGTGGATCCGCGAGATGCTGCCGCGTCCGGAACTGACCCAGCTGCTCACCCATGCGTGCGTGTTCGTGTGCCCGTCGGTGTACGAGCCCCTGGGCATCGTCAACCTCGAGGCGATGGCGTGCGAGACGGCGGTGGTGGCCAGCGCCGTGGGCGGCATCCCCGAAGTTGTCGCGGACGGCCTGACCGGGCTGCTGGTGCCTCGCACCACGGTCAGCGACGAGGAGTTCCAGACCGGGCTGGCCGACGCGGTGAACGCGCTGTGCGGCGACCCCGCCCGCGCCGCGGCGATGGGAAGGGCCGGCCGGGACCGCGCGGTACACGAGTTCGGCTGGGACACCATCGCCCACCGCACCGTCGAGCTGTATGAATCCCTGCTCTAACCCCTCGCTTTGCACCTTTCGGCGCCCCGAATCGACCTGAATTGGGGCGCTGAAAGGTGCAAAGCGGGGGTTAGGCGGGCCAGGGCAGGACGGTCAAGGCGGTTTGGGTGTCGGTCCGCTCGATGCTCACGACCAGCGGCAGCCCCGTTCGGGCAGGGAGCGATTCTGCCCGATCCGGCTCCGGGCGGCATTCGGCCCCGGCGGCCGGTCGCTCGCGCGCCGGGCTCCCGGGGCCGGATGTCAGGGAATCAGCTGACGACGTTCTTCAGCGCATCGCCCAGGGCGGTCGCCTCATCCGCCGACATCTCCACGACGAGACGTCCGCCGCCTTCGAGGGGAACGCGCATCACGATGCCGCGACCCTCCTTGGTGACCTCGAGCGGACCGTCGCCCGTCCGCGGCTTCATGGCCGCCATGCGTACCTCCTCGAATGAGCGCTGCACGCTCGCGTGGGTAGAAATCCAGCTGGCGTGCAGACCGCGCAACGCCAGTGCTGTGTCCATTCTCCCGCATTACGTCCGTCGGTCGGAACCCCGGGTCGCGGTAACGTCGCGGAAGCCGCCTGCCGAAGGGATCTTGACGTGTCTGATGTGCTGCTGCTCGACCGCGCGGACGGGGTGGCCACGATCACCCTCAATCGTCCCGATTCGATGAACTCGCTCTCGGTCGAGCTCAAGGAGGCACTCGGGACGGCCATCGACGAGGTATCACGGGACGACTCGGTGCGTGCGGTGGTGCTCACCGGTGCCGGCCGCGGTTTCTGCGTGGGCCAGGACCTGCGCGAGCATGCCGCCCTGCTCCAGGCGAACGATCCTGCCCCGCTGAACACGGTGACCGAGCACTACAACCCGATCGTGATGGGGCTGGCCACCATGCCCAAGCCGGTCATCGCGGCAGTCAACGGGATGGCGGCAGGCGCTGGCGCCGGGATCGCGTTCGCCTGCGATTTCCGGATCGCCTCGCAGAAGGCGGGCTTCCTGCTCGCCTTCGCGAACGTCGGGCTCACCCTCGACAGCGGCGCGTCCTGGACGCTGCCGCGGTTGATCGGCTACGCGCGGGCGATGGCCCTGTCTCTGCTGGCAGAGCCGGTCACGGCCGACGCCGCCCTCGACATGGGGCTGGTGAACGCCGTCGTCGAACCCGACCACCTCCTGCCCGTGGCCCATGAACTCGCCGCCCGACTGGCGGCCGGCCCGACCGCCGCCTACGCCGCGATCAAGGAGTCGATCAGCTATGCCGCCGACGCCACGCTGGCCCAGGCCCTGGCCAAGGAGGCCGAACTGCAGAGCGCTATGGGCGCCACCGACGACCACCGCACCTCCACGGCTGCCTTCGTGGCCAAGCAGAAGCCGGAGTTCCTCGGCCACTAGCCGATTGTGGTTCGGACGCTGGCTCTGGGGCGGTCAGCGAACCCTTATCGGCGGGCGGCAGCGCGCCAGCACGGCGGCACGTGGTCGTTCACCATTCCGGTGGCCTGCATCAACGCGTACGCCGTCGTCGGCCCCACGAATCTGAACCCACGGCGTTTGAGCTCCTTGGCCATGGCCGCCGATTCCGCGGACGTGGCCGGGACGTCGGCGCTGGTGAGCGACGGCGGACGGTTCACGGGCGCGAAGGACCAGAGCAGTGCGTCCAGCCCTTCCGGAACGCTGGCCCGGATAGCCTGTGCGTTGGCGATGGTCGCGGCCACCTTGGCCCGGTTTCGCACGATCCCGGCGTCGGCGAGCAACCGCGACACGTCAGCGTCGTCGTAGCCGGCGACCGCGTCGATGTCGAACCCGTCGAACGCCGCCCGGAACGCCGGCCGCTTGCGCAGGATGATCAGCCAGGACAGCCCGGATTGGAAGGCCTCCAGCGAGAGCCGCTCGAACAGCGCTTGCTCACCGTGCAGGCGAGCGCCCCACTCGTCGTCGTGATAGGCGACGTACTCGGGCGTGGACATGGCCCAGCCGCAGCGCGGCCGTTCGGCGTCAGCCGTCATGACCGCCAGGCTCGGATGGGGGCGCGGGCTGGGCCTTGCGGACCGGTACCCGCCTTGGCTTCAATTCGGCCAGAGCGTCGGGCGTGGGCTTGGGTTGGGCGGCGCCAGACTCGGCCCGCGACTTTGCCGCGGCCGCGGCCACTGCGTCGTCGCCTGCCTCCCGCCGCGGCTCGGTTGCGGCCTTCGTCGTCGCCTTGACCAGCGATGGGGACTTCGTCGGCTCAGGCGGGCTCGCCGCGAGCGTCTCGCGCTTGGCGAAGCGTTCGCCGGCCTCAGCGCTGGACAGCGCAGATCGCGTCGCCGGGTTGCGCAGTCGCGCGAGCTCCTCGTCGCGAGCGCGCAACTCCTCGACCAGCCGATCCAACAACAGGTCGGTCTCGGCGAAGCGGTAGCCCCGCAACGCCACCGGCAGCCGCACGTCGGCCACGTCCGCCGCGACCAGCGACCGCTCGGCGGGCAGCGACCAGATCGGCTCGTCGCGCACGGCGGGCGCGATCTGCTCACCGGCCGGCAGCAGCAGCGCTGCAACGAGATAAATGACACCGATCAGCAGGACGGCGAGCAGCCCGTACAACGCCAGTGTCATCACCTCACGATCGTGTCATGCCCGGAGGTCTGCCAGGGTGGGCGGGTGATACTCCGGGTCGGTCCACGGGTATTCGGCGAGCACGAGTGCGCGGTGATGGCCATCATCAACCGCACGCCGGACTCGTTCTTCGACGGTGGCGCCAACGTCGAACTCGGTAGCGCCCTGGACGCGGTAACCCGCGCCGTCGACGACGGTGCTGACATCGTCGACATCGGCGGCGTGCGCGCCGGTTACGGGCCACCTGTCGAGCCCGCCGAGGAACTCGCCCGCGTCCTGCCCGTCGTCGCTGCCGTGCGCGAGCGGTTTGCCCGGGTGGCCATCAGTGTCGACACCTGGCGCTCGGCGGTGGCCGAGCGCGTCGTCGCCGAAGGCGCCGACCTGATCAACGACACCTGGGCCGGCGCTGACCCGGGCCTGCTCGCCGTCGCGGCCAGCAGCGGTGCGGCCCTGGTGTGCAGCCATACCGGTGGCCTGCCGCCCCGCACCGATCCGCACCGCGTCCGCTACGAAGACGTGGTCGCCGACGTCCGCGCCGCGCTGAGCGCCTCGGCCGAGCGAGCCGTCGCGGCCGGGGTGCGTCGCGACGGCATCCTCATCGACCCGACCCACGACTTCGGCAAGAACACCTGGCACTCCCTCGAGCTCACCCGCCGCCTGGACGAGTTGGTCGCCACGGGATGGCCCGTGCTGGTAGCCCTGTCCCGCAAGGACTTCATCGGCGAGACGCTCGACCTGCCGGCCGCTGACCGGCTCGAGGGAACGCTGGCAGCCACTGCGATCGCGGCGTGGCACGGCGCCCGCGTGGTCCGCGCACACGACGTGCTCGCCACCCGCCGAGTACTCGACATGGTGGCCTCGATCCGCGGCACCCGCGCCCCCGCCGTGGCCCGGCGCGGCTTGGCCTGAACCGCTGGACTGATCAGTCAGCGATCTCGGCCAGTGCGACGAACTTCTCAGGGCGCAGCCGCACCAGCAGCTCGCCCGGGACCGCATTGCGCTTGCCGAAGGCCTCGGCGCGCTCAGCACCCATGTAGCGCTCGCCGAGAACGGTGGCCCACCGCAGCACCTCGTCCATATCCTCGGACAGCTCGGCCCGGCCTTCGATGGTGACGAAATCGAAGGGCGGCGTGCCGCTGTCGACGGTGAATGCCGCCCGCGGGTCGCGCAGCAGGTTGCGCCCTTTCATCGTGCCGGCTCCGGTCGTGAAGATCACGTCGTCGCCGTCCAAGGTGAACCAGACCGGCGCGCCATGCGGGCGCCCGTCCTTGCGCACAGTGCCCAGGACGGCCGTCAGGGTGCCGCTCAACAGGAACGTACGCCGCTCGTCATCACTCATCGGTCTGGCCATGGGGCCAGGCTACGGGTGTGGTGAACTGACCGTCGTGGCCGAGCCAAATCCCCAGAGCCCGATCGTTCGCGAGCGCGTCGGCGACGTCGCGATCCTGCGGCTGAACCGCCCCGACAAGCGCAACGCGCTGGACTCCGCCGGCCTGGCGGTCCTCGTCGCCGCGCTCGACGAACTCGCCGCCGACGAGTCACTGCGCGTGCTCGTCCTGTCGACGACGAGCAGCGCGGCCTTCTGCGCCGGCGCCGACGTCGGCGAGGTGCTCGACGCCGACCGCGGCGTGGCCCGAATGCACTCGTTCACCCGCCTGTACGCCGCGATCGCGCAGTTCCCGGTGCCGACGATCGCCGTGTGCGCCGGGAGTTGCGTCGGTGCCGGCGCCGAGATCGCCGCCGGCTGCGATCTGCGGGTGGGCGGCGAGAACGTCAAGCTGTCATGGGCCGGCGGCCGGCTCGGCGTCCCAGTCGGGCCGGCGCGGCTCACACCGCTGGTCGGACTGTCGCGGGCGAAGGATCTCGTGTTCACCGGGCGCGTGCTGGGGGTGGCCGAAGCCGAATCGTGCGGGCTGTTCCAGCGCACCGCCGCAGCCGAGGACGCCGAGGCCGCAGCGCTCGAACTGGCCAACGCCGTCGCCGCGCAGTCGCCCAGCGGCACGCGAACGCTCAAGCGGATGTTCTGCGACCTGGAGTCGACGGCGCAGCGGGTGGCGTACGAGAACGAGCGGTTGATGCAGTTCCAGCGCCATGGCACAGGACTACCCACCGGCTGAGCTCTCGGCCCCCTCGACCATCTCAAAGGCCGCGTCGACGCTGGTCACCCGATGCAGCACGTCCAGCGCCTTCTGGCGCACGAATCCCTTGTCACGTAAGGCTTCCAGATACGCCCACAGTGGTTCGTAGAAGCCGACCGGATCGAGCACTATCACCGGCTTGTCGTGCATGCCGAGCGAGCCGGCCGTCCACATCTCGAAGAGTTCCTCCAGCGTGCCGATTCCGCCGGGCAGCGTCAGCACCACGTCACAGCGTTCGTCCATCACCCGCTTGCGCTCGCGCATGGTGTCGACGACGACCAGCTCGTCGGCGTCGGTGTCGGCCACTTCGTAGGGCATCAGGTGCGCGGGGATGACGCCGACCGTGTGCGCCCCGCCGGCGCGCGCAGCGACCGCCACCGCCCCCATCATCGACACCCGGCCGCCGCCGGAAACCAGCGAGTGCCCACCGGCGGCCAGCCGGCTGCCGACCGCCTGCGCCAGGGCCAGGTAGTCCCGGTCGATCTCCAGCGAGGACGAGCAGTACACGCAAACCGCAGCCATCGCCTACTCCGCGTCTGGCGCGATGGCGCGTGCGTCTTGCGCGACCGCGCGACTCTCTGCCACCGCCTGCTCGGAGCGGGTGCCGGCCGAGGCGACGATCCGGCCCACGATCTCGTCGATGTCGTCGGTGACGGTGAGCAGTTCGAGGTCGGCCTCGCCCACCTTGCCCTCGGCCAGCATCGAGTTGCGGATCCAGTCGATGAGTCCCTGCCAGTACTGCGTGCCGTACAGGATGACCGGGAAGCGGGTCACCTTGTTCGTCTGCACCAAGGTCAACGCCTCGAACATCTCATCGAGCGTGCCGAAGCCGCCGGGCATGATCACGAACGCTTGCGCGTACTTGACGAACATCGTCTTGCGGACGAAGAAGTACCGGAAGTTGACGCCGAGGTCGACCCAGTCGTTCAGGCCCTGCTCGAACGGCAGCTCGATGCCCAGGCCGACGGACACACCACCGGCCTCGGAGGCCCCCCGGTTCACCGCCTCCATGACGCCGGGCCCGCCGCCGGTGATCACGGCAAAGCCGGCCTTGGCCAGGGTGGTACCGAGCGCGACCGCCGCGGCGTAGTCGGGGTGATCACGCGGCGTGCGCGCTGACCCGAAGACCGACACCGCGGCCGGCAGCTCGGCCAGCAGCCCGAAACCCTCGACGAACTCGCTCTGGATGCGCATCACCCGCCACGGGTCCGTATGCACCCAGTCCGACGGTCCGCGCGAGTCGAGCAGGCGTTGGTCGGTCGTTCCCGACTTGATCTGATCGCCGCGCATCAGAACCGGACCGCGGTGCTGCTCGGTGCGTTGCTCATCGGTGCGCTTGTTGGCTAGGGACATGGCCAAACGCTATCCGGGGGGCACATCGGGCGGGCGGGGCAGGCCGCCCGGCGGCCTGGCACGGAATGGTCGGAGACGTCGGACTCAGCCGGGAGGCGATTCAGACAAAACCCCTCGGTTCGGTCAGAACCTCTTCGGATCCAGTCTTTTCCTTGGACCACATACGGAGACTGCTTGCTCGTTCAACTGCCCGGGTTTAGTTTTCGGCGGGAAGAAGGTTCCCAGAACCGGCTCGGGAACCTCGCCAATGGGGGGAATTGTCATGGCAGGAATCGCTCGCAAGTCATTGATCGTCGCCACCTGCAGCGCACTCGTCGTGCCGCTCGCGGCCGGCACCGCCCAGGCCGCGCCGAAACACCCGTCCAACGGCCCGGTCGTCGTCGTCTCCGGCCTGAACAACCCGCGCCAGCTCTCGCTCGTGCATGACAACGTGCTGCTGATCGCCGAGGCCGGCAAGGGCGGCACCCTCGCGACCATTACCGATCCCGAGGGTGGCACCCAAGGGCTGGGCTACACCGGCTCGGTGTCCGCGGTGTTCGGGCCGGCCTGGGCGCACAACCAGCACCCGTTCCGTATCGTGCGCGGCTTGCTGTCGGCGGCGGCGGCCGAAGCCAGCCCGGACGGCGGCCCCAAGGGCGGCGGCGCGACCGGTCCGGACGGTGTGTCCGCCAAGTCGCTGCGGCACATCGGCGTTGTCGAGACGACCTTCGGCCCGGCCGTTCCCGCGCCGGCCCAGCCTCGCGACGGCCACCTGCTGCTGACCAGGCCGTTCGGGCCGATCCGGCCGTTTGCCGACATCACCGGCTTCGAAGGCGAAAACGATCCCGACCACATGGGCGTGGACTCGAACCCGTACGCGGTGCTCGCCTACCGCGGCGGCTGGCTGGTCGCTGACGCGGCCGGCAACGATGTGCTCCGGGTCAATCAGCGCGGTGACATCTCGGTGTTCCGCAAGTTCAGCAACATCACGGCCGGCCCCTGCGCCGGCCAGTTCGACCCCGCGCCGCCGTTTGCCGGCTGCAACTTCGTGCCGACGTCGCTGGCCAGCGACCGCCGGGGCAACGTCTACGTCGGCAGCCTGTCCAGCTTCGCCCCCGGCCAAGGACGCGTGGTCAAGCTCGACCGCTACGGACACACCCTCAAGGTGTGGACCGGCTTCAGCACTGTGACCGGCGTCGCCGTCGGACACGACGGTTCCCTCTACGTCAGCCAGCTGTTCGCCGACCCGTCGGCCCCGGGCCTGCCGGGCGTGCTCACCCGCGTCACGGGCAGTCATCGCACGAATGTTGATGTGCCGTTCCCCGCCGGCGTCGCCGTTGACCACGACAACAACGTATTCGTGTCGGCATTCTCGATCTCGCCCGATACCGGTGCCGGGATCCCCGGGATCGACAGCTCCGGCCAGGTTTGGCGGCTGCGCTTCGGAGGTTCTGAGAACTGAGACCGGGACGGTTCAGACCGGCTCGAGCGGCAGGTGCCGGCCCGGCGGCAGCTGCATGCCGATCGGGTCACCGGCGCGAACATGTCCCCCGGCGATCACGATGCTCATCACGCCGGCCTTGCGGATCAGGCTGCCGTCGGCGGCCCGGTCGAGCACCGCGGCCATCAGCCCCGTGGCGAAGCCGTTGAGCTGCACGCAGGGATTGCGCAGGCCGGTCAGCTCGATCACAGCCTCGGCGCCAAGGCGCAGTCGCGTCCCGGTCGGCAGGCCGAGCAGGTCGATGCCGCGAGTCGTCACGTTCTCGCCCATGTCGCCCGGCGTCACCGTGAAGCCGCGACCGGCGAGCTCGTCATGCAGCTCGCTGTGGACGAGATGCACCTGGCGCAGGTTCGGCTGGGTCGGGTCGCGGCGCACCCGCGACAGGTGCTGCACCGCCACGCCCGCATGCGCGTCACCCTCGAGGCCGAGCCCCTCGATCAGCCGGATCACCTCGACCGGCGCCTTGCTGAACCGGTGGGAGCCGTCGCGGCTGACGGCGATCACCTGGCCCGTCACGAGAGGAACCGCACCATCGCCGCCTCGGCTTCGTGGATGCGGGAGAACTCGACGTGCTCTTCAGGCTTGTGCGCCAGGTTCGGATCTCCGGGACCGAAGTTCACCGCCGGGATACCGAGCTCACCGAACCGGGCGACGTCCGTCCAACCGAGCTTGGCCCGCGGCTCGCCGCCGACCGCAGCCACGACCGCCCGCGGCAGCGGCCGATCGAGCCCCGGCCGCGCAGCGGGTGCGGAGTCCACGACCTCGACCTCGAACCCCTCGAACACCTCGCGGACGTGCTGTGCGGCCTGCGCCTCCGAGCGGTCCGGCGCGAAGCGGAAGTTTACGGTGACGGTGCACTCGTCGGGAATGACGTTGCCCGCCACGCCGCCGGCGATGGCGACGGCGTTGAGTCCCTCGCGATACGTCAGGCCGTCGACGTCGACCGTGCGGGGCTCGTAGGCGGCCAGCTGGTCCAGTACCGGCACGGCAGCGTGGATGGCGTTGACCCCCAGCCAGGACCGGGCGCTGTGCGCCCGTACGCCGCCCAGCCGGACGTCTGCGCGCAGCGACCCCTGGCAGCCGCCCTCGACGACGCCGTGGGTCGGTTCGAGCAGGATCGCGAGGTCCGCGAACAACGCATCGGGGCGGGTCCGAGCCAGCCGGCCCAGGCCGTTGCGGACGGCGTCGACCTCCTCGCAGTCGTAACAGACCCAGGTCAGATCGACGCGCGGATCGAGGGCCTGGGTCCCGACCAGGTGCGCGATCCGCAGCAGCACCGCGACACCGGACTTCATGTCCGCGGTGCCGCAACCGTGCAGCAGGTCACCGTCGCGGCGCGAGGGGACGTTGCCGGCGATCGGCACCGTGTCGAGGTGACCGGCCAGCACCACCCGCTCGGCGCGGCCGAGGTCGGTGCGCGCGAGCACGACATTGCCGTCGCGCTCGACCGCCAGCGACCGGTAGCGCCGCAGCGCGGCTTCGACCAGATCGGCCAGGTGCGCCTCGTCCCCCGAGACCGAGGCGACGTCGACAAGTGCGGCGGTCAATGCGCCTGCGTCAGCGGCCAGATCCAGCACACTGTGAGGCTAGCTGGGTGGCTACCCAGGCCTGCTCGTTAGGCTGATCAGGTGAGCAGACGAGCCTGGGGTTACGGCCTGGCATCCACCGTGGCCGAGGGCGCGTCCACGGGCCGGGTGCTCGACACCTGGTACCCGGCGCCCGCTCTGGGCGAAACGCCCGACACCCAGGCGCCGCACGAGCTCGCGCCGCTGACCGGCACCCGCGACAGCGACCGCGGCGTGCGGGTCGACGTGGTGCTGTGCGAGATCGACCTGGACGAGCCGCCGGCCGATGTCCCAGACGTCTACCTTCGGCTGCATCTGCTGTCCCACCGGCTCGTCGCACCGCGCGGCCTGAACCTCGACGGGATCTTCGGCGTGCTGCCCAACGTGGTGTGGACGACCGTCGGCCCGTGCCAGGTCGACGACTTCGAACGGACCCGGACGAGCCTGCGCCGCAAGGGCCCAGTGCAGGTCCTCGGCATCGACAAGTTCCCCCGCATGACCGACTACGTCGTCCCGACCGGCGTGCGCATCGCCGACGCCGACCGGGTCCGCCTGGGCGCGCATCTGGCCGAGGGCACCACCGTCATGCACGAGGGTTTCGTCAACTACAACGCCGGCACACTGGGCACCTCGATGGTCGAGGGGCGGATCTCCGCAGGAGTCGTCGTCGGTGACGGCTCCGACGTCGGTGGCGGCGCCTCGATCATGGGCACCCTGTCCGGTGGCGGCAAGGAGCAGATCAGCATCGGCCGTCGCTGCCTCATCGGCGCGAACGCAGGCGTCGGCATCTCGCTGGGCGATGACTGCGTGGTCGAGGCCGGCACCTACATCACCGCGGGGTCCAAGCTCACCCTGCCCGACGGCAGCGTTGTGAAAGCCGCGTCGCTGTCCGGCCGATCCGGGCTGCAGTTCTGGCGCAACAGCATCACCGGCGCCCTCGAGGCGCGCCCTCGGTCCGGCGCCCACGTCACCTTGAACGACGTCCTACACGCGAACGACTGACCCCCAGGACCGATGAACTCTCGCGCTGTTCGCGGCCTGCTGATCGCAGCCGTCGTCATTGCTGTCGCCGTGGGCGGCACCTTCGCCGTGCGTGCGGCGCTGAAAACCAACCCGTTTTCCGCCAGCGGGTGCACCGTCGGTGACTACAGCCTCGACACCAGCCAGGCGGCGGTGGCCTCCACCATGGTCGGGGTCATCGCCCGGCGCGGACTGCCCGAGCGCGCCGCCGTGCTCGTCCTGGCGGCCGCGCTGCAGGAGAGCAAGCTGCGCAACCTGGCTTCCGGCGACGGTGACCGCGATTCGGTCGGCGTCCTTCAGCAGCGCCCGTCACAGGGCTGGGGTACCGCGACGCAGCTCAACGACCTGCGCTTCGCGACCGGCGCTTTCCTGGACGCCCTGCTGGCCAAGGTGCCTGATTGGCGGCACACGGATCTCGCCGTGGCCATTCAGAAGGTTCAGATCTCAGCCGACGGCAACGCCTACGCGCAACACGAAGGAGAAGCCCAGGCATTGGCCCACGCGTTGATGGGCAAGCTGCCCGCGGGAATCACCTGTTCGTTCGAGAAGCCGTCCGACGTCGCGCCGGTCGCGACCGTGGTCACCGAGGTGGTGCGGGATCTGCCGGTCCGGACCCCCACGACGGGCCCGTCGACCGTGCAGGTCCCGGGCGCGGCCTGGCAGACCGCGGCGTGGTTCGTAGCCAACGCCGACCGGCTCGGCATCGACAAGGTCGCGTTCGACGGCAAGCAGTGGACGCGGGCCAAGGGCTGGCAGTCCGCGACCGCCTCAGCGACTGCGGTCGTCGCCACCATGTACCAGAAATAGTCCCGCTTTGCACCTTTCAGCGCCCCAAATCGCGCCGATTCAGGGCGCTGAAAGGTGCAAAGCGCGGGGTTGGCTAGGCGTCCTCGGCCTGGGGGGGCAGGTCTTTGATGAACTGCGGGTCGTTCTCGGTCTTGCCGACCTTCGACGCACCGCCGGGCGAACCCAGTTCGTCGAAGAAGTCGACGTTGGCCGCGGTGTAGTCGCGCCACTTGTCCGGCAGGTCGTCCTCGTAGAAGATCGCTTCGACCGGGCAGACAGGCTCGCACGCCCCGCAGTCGACGCACTCGTCGGGGTGGATGTAGAGCATCCGACCACCCTCGTAGATGCAGTCGACCGGGCATTCCTCGACGCAACCCTTGTCGAGGACATCGACGCACGGCTCA
>QHCC01000188.1 GCA_003243915.1 Pseudonocardiales bacterium | reverse complement strand
AGAAGACCAGCCCAGCCCCCCTACGACCGGCTCCCCTCGACCAACGTTGTGTCTCATCGAAGATGACTCCCCTGGTAACGAGCGACGGGGCACTGCGGGCCGCGGAACGTATCGCCGAACTGCTCTAGCGGAGCGGCCCTCAGGCGCTCGGTGTGATCAGGCCGCTTTCGTAGCCGAGCACCACGATCTGGACCCGGTCGCGCAGGTCGAACTTCGCCAGGATCCGTCCCACGTGCACCTTCACGGTGCCTTCGGACATGTGCAGCGCGACCGCGACCTCGGCGTTCGACGCGCCGGCCGCAACCTGGTAGAAGACGTCACGCTCGCGCTCGGTCAGCGCCGAGAGCAGGTTCTGCTGGTGCTGCGCCTGGTCGGGGTTGGGTAGCAGAGCGGTGAACGAAGCGAGCAACCGCCGGGTGGCACCCGGGGCGATCACCGCTTCGCCGGAGGCGACCGACCGGATGGCCGAGATCAGCTCGACGGGCGGAACGTCCTTCAGTAGGAACCCGCTCGCACCGGCGCGCAAGGCGGCGTAGACGTACTGGTCGAGGTCGAACGTGGTGAGGATGAGCACCTTGGACGCGGCTCCGGAGGCGACGATGGTTTCGGTGGCCGCGAGCCCGTCCAGCCCGGGCATGCGCACGTCCATCAGCACGACGTCCGGGCTGAGCTCGGCGACGCGGCGGATCGCCGCGGCGCCGTCGTCGGCCTCACCGACGACCTCGATGCCGGGTTCGGCGTCGAGGATCATCCGGAACCCGAGGCGAAGCAGCTCCTGGTCGTCGACGAGAAGCACCCGTATGGGCGCCGATGCTCCGGTCATCAGTTTCCCGCCGTGGCGTCGACGGCTTCGGTCGGCAGCCGCGCGCTCACGACCCAGCCGTATGGCGAGGCCGGTCCCGCGCGCAGCTCGCCGTCCCACGCCGCGACCCGCTCGCGCATGCCGGTCAGCCCGTGCCCCTCGGGCTGGAGCCCGACGAGCGGTACCGCGGTTGACCCGAGCCCGTCGTCGCGGACGTCGATGTTCACCGCGTCGTCGGTGTAGGTCAGTCGAACCCGGACGTGGGCGCCGGGGCCGGCGTGCTTGAGCGTGTTCGTCAGCGCTTCCTGGATGAGCCGGTAGACGGTGAGCTGGAGCGCGGCGGACAGCACCCGGTGCCGCCCGGTGATGGTCATCGTCGCGGGCAGCCCGGCTGAGCGGACCTGCTCCAGCAACATCTCCACCCGGCTGATGTCGGGCTGCGGCTGAAGTTGCGCGTCGGAATCGGTGCGCAGGACGCCGAGCAGCCGCCGGGTGTCGGCCAGGGCCTTGCGCCCCGTCGCCGACACCGTCGTCATGACCTCGGCCGCGCGGTCCGGTGCTGTGGCCACCGAGGCCGCCGCGCCCTCGGCCAGTGCGATCATCACGGTCAGGTGATGGGCGACGACATCATGCATCTCCCGTGCGATTCGGGCCCGTTCGTCGGCGCCGGCCAGCTCGACCTGCTGATCGCGCTCGCGTTCAAGCCGGTCGGCGCGCTCGTGGAGCTGGGCGAGCAGGGCGGCCCGCGTGCGGGCATACACGCCGAGCACGCCCGCGGCGGTCACCAGACCCGACAGCAGGACGAAGGCGAGCAGCCACTCGCGCGCGGGTGCGAACCGGGCTATCGCGAAGGCCACAGCAGCCTCCAACGCGATTGCTGCGGCGAGCGTGGTCCGCGCCGACCGCAGCGAGGCAACTGTGTAGAACGCAACGAGCAGGGCGTTGGCGGCCTCGAGATGCTCACCCGCCAGCCATTGCACGAGGGCGGCGCTGAACACCAGGGCGAACACGAGCATCGGGTACCGCCGACGGACCACCAGCGGGGCGATCAGCAACAGCGTGAGGGCCAAGTCCAACAGCACCCGCTGGTGGGGACGGACCAGCTCGGGTATCGCCAGCGCGAGCAGGGCCGCTGGCGGGAACCAGTCGAACAGCCGGTTGCGGCTGCCGGTCATATACCGCATCCAGCGTGGCGTGCGTGTTCCGTGCGGCACCGCCCGACCTCCTCGCTCTGCGGCTACGCGCTAACGACGCCCTCAGTGTGCAGCTGCCCCGAACCTGGGTCCGGGGCAGCCACCGTTTCGAGCCGTTCTCGTGTCCTAGGCGTCGCTGCGCTTCATCCGGAACGCGGCGGCACCGACCAGAGCGGCGGTCCAGAGGCAGAGCACCGCGAAGCCGGTCAGCGCACTGAGGTGCGCGCCCGTCGGGTGACTCCAGAACGACTGGCCGGCGTTCGATGGCAGGTACGGACCGATGCGGTCCGACCAATTACTCGGCAGCAAGCCCATCACCGGCGGAATGACGAACATGAGCGCCACCAGACTGGAGATGCCTGCGGCCGTGTTGCGCAGCAGCCCACCAAGTGCCATCCCGATGATGCCCACCAGCGTCATGAACACGCCGGCGCCGACGACCATCCGCATCACATCCGGACTGGTGATCGTGGTCTGGATGTGGTGACCCGCCAACAGCGATTGCCCGATGAAGAAGGCGGCGAACGTCGAGATGATCGACACGACTCCGACGACTCCGGTGAATAGCGAGATCTTGGCCCACAGGACGGGCAGCCGCTTCGGAACGGCGGTGAGCGAGGAACGGATCATGCCGGTCGAGTACTCGCCACTGAGTAGCAGTACGCCCAGCACGCCGATGGCGAGTTGCGCTATGCCGACACCGCTCAGGCTGATGTCCACGGCGTGGAAATTGGCGCGCTCGTCCGGACTCACCTTGTTCCAGTGCGCCGCGAAGACACCGCTGATCAACGCGCCGAGGCCGATCGTGAGCACCATCGCGACAAGCAGGGTGATGATGCTGGAGCGCAGCGATCGGAACTTCGTCCACTCGGACTTGATCACCCGCAGCTGGGTGACCTTCATCCCGGGAAAGCGTGGTGTGACTATCGGGTCGCCGGTGGCCCGGCTGAGGGTGGCGGTCATCGTAGGTCTCCTGCGCCGGCGGCGGCATGGTGATGCCTGTCGGCGATCTCGTCATTCGTGTGGGCGTGGAACTCGACTGTGTCCTTGGTCATTTCCATGAACGCCTGCTCCAAGGACGCTTCCTGAACTGTCAATCCGTGCAGGCGAAGTTGATGTTCGAAGGCCACGTCGCCGATCTGCTCGGCGTTCAGGCCGTGCACCTCGAGCAGCCCGGTTTCTGGGCTGCTTATGCTCACGTCCGGTCCGATTAGCAGGTCGCGCAGCTCGCTGGCCTGCGGCGAGCGCACGAGGACCACGTTCGTGGACGCCATAGCCACGAAGGTCGCCTCATCGACGTCGGCGATGAGCTCGCCGCGGCCGATGACGACCAAGTGCTGTGCGGTCTGGGACATCTCGCTCATGAGGTGTGAGGAGATGAACACGGTGCGTCCCTCGGCGGCGAGTCCCTTGAGCAGGTTGCGCACCCACAGGATGCCTTCGGGGTCGAGCCCGTTGATCGGCTCGTCGAGAATGACGGTCTGCGGGTCACCGAGCAGGGCGGACGCGATCCCCAGCCGCTGGCCCATGCCGAGGGAGAAGCCGCCGACCCGCTTGCGGGCAACGTCGCCGAGCCCGACGAGATTGATCATCTCGGTTACCCGGGACTTGGGGATTCCGTTGGTCTGTGCCAACGCCAGCAGGTGGTTGTAAGCCGAGCGGCTGGTGTGCACGGCCTTGGCCTCGAGCAGCGTGCCCAGCTCGGCCATCGGCGCATGGGCCTCGCGGTACGGACGCCCGTTCACCAGGACCGATCCCGATGTCGGTGAGTCCAGGCCAGCGATCAACCGCATCGTGGTCGACTTGCCGGCGCCGTTGGGGCCGAGGAATCCTGTGACGATTCCGGGCTTGACGGTGAACGTGACATCGTTCACCGCCGTCTTGTCCCCGTATCGCTTGGTCAATCCGATTACTTCAATCATGAAATCTCCTAGTCGGGTGTCTTCATCGACCGTAAGGACGAGGCGCCCTGCGTCACATCAGTCCGCAGGCCATTACTTGACCGAGCCACGTAGGCCTTCAGGAGTACCTGGGCTACGACGTGGCCCTGGACCCGTGATCGGGTCGCACGGACGGCGCTCACGGGTGTGGCGTTTCGACGCTGCTACCGGCTCCGGAAGAGGCACACTAGGCCGGTGGCGGCCGTGCTGATGCCTTTGCCCGACCAGGGCTTCGATGTCACCGAGGTTGCGGTGCCGTGGCGGGTGCTGAGCGACATGGGGCATCAGGTGGTGTTCGCATCGGAGAACGGTGCGGTGCCTGCTGGCGATCCGCGACTGCTGACCGGGGTGCTGTTCGGCAAGTTCGGGGCTGAGCCCGAGCCGCGCGAGTACTACGCCAGGCTGGAAGCAGACCTGGCGTTTCGGGCTCCCGTGCCGTGGGCAGCGCTGCGGATGTCCGACTATGACGGGCTCGTGCTGCCCGGCGGACACGCGCCGGGCATGCGGCAGTATCTCGGATCGCGGTTGCTGCGGGACAAGGTCGCGGGCTTCTGGCAGCTTGAGCGTCCGGTCGCGGCCATCTGCCATGGCGTGGTGGTGCTCGCGCGAACGCCCGATCCGCGGACCGGCCGCAGTGTGCTTGCCGACCAGCTCACCACTTGCCTACCGAAATACATGGAACGCTCGGCCTTCTACGTCAGCGCCTGGAGGCTTGGGCGCTATTACCGCACCTACCCGGAGTACGTGGAGGACGAGGTGCGGGCCGCGGCCGGTTCGTTTGAACGCGGCCCGTGGGTGCTCAGGCGCCGAGGAAAGATCGACGATGACCGGCCCGCGTTTACCGTCCGGTCTGGTCGCTATCTCTCGGCACGCTGGCCCGGTGACGCCTACCTCTTCGCCCGCCAGTTCGCCGACATGCTCGAGCAACGCCACGGCCCGTTGCATGCTTCATGACATCGATGAACACTCTCCGGCCGCCGGCATCAGGATCCCTTACGCGAATCTGATCAAGGCGCTCACGCCCCCACCTCGCACCCACCTCGTCGGTGCAAGCCCGTCCCCGACGACACTGGCAGACCGGCCAGTTGGGTGCCCCACTCACGAACAGCAGGCGCGAAGCGCCCTGAACCTCGAGAGCGTTTTACGTAGCCCCCCGTCGCCTCCGGAACGCCGACGGCCCAACCTGACGTTGGCGAAGCTAGGCGGCAGACTGGCTCCATGCGTCAAGCGTTCGCGCATCAGGCGGTGGTCGTCATGGCTGCCAATGGCGACAGCCGCGCTCCGGGTGCGGCGATCACCGTGGCGTTATGCGGACACTGGGATCACGAGCCGCCCTGCCTGCTGTCACCGCACCACACTCAGGCAGACCGCATCGGCGGCGCGGTGCATCTACGGACGGTGTTCGCCGCCGAGCCAGGCAGCGAGGATGCAATTCGTCAGCGCATCGACGACGCTCTGGGCGGCGGCAAGCTTCAAGGACCGGCGGGTGTGACCACGCACTGGGAACTGCGCGACAGCCAGCCCTCCGCGATCTCTACGGCGGAGAAGGATCTCGCCGCGCGACTCATTCAGACTGAGGCTTGACGCCTCGTTTCGAATGCGGATCGTCTAGCGGTTCGTAGCTGCTCACAGCTCCAAACCTCGTGCTAGCCCTGTGGCGGGTTGACGCCCAGCTGGTCGATCAGCGCGATCAACCCGGTGGCAGCTGATCGGAGTCTGTCAGCAGATGCAGGTGGATAGCCGCAGTCGCCTTCGCCAAGGATGGATGTCCGCAGCCGGGGCGGCGACTTCGACGCGATTGAAAGCGTCGGCGGTCCCCGGGTCATACGAGACCGGGGAGATCACGATCGGACCCTATGGTCGTCGAACAATGATCGATCGAACTTCACGATTGCCCGTGCTCCGTTGTTACACCCGGCACGATCGGCCGCTCGGCGGTCTCAGCCGAAGTCGACCGAGCCGGTGCTCACCGTCCCCGCGTTCCGGCCGGGAGCGGTGTGATGCTCCCAGTAGAGGTTCGTGTGGTCGATGACCTTGTCGGGTGGGGGTGCGCCCCACTCGCTGAGGTCTTCTGTGGTGTGGGCATCGCCGACCAGGGCCGCGTCGTAGCCTCGGACGATCGCTCCGTGGAGTGTGCAGCGGATACATTGGTCGGTCTGCGCCCCGGTGACGATCAGGCGTCCTATCCTGCGCTCACTCAGCACGGCCTCGAGGTCGGTGTCCTCGAAGGAGTCGCCGTAGCGCTTGTGGACCACCGGCTCGGACTCTTCCTGCGTGAGTTCGGCAACGTAACGCCAGCCGTCGCTTCCTTCGGGCAAGTCGTCGGAGGAGTGCTGCACCCACACGACGGGCACGTCCTCGGCTCTGGCCTTGGCCACCAGGGCGGTGATGTTGGCGATGACACCGTCACGGTTGTGGGTGCCGGCCATGACGTCGTTCTGGACGTCGATGATGAGTAGCGCGGTGTTCGGGCGGTCGGTCAGGGTGGTCATGACCCTCCTCGGCATTGGGTTCTGCGGGCACCCACGTTATGCGCTACCACTGACAGCCGGGCAGGGTGTCAGTGCCATGGCGGCCCTCCCCCAGCTGGGCACGGCAACGCAGGCCAGAGAAGCTGATCACCAGCCGAAGCCCGATCTCTTCCGCGTTCTCTTCGATCCCGCCGGACATCCGTTCTGCCTCACCACGCCTCACTCGACTGACGGCGCCCTGGTCACGGGCCAGACCCGGTCCCGCCCTGGGACACGGTGGATCGGCTGCTGGCCACTCCCCCGGGCTCGCCGCAGCGAGCGTCGGGGGGCGGCCCCGAAGCCGCCCCACCACTCGTCGTCAGTCGCCGTGGCCCACCCGCACCGCGTGGCGAAGGTCCGCAACGTGCGCGTCCCTGCTACTCAGCGCGTTCAGCCCCAGGCCGTGCTCGATGGTCGCCAGGATCGATGTCGTGTCGTACACCGTGTGGTCTACTCCCGAGCGCTCCATCGACTTACTGAGGATCAACGCCGGGATACGGGTACCCGGGCCCCACACATCGCTCGCGCCGACGGTCGGGCTACCTGACCCGGGCGGCGGGACGTGATCCCATTGACCGCCGAACTCGTCGTAGGTCACCACGACAAGTGTGTCGCGGGCCTGCGGACCGGACAGGATCGTCTTGAGCAGGTCTACCAGGTGGTCGCTGCCGTCGGGTTCGCTGGCGTAGCCGGGGTGCTCGTTCTCCGAGCCGTACGGTTTGACGAAGCTGACGGTCGGCAGCGTGCCCTTCTTGGCTGAGGTCACGAAGTCCGTCTCGTCCTTCAGGTGTGTACGGCCAGGCTGGCCCGGCCCGTAGTTCGCGAAGTAGTTCAGCGGCTGGTGGTGG
>QHCC01000187.1 GCA_003243915.1 Pseudonocardiales bacterium | reverse complement strand
CCTCGATCCTCAATCAGATCCATGACTGATACCCGAGAGGTTGGTACTCGATGACCGCGTACGGCCCCCCCGCAGTGCCTCGCCCGGCTGCATCGCCCGTCCAGCGCGCCGCACTGATGGCCTACGCGGCGGCCGGCCTGGGTGTGCTGTCCTTCATCTGGGGTTTCCTGAAGTGGCTCACCGAGGACCTGGGCGGTGGAAAGCTCAAGGTCGGTGGCTACGCCGCGGGTTCGCCAGTGCTCGCCATCATCGGGCTGTCCCTCGTCGCCGGCCTGCTCGCCGGCGCGGCCACGGTGGAGAAGAAGCCGCTGACGCTCACCCCGGTCGTCCTCGCCGTCTCCGCCCTGTTGCTCGCCCTCGGCGTCCTGATCGGCAAGAGCAGCGTCGACACCGGCGGCAGCGGCCCGAAGTACGGGATCGCGATCGGCTTCATCCTCGAACTGATCACGATCCTGGCCCAGGTCGGCGTTCTCGTGTTCGGCTGGATGACGGCGAGCGGACGGATGCCGGCCAGGCCGCCGGCACAGTCGTGGCCCGCCCAGCCCCCGCAGCAGCCTTACCCCGGCCAGCCCGCGCAGCCCGGCGGGTACGGGGCGCCCCAGCCCTACGGCCCAGCTCAGCCGCCCCCGTCCGGGCCGCCACCGGGCTACGGACCGCCGCCGGTCAGCGGATACGGTCCTGCGCCAGGACAGTGACCATCCCCGATGCCGGGCCCGGATCTGCGGGCCCGGCATCGGCGTGTCTGGACCGATTGGGCGCCGAGGTTTGTCAGCCTGGGTGGCATGCCCGTTGATCACCAGGACGACGCCGCCAGGCGCAGCGTCGTACCCGAGGCGGCCGGCCGCTCGCTCTGGCTCGCCGCGGTGTGGACGGGGGTCGGCGCCGCCGCCGTGTGCGTGACGATGGCCATGGTCACCGTCGCGGTCTGCTGGCTGCCGGTCTCGGGAAGCTCGGGGCACTCCGGGTCGGCGATCCGCGCCGGCTTGCTGAGCTTCCTCGCCGCGCTGCACGGCGGCATCACCGTCGACGGCACGGCGGCGGCCTTCCTCCCGCTCGGCATGATGATCATCGTGGGATTGACGGCCTGGCGGGCCGGCAGCGGCCTGGCCGATGCCGCAGCATCACTCGGTGAGGACGACCCGCTGCGGCTCGCGCTGGCCGGCGCCACCCAGGCGGGCAGCTTCATGCTCGCCTGCCTGGTCATCGTCCCGTTCGCGACGTTGGGCACCAGTAGTGCACCGTTCGTGGGTGTGGGCCTCGCCTCGCTCGTGCTGTTCGCCGGCACTGGTGGTGTTGCGTACGTGCGGTCCTCGGCGCTCGGCGACGTGATCGCGCTGCAAGCGCCGGCCGCCACGGCACCGGTGGTGCGGGCCACGGCCGCGGGCGTGGCCGTGTATCTCGGCAGCGGCGCCCTGCTCGTCGCCGGGTCGCTGGTCGCGCACGCCGGACGTGTCGAGGCGTTGTCGCGTGAGGTCGGCGGCGGCTGGGGCAGCGTGCCGATCCTGCTGCTCGGAGTGCTGGCCGCCCCGAACGCGGTCATCGCCGGCGCCGCCTACCTGGCCGGGCCGGGGTTCGCCGTCGGTTCCGGCGCGTCGGCGAGCGCGGTGGGGACCGCCCACGGGGTGCTGCCGGCCTTCCCACTGCTGGGCGCGATGCCCACGGGTCACGGTGCGAGCGGACTCGTCTGGTGGCTGATCGCCCTCACCCCGCTGGGCGCGGGGCTGGCGGTTGCCCGATTGAGCGCCCCGGCCGGCGGCTGGCTCGCCCGCATCCGCGTCGCGGGCGCTGCCGCTGTCACAGCAGGCGCGGTGATGTCACTGCTCGCGTGGCAGGGTGGCGGCTCGATCGGCGGCGGCCGATTGCAGAGCGTCGGCGCCTCGCCGTGGCGGGTGGGCGCGTTCGTCACTGTCGAGGTGTCCGTCGTCGCGGCGGCCGCGCTCGGCGTGCTCGTGCTCGCGCGGCGACTGGCGGTATCACGCGCGGGGCAGGGCTGGGCGGCTTCGGAGGCACCCCGCCTCGTCGCGATGGCATCCGACGAGGCGCAGGACCTGGCCGACAGGCCGCACCGGGCCGGCAGGCTCGCCGGGTAGGGTTCGCCGCGTGCCGGCCCGCGCTGTACGGATCGTCGTGCTCGCCTCGGGCCGCGGCAGCACCTTGCGGGCGATCCTCGACGCCGATCCCGGCGGGTTCGGCGCTCGGGTCGTCGCCGCCGGCACCGACGTCAAGGGCTGCCCGGCGATGGCGCACGCCGAGGAGCACGGCATCGAGACCTTCGCCGTCGGGCTCGGCGATTTCCACGACCGCGCCGCGTGGAACGACGCGCTGGCCGAATCGCTGACCGGTCACCGGCCCGACCTCGTCGTGCTCGCCGGCTTCATGCGTATCCTCGGGCCCGGCGTGGTGCGGCGCTTCCGGATTGTCAACACCCACCCGTCGCTGCTGCCGTCATTTCCCGGGCCGCACCCGGTACGCGACGCCCTCGCCGCTGGGGTCGAGCGCACCGGCGTCACGGTGCACTGGGTCGACGACGGCGTCGACACCGGCCCGGTGATCGCGCAGGCCGAGGTGTCAGTCGTCGCAGGCGACGACGAGGCCTCGCTCACCGCTCGCATCCAGGCCGTTGAGAAGCCGTTCTACGTCGCCGCAATCCGCCAGCTCTGCCAGGAGATCCGATGAGCCAGGTTTCCATCCGTCGCGCGTTGATCAGCGTCTACGACAAGACCGGCATCGACGTGCTGGCGCGCGGGCTGCACGCAGCCGGCGTCGAGATCGTCTCGACCGGTTCGACCGCGGCAATGATCCGCGAGCTGGGCATCCCGGTCACGCCGGTGGACGAAGTCACCGGCTTCCCGGAGATCCTGGGCGGCCGGGTGAAGACACTGCACCCGCACGTGCACGCCGGACTGCTCGCCGACCAGGGCGACCCGGAGCATGTGGCCACGATCAACGAGCTGGGCATCGCATCGTTCCAGCTGCTGGTCGCCAACCTGTACCCGTTCGTCCAGACGGTGGCCGCCGGCGCGACGGCGCCCGAAGTCGTCGAGCAGATCGACATCGGCGGCCCGGCGATGGTGCGGGCCAGCGCGAAGAATCACGGCTCCATTGCGGTCGTGGTCGACCCGGCCCGCTACGGCGACGTGCTCGCGGCGCTGGCAGTCGGCGGGTTCGACCTGGCCGCGCGGCAGCGGCTGGCCCTCTCGGCGTTCCGGCACACCGCGGCATACGACATCGCGGTGGCGTCCTGGCTGGGCAATGTGCTCGCGCCCGACGACGAGGTCGACGGATCGCCGAGCGGGTTCCCGGGTTGGCTCGCCGAGTCCTTCGAGCGGGCGGCGGTGCTGCGCTACGGCGAGAACCCGCACCAGCGCGCGGCGCTCTACGTCCGGCTGGGCGGCGCGAGCGGCATCGCGCAGGCCGAGCAGCTCGGCGGTAAGGAGATGAGCTACAACAACTACGTCGACGCCGACGCCGCCTACCGCGCCGCGTACGACTTCGTCGAGCCGTGTGTCGCGATCGTCAAGCACGCCAACCCGTGCGGCATCGCAATCGGGGCCGACGTCGCCGAGGCCCACCGCAAGGCGCACGCCTGCGACCCGGTCAGCGCGTACGGCGGCGTGATCGCCAGCAACCGCGCCGTCAGCGTCGCGATGGCCGAGCAGGTCGGGCCGGTCTTCACCGAGGTGATCGTCGCGCCGTCCTACGACACCGGCGCCGCAGAGCTGCTGAGCGCGAAGAAGAACCTGCGGGTGCTGGTCGCGACGCCACGGGGCGCCGGGCCGGCTGCCGAGATGCGGGCCGTCTCGGGTGGCCTGCTCGTGCAGAGCGCCGACCGCCTGGATGCCCCCGGCGACGATCCGGCCACCTGGACGCTTGCCGCCGGTGAGCGGGCGGACGAGGCCACCCTGGCCGACCTGGTCTTCGGCTGGCGGGCCCTGCGGGCGGTCAAGTCGAACGCCATCCTGTTGGCGTTCGCCGGAGCGACCGTCGGCGTCGGCATGGGGCAGGTCAACCGCGTCGACTCGTGCCGGCTGGCCGTCGAGCGGGCCGGGGACCGGGCCGCCGGCTGCATCGGCGCGTCGGATGCCTACTTCCCGTTCGCCGACGGGTTGCAGGTGCTTCTCGACGCGGGGGTGCGGGCCGTCGTGCAGCCCGGTGGGTCCATCCGCGACGCCGAGGTGATCGAGGCTGCCACGGCCGCCGGGGTCACCATGTACCTGACCGGCGCTCGGCATTTCGCGCACTAGATGAGTAATTCCAAGACG
>QHCC01000186.1 GCA_003243915.1 Pseudonocardiales bacterium | reverse complement strand
AGGGCTTGGAATTACTCATCTAGCCAGCACCCGACCCGCGCCGTCGGTGCTCACCGCGTGGATGGCGACGGTGTCGATGTCAGCGCGGACCTCGACACGTTGCCCAGCCCGGATCGCGGTCGCCGGGACGGAGTAGAGCGACGCCTCGAAGGACACCAGGCAGTCCTTGCCGACGCGGCGCAGATGCCGATCAGTGACCAGATACGGCGCCGAGGGTGGCGCGGTCAGAGCGGCCCGATCGATGTCGGCACGCACCGCGATGATCTGGCCGTGGGTGCGGTGAGTCTGCGCCCGGCGGATCGGTAACCAGGTCGCGAACGCCGCGTCCAGTCCGGCGATCGAGTCGAAGGACCGCCCCGCCAACACGTGCTCACGCACGATCAAGACCTGGCGTTCGACCCGCCCCTTCCCGGTCGGGCGATAGGCCGCCAGCGGGTCAATGACGAACCCGTAATGCTCAGCGAACGCGACCGCTTCCTGGTGCAGGGGCACCGCCATCCCCGGGGCGACGTGACGTTTGATCACGGTCTTGGTCCGGTCATAGACGATCGATCCGGGACAACCACCGAAGTGGCTGAACGCGGCCCGGTGACAGGCCCAGAACGTCGCCATGTCGGTGCTGGTCGTGAAGCAGCTGAACGGGTCCCGCGAGAAGGACAACGTCATATGGAACGAGTAGACCTTCCCGATCCCCACGTGGGCCAGGATCGATCCCTCATCACCCCAGTCGACCTGGGCCTGCGCCCCTGGCACCACCTCGAAGCGGCGATGCAACCCACTCAATCGATCGTCGACCTCACCGGCCAGCTCGAAGGCGACCCGCGGCCGGGCCTCGGCCAGGAACATCTTGACCCGCTGATAGGAGCCGGTGAAGCCATACTCGGCGACCAGTCGCTCATGGATCACGCTGCCCCGCAACGACACATCCGCGCGCAGCCACGCCTCGATCACCGCCACGAACGGGTCGATCACCCGCGGCTGCGTCCCCACCCGCGCCGGCGCCGCCGGCGGCACGCTCGGGCCGTCCTCGGCCAGATACTTCTTCACCGTTCTCCAGTGATGCCCGGTCTCCCGGGCGATCTCCGCAATCGATACTCCCGACGCATGCAGCGCCCGAAACCTTCTGAGGTCCATCCAGCTCTCCGGATCCAAGATCATGCGAGGCGAGCACCCTTCAGTCAGGCCAGCCCTACCGGGCCGACCCCCGAACGATGAACAACCTCACGACAAACAGGACTCGACTCGCCGACACCTCAGCACGTGAGGTCGTACCCAGCTAGGCACGTGAGGTCGTACGCGGACACTCGTAACCGATGGTCGTTGGCTGTCGCATCTGACCCGTCCCGATGCACTTGCACGAGATAGATGGGCACCCCGCGGGTCACGACTTGGTAACGGAAATCGGGCGGTGACAGTAATCGGCTCTTTTTCGTGCCTGCCCCTCATGAAGGACAAACCGAGCACCACCGACCACGAACGGAGATCCACGAAAAAAGTTGACCCGCCGACGTCCGGTCCCGGGTCAAAAAAGCGCCCTATACGGATGAAGGGCCTCCACCCGACCGGGCGGAGCCCAACAACGAAAGAACAGGAGCACCCGATGAACCCGCACCACCACAATGAGGACGAGCCCAGACCCAGCTACCACCGCCCCACGGACCCGCACGGCGACGACGACCGACTGCTCACCATCGACGAGGCCGCCGCACTCACCCGCCTGCCCGTGGCCACCCTGCGCTACAAGCGCCACGACCACACCGGACCGCGCAGCTTCCGCATGGGCCGGCGGGTCTTCTACTGGCTCAGCGACGTCCTCGCCTGGATCGATCACCACTACAACGGCGATGGACCGCAGGCCGCTTGACTACCCTGTTGTGTCGGACAATACTGAATGGACGTCGGTTCGCTTCACGCAGTCAGCGCGCCGGCACCGCATCGGTCGGGCCTCAGCCCGACATGGGATGGCCACCGTCGATCCGACGGCAGTCATGACGACGAGCGGTGCCGACGCCTGGCTGTGGGTCGGCGTCGACGAACGAGGGCGAGAAATCGAGATCATCGGCATCGAGGTGAATCCTGACGAGGACGAGCCGTATCTCCTCGTCCTGCACGTCATGCCGCTGAGGTTCAGGAGATGAGGCCATGGCCAAGCGCAGACCGCCCGCGGTCACGCCAAACACCGCAATCGGTGACGATGTCGACCTCGATCGCGACGACGTCCGCCTGCCCGACGGCACCAGACTCACCGAGCAACGTGCCGAGGAAATCGTCCAGGACGTCCGAGCCCGCGGAGGTCGGCCGTCACTGACGGGTGATGCAGCCGTGTCACCCCGCGTCAGCTTTCGGCTGACCCCCGACGTCCGCGACCGCGCAGCCGCCGTCGCCGAACGTGAAGGCAAGACCATTTCGCAACTCGCCCGCGAGGCGTTGGAATCCCGAGTCCGGGCGTCCTGAATACCGGAGGTGATCGGCCATGGCGAGTGTCGAGCGGCGCACCCGCAACGAACGAACACGTTGGTATGTGCGTTACCGCGATCCCGGCGGCGAGCAACGGACGAAGACATTCGATCGACGTGTCGATGCCGAGCGCTACCTGACCAGCATCGAATCGTCCAAGCTGTCGGGCTCGTATGTCGATCCGGCGCGATCCCGCGTGACGGTGGGGGAGTGGGCCGATCGGTGGCTGGCCGGGCAGGCCCACCTCAAGCCGACCACCCGCGAGCGGTACGAGGGCATCGTGCGAAAACACATCCGCCCACGCTGGAGTAGCACCAAGCTGGCCGACGTAGCGCACGCCGAAATCCAGACCTGGGTCACGAAGCTGGCCCGCGCGGCGGAACCGGCGACGGTTCGCAAGATCCATCGCGTGCTCTCGCTCATCCTCACCCTCGCTGTGAAGGACGGACGACTGATCCGCAACCCGGCGACGGACATCAATCTTCCGCGTCCACGAGCACTCGAACAGCGATACCTGACGCACGAGCAAGTGCACGACCTGGCCCGCGCCGCCGCAGGCCCGGTATACCCGAGCAAGCATCGTCGACTAGACGAACGACAGAGCGACCAGTACCGCCTGATCGTCTTGTTCCTCGCCTACACCGGTGTGCGGTTCGGCGAGATGGCCGCACTGCGCGTACGCCGCATCGACTTCCTTCGTCGTCGCGCCACCATCGCCGAGTCCGTGACGCTCGTCGGTGCGCGGCAGGTGTGGGGAACCCCGAAGGGCCACGAGCGCCGCGACGTGCCAATCCCGCGATTCCTCGTCGATCAACTGGCCGAGCGCGTGAGCGGCAAGGCGCCCGATGACCTCGTGTTCAGCGGAGTCCGCGGCGGCGGCGCGCTCCGCACACATATCTTCCGACGTGCTGCCTTCGACCGCGCCGCCGAAGTCATCGGCATCCCCGGCCTGCACCCGCACGAGCTACGCCACACCGCCGCGAGCCTCGCCATCGCGGCCGGTGCAGACGTGAAGGTCGTACAGAAGATGCTCGGACACAAATCCGCTGTCATGACG
>QHCC01000185.1 GCA_003243915.1 Pseudonocardiales bacterium | reverse complement strand
CCGGTGTCGTACACCGAGACGATCGACGGGTGGTTCAGCCCGGCCGCGGCCTGCGCCTCGCGGCGAAAACGGTTGAGGAAGGACGGGTCGCGCGCCAAGTCGGCCCGCAGCACCTTGATCGCGACCTCGCGGCCCAGGCGGACGTCGCGGCCGCGGTGCACCTCGGCCATCCCGCCGTAGCCGAGGAGCTCACCGAGCTCGTAGCGGCCGCCGACCAGTCGTGCCTGCGTCATAGTCCGTCCCTATCTGAGCTTGCCCTCATCGGCTGGTCTCCGGCGTCATCGGCCACCGCCGGATTTCAGGTAGGCCTCCATGACGGCCTTGGCTACCGGGGCCGCGGCCAGTCCACCGGTCGTCTCGTTGCCGTTGACACCGCCATTCTCGATCAGGACGGCGACGGCGATCTTGGGGTTGCCGTTCTGCAGCGCGTAGCCGGAGAACCAGGCGTGCGGCGGCGTCTCCTTGCCGTTCTGGAAGATGCCGGTGTCGGCGGTGCCGGTCTTGCCGCCGACCGTGACGCCCGGGATATCGGTGATGTCGGCGGCGCGTCCGGTGCCCACGGCACTGTTGATGACGCCGCGCATCATGGCTTTCAGGTCCTCGTCCAACGTCGGGTCGATGACCTGGCTCAGCTGCTTGGGCTGGGTATCGCTCAGCACGGACAGGTTCGAGCCGAGCTCCTTCTGCACCAGGTAGGGCTCCATCAGCGTCCCGTGGTTGGCGACGGCCGCAGAGATCATCGCGCCCTGCAACGGCGTCATCCGCACGTCACGCTGTCCGAACGACGTCTGCGCCAGCGCAGCGTCGTCGGACAGAACGGCTTCGGTGCCGACCTTGGACCGGTTCACTCCGAGCGGGACGTTGAGCTGGTCACCCTCGAAACCGAACAGGGCGGCTTCGTCCTTGAGGCCCTTGGCGCCGAGCTTCGTGACGGCCAGCTGCGCGAACGCCGTGTTGCACGACTTGGCGAGGGAGAACTCGAGGGTGGCGGTGGAGCCGTTGTCGCAGGTCTCGCCGGAGAAGTTCTCGACGCACGGCGCCTGGTGGTTGGCCGGGCACGGCGTCTTGCGCTGGGGCTCGAGCGGCCAGTAGGAGTTGGGCGCCGCCAGCCGCGTCGTCGGCTTGATGCCGGCCTTCAGCGCGGCGGCCGCATCGATCACCTTGAACACCGATCCGGGGGCGTAGAGCTGGTTGAACGCGCGATTCAGCAGGGCGTCGGCCGGATTCGGGTCCCCATTCTTCGGCTGCAGCGCGTTGTAGTAGCGCGAGTTCGTCGACGCGCTGTGCGTGCTGAGCAGGTTGGGGTCGTACGAGGGTGTCGAGACCACGGCCAGGATCGCGCCGGTGCTCGGATCGAGCGCGACAACCGCACCGCGTCGGTAGGTGCCGTCGGGATTCTGCATCCCCTTGTACGCGGCATCCTGGGCCGCCTTGTTCAGGGTGAGCTCGACGCTGCCGCCGCGCGGATTGCGCCCGGTGAACAGGTCGACCAGCTGCGAGCCGAACAGCCGGGGATCGTCGCCCGAGAGCACGCTGTTCTGGGCGTTCTCCAGCGCTCTGGTGCCGTAGTCGAAGGAGTAGAACCCGGTCACCGCGGCGTACTCGGGACCCTGCGGGTAGGTGCGCAGGTACTTCAGCTCGTCATTCGTGGATTTCGAGGTCGCGATCGCCGTGCCCTGCACGACCATCTGTCCGCGCGGGTTGGAGTACTCGGCGAGCAGCACCCGGCTGTTGCCGTCATGGTTGCGGTACTCGCTGCCCTTCACGACCTGGACGAAGTTCAGGTTGACGAACATCGCTGCGAGCAGGACGAGCAAGGCGACCGCGACCTTGCGAATAGGACGGTTCATGCGGGCACCGCTTCCGGCTCGGGTGTCGCCTTGCGCGGTGCCACACTCGCCGGGCGCCGCGCGGCGTCGGACACCCGCAGCAGCAGTGCCAGCAGCGCGTAGTTCGCCAGCAGCGACGACCCACCGTAGGAGAGGAACGGGGTCGTCAACCCCGTCTCGGGAAGCAATCTGGTGACGCCTGCGACGACGACGAAGAGCTGGAGCGCGACGAGGAACGCCAGACCGGTGGCGAGCAGTTTGCCGAAGGCGTCGCGGACGGCCAGACCGGCCGCCAGCCCCCGTGCTACGAACAGGGCGTAGAGCATCAGCAGGGCCACCAGGCCGAACAGGCCGACCTCCTCGCCGAAGGAGGAGACGATGAAGTCGGTGGCCGGCAACGGCACGAGCTCGGGGTGCCCGCCGCCGAGGCCGGTGCCGAAGATGCCGCCTGTACCGAGCCCGAACAACGACTGGCGCAGTTGGAAACCGTCGTCGGCGTGCACCGCCGAGAAGGTGTGCAGCCAGACACCCACGCGGGTCTGCACGTTTCCGAATAGCTGATAGGCGACGTAGGCACCGCCGGCGAACAGCACCGCGCCCACGATCACCCAGCTGGCGCGTTCGGTGGCCACATAGAGCAGCACGACGAACAGTCCGAAGAACATCAGCGAGGTACCGAGGTCGTGACCGCTGACCAGCACGCCGATACAGACCAGCCACGCGGCGAGCAGTGGCCCGAAGTCGCGCCCGCGCGGGAAGTCGATGCCGGCGAAACGCCTGCCGGCCAAGGCGAGCACGTCGCGCTTGGAGACGAGATAGGACGCACCGAAGATGGTCAGCAGGATCTTCGCGAACTCGCCGGGCTGCAGCGAGAAGCCGGCCAGCCGGATCCAGATCTTGGCACCGTTGACCTCACTGAACCGGGCCGGGAGCACCGCGGGCAGCATGAGGAAGAAGACCCCGACGAGCGCGAGGGTGTAGGCGTAGCGCTGCAGCACCCGGTGGTCGCGCACGACGACGAGCAGCACGACGAACAGCAGCACGCCCATCGCCGTCCAGACCACCTGGGTGGGCGCGGCCGCCCCGTCGTAGTGCAGGCCGTCCTGGACCGCGCGCTGCTTCAACCCCAGGTCGAGGCGGTGGATCATGACCAGCCCGAGGCCGTTGAGCAGCACGACGATCGGCAGCAGCAGCGGGTCGGCGTAGCGCGCGACCTTCCGGATGACCAGGTGAGTGACCAGCCCGATGGCGAGTGGCACGGCGGCATAGGTGGCCAGGCGGGTCGAGATCCGCCCGTCGCGGGTGGCCTCGAGGGCGGCCTCGGCGGCCACGACGATCAACACCGCGAAGCCCAACAGGACGAGCTCGGCGGTGCGCCGGGTGGGGATGCGCAGCTGCGCGGCGGGGGTGGCCATCAGCCCTGCCGGCAATTGACGTCGACCTGCTGGCCCGGCGAAGGCGTCGGGCTGGCACTGGTGGGCGGGCTCGTCGTGGCGGCGGTCTTCGGCGCGGTTTTCGGCGTGGTCCGTGCCGTGGTCTTGGCTGTGGACTTTGCGGTCGTGCTGATGCGTCGCCGGGTGGGGAGCGATGCGTGCACGGCCGAGGTGCGCGGCGTGGTGTGGGTGACGGTCGGGGTCGGGGTCGCGGTCGGCGCCGGGGGGACGACGCTGCAGATCGGCAGCAGCTGGTCGTGCAGCCGGGCCACGATCCGCTCGGCGTCGGCTTTGTTGTCGGCGTTGATCCCCGCCTGTACCTGCGAGCGCACCGCGGGCTGCAGATCGGCTACGGCCAGATTGGTGTTCTGGTAGACGGTGAAGAACTTCAGCGGCCCGAACTGCGTGTTGACGCCGCGGAATATCGCCACTTCGGTGCCGTCGCGGCCGACGAAGTAGTACGCCCGGGTGACCTTGTAGCCGATGCCCAGCCCCGCCATCAGCACCACCAGGATGCTCAACACGATGAGCAGGGTGCGCCAGGGTCGCCTGCGGCGGCCGGGTTTGTCCGGCGTGCTCGGCTCGCTGCTCGCCGGCGGCCGGGCCAGGCGGGCGGCCCGCTCGGCGGCGCTGTCGGCGCCTGGAATGTCGGCCGCCGCCGGGTCGACGAACGCGCCGGCAATGACGGGCAGGTCATCGGTGTGCTCACCGACACGGGCGTTGAGAACGTCGGCGACGATGACGGTGACGTTGTCCGGGCCGCCGCCGCGAAGGGCGAGCTCTACGAGCCGGTCGGCACTTTCCTGCAGATCAGAGATTCGCAGGGTCTCCAGGATCGTCTCCGCCGTTACGACATCGGAAAGTCCATCGGTGCACAGCAGGTACCGATCGCCTGCGCGGGCCTCGCGGATCGACACGTCGGGTTCGACCTCGCTACCGAGCAGCGCTCGCAGGATCACCGACTTGCGCGGGTGGTCCTTGGCCTCGTCCGGGGTGAGCTTGCCCGAGTCGACGAGGTGCTGGACGTAGGTGTCGTCATGGGTGATCTGCGATAGCTGGCCGCCGCGCATGACGTAGCCGCGCGAGTCTCCGACGTGAACCAGCCCGACCTGGGTGCCGGAGAAGCGCAACGCCGTGAGGGTCGTGCCCATGCCCTCGAGTTCCTTGCTCTTCTGGACGGCCTCCGCGATGCGCCGGTTGGCCTCGAGGACAGCCTCGCGCAGGGCGCTCATCAGATCACCGACGTGGCGGTCCTCGTCGAGCCCCTCGAGCGCTCCGATGACGATCTTGCTGGCGACTTCCCCTGCCGCGTGCCCACCCATGCCGTCGGCAATGGCGAGCAGGCGAGGCCCGGCGTAGACAGAGTCCTCGTTGTTCGAGCGCACCAGACCGAGATCCGAGCGCACCGCGTACCGAAGGATCAGAGCCATCTAGGGCCACCGAGCCATCAAGGCGTGCCGCGTGGGGTGGGGCCGCAGCGAAGCGCTGCGCACAGTCGAGCGGCTCATCGCAGCTCCAGGACGGTCTTGCCGATGCGAAGCGGGACGCCCATGTCCATCGGCACCGGCCCGTCGAGCTTGCGCTGGCCAAGGTATGTGCCGTTGGTCGAACCGAGGTCCTCGGCGACCCACAAGCCGTCCTGCAGGCTGATCCGGGCGTGCCGGGTGCTGACGTAGTCGTCGGTGAGCACGAGCGTCGAGTCGTCTGCGCGCCCGATCAGCACAGGTGCTCCGGTGAGGCTGATCCGGGTACCCATCAGGTCGCCCGCGGTGACCAGCAGGTGGCTCGGCGCGTGCGGGCCGCTCGACCCACCGCCCGCAGCGCTGCGCCCGCCCTTGCGTCGCGCCGGGGGTGGTGTCGACATGCGCGGCTGGCCACTCGTGCGCAGGTCGCTGCGGATCACCCGCATCGAGGCGAACACGAACAGCCATAGCAAGGCCAAGAAGCCGAACCGCATCAATTGCAGTGCCAGGGCGGAATTCATGCGTCGGTCACACCTGCGCCTGGTGGAACACGAGCCGGGTGTGGCCGACGCGCACGACGTCACCATGTCGCAGCACCTGGCTGCCGATTTCGTGACCGTTGACGGCGGTGCCGTTGGTCGAGCCGAGGTCGTAGGCGGTGGCGAAGTTGCCGTCGAACTGGATGTCGAGGTGGCGGCGGGAGATGCCCTGGTCGAGCAGCTGCAGGTCGGCTTCGGTGCCGCGGCCCACGACATTGCTGCCGACTCGCAGGTCGAAACGTTGGTTGGTCTGGTCGACGACGAGCGTCGGGGAACGCCCCTGGCGCCCCACGCCCGGTGGCGCGGAGGACGGCGTGGGCGCTACCTGCTGGGCCGCGGGTGCCTGCGGCATCATCCTCGCCGGCGCCGGGGAGGCCGCGACCCCCACTGGACTGGGCGGGTAGGGGGCGGGTGCGGCGCCGAACGGGTGTGCGTACTCGCCCACCGGCGCCCCCGGAACCACCGGCAGTGACATCGAGTCGTGCGGGCGCCGGCGCGGCGGGGCCTTCGGCTCCATGCGGGAGGCCACCCCGAACACGCCGGTGTGCAGCTGGTCATCGCACGCGAGGTAGACCTCGATGTCGCCGATCGTGCTCCAGCGGTTCTCGTCGAGGTACTCCTGCACCAGCTCGGCCAGCGAGCTGGTCAGCTGCACGTCCCACGGCACCAGCCGCTCGTGGTCGGAGGAGGACAGCGTGACGCGATAGCGGTTCGGTGCGAGCACCTGGCCGTTGCCCATGACGTTGCGCTTGTCGGCGGCCTCACGTTGCAGCGCCGACCCGATTTCCACCGGTTCTACCTGGCCCTTGAAGACCCGCGCGAACGCGCCGCCCACCAGCCCCTCGAGGCGACGTTCGAACCGCTGAGCAAGGCTCACGTCGACCTCCTCCGGATGGCATAGGTGCAGCACGTGTGTCGGCACACGCCCCGACGAGTCTACTGGGAACCGGGGTGCGAGCTCACAAACCGGTCTGGCCACCGTGCTACCGTTTCCGCTGGCCAATCAGCCGCGCCCGCGACGGTGCGGTGCCGGGCAAGTGGCGGAATGGCAGACGCGCACGGTTCAGGTCCGTGTGTCCGAAAGGACGTGGGGGTTCAACTCCCCCCTTGCCCACCGATGTGATCTCTCAAGAGATCCCGGACAGGCTGAAGCCTCATGGGTCGGCCTGTTTCCGTTTCGGGTAGCGGGTTTTCCGGTGGGTTGGTAGTCCCGGTCGGGGTCGATGGTGAGCTCGCGCAGGAGTTCGCCGGGAGTGGTCGTCGAGCCAGGTGATGATCTCGACGTCGGTCCGTGTTTCGCTGTCGTCGGTGGGGCGGTAGTGGGTGAAGCTGGTCGGCGTTGGGGTTGGTAGTGCCTGCTGGTGTCGAGAAACGCCCATTCGCAGCGTGGCATACTGATGGCATGAACCGCACACGATTGAGCACGACCGTGGACGCGGCGCTACTCGACGGTGCGCGGAGCATGCGTTCGGGGGTCACCGACGCTGCCCTAATTGATGAGGCGCTTCGAGCGTTGCTCGCTCGGCACCGGTCCGCAGAGGTGAATGCGAGCTACGCCGCCTACGACGAGCACCCGGCAGACGAGCCAGACGAGTGGGGTGATCTGGCGTCGTGGCGACAGGCAGCGGCGGCCTCGTGACCGCGTTACCGGCGCGTGGGGAGGTGTGGTGGTGCGAGATGGCCGAGGTCGGACGACGCCCGGTCGTCGTCCTGTCCCGCGACGCGGTGATCCCGCGGCATCGACGGGCACTCGTCGCGCCGTGTACGACTACGATCCGGGGGCTCGCCAGCGAGGTGCTTCTCGAACCCGGTGACGATCCGGTCCCCCGGCGTTCGGCGGTCAACCTGGACTCGGTCGAGAGCGTCTCGGTCGCAGTGCTCGTCAACCGGCTGGGCCGGTTGGCCGACACCCGGATGCGGGAGATCTGCGGTGCCCTTGGGGTAGCGGTCGACTGCCCTGGCTGACGCCGGGTGTCGCAGAAGCCGATCCGTGACCGGAGCGGAAGACACTGTGTTCGCTGATGTCGATGCGATCACGCGTCACGAGAGTGGCCGCGCGTCCGACGCGGCCCCTCGCATCCGGTCTATCGCGAGAAGTCCTCTCCGTGCCAAGCTCGCTTCAACAGAGGAGGCAGACATGCCCGACAGCGTCTACCGGGTGACAGAAGTGATCGGAGTCAGCGGCGAGTCGTGGGCTGCGGCCGCGCGGACTGCTGTTGAGACCGCAGCGAAGAGCGTCCGTGACCTTCGCGTGGCTGAGGTCGTGCGGCAGGACGTCATCATCGAGAACGGGCAGGTATCCGGTTTCCGGGTGCGCCTGGCAATCTCGTTCAAGTACGAGTCGGGCGACTAGCGACCGCGAGCCAGCTCAGCATCAACATCCTGGCTCAGAACGCTTCTCTGCATTATCTGGACGACCTCTCGTCGGGCTGCCGGATGTCCGCGCGTCTCGATGGCGGAACCGCTGACGGACGTGATCAACGTGTCCGGTCAGGACGAAGGGCGTCGGCCCCACGCGGATACAAGCGGTGGGGTGGCCAGGTCCAGTTCGGCGGTCGATGCGAGCTCCAGGTACCTGTCGACGTCCGCGACGCTCAGGTTCCCGCGTTCGATGAGCGCGCCCCGGACCTGCCGGACGTTGGCGCTCTCCAGCACCGCCACAGCGGGCAGGGCTAGCGGGAAGTAGGCGTCGGCCTCCACGTGCGTGAGGCCGGCGTCCCGGAGCATCCGGGGCAGCCGACGGCCGAGCTCGGTGTCGGCGCCGCGTTCGAGCAGGAGCTGCCGGAACTCAGCCTTGACCGCGTTCGCCAGCCGTTGGTCCGGCGTGACCTCGTCCGGGCAGATGAGCGGTTGCAAGCTGACGTCGTAGTCCTCGACCAGCAGCCAGCCACCGGGCCGCAGTGTCGAGACCATACGGCGCAACGCCTCCATCCGCGCAGGCACATGGAGCAGCACCAGGCGGGCGTGCACCAGGTCGAAGCCACCCTCCGGAGGGTCGTCGGCGACTACGTCGTGCCGGGCCACCTCGACGTGCGGCCCGGTGCGGCCGGTTATCCAGCGGGTATCCAGATCGGTCGCCAGGACCCGGCCGCCGGGACTGACGCGGGCCGCGAGGCCGTCGGGCACCGACGGCCCTCCCGCGCCAATCTCCCAACATTGCCAACCGGGTGCGACCCCCAGCGCGTCGACGTGCCGGAAGGTCACCGGATCGAACAGCGCCGACAGAGCACTGAAGCGGTCCTTCGCCTCCCCAGCCTGGTTGTCCAACAGGTACTCATGTGCGGACACGGCATCCCCTGCCCTTCGGCCTCGACCGGCTGGAGCTCCGACGCGCGAAGTGTGCTCCGCCGAACGCGAGCGGCGGATGAGCTGCATAGTGCCGTCAGTGCAGGCCTGATCGTACGTGTTCAGCAAGATCGCTGCGTCGGCGGCCGATGCGGAGCTGCGCGATCAGGTCGCTCGGCACGCGCTCGCCGCTGATGACCTCCACCAGTTGCTGCGAGGCTGGGGCCGGCTCTCGCCCGAGGTCGCGCTCCGAGTCGCCCCGATCCTGCTCCCTGTCCACGCCGCGGCCGCGCACGACCCCGAACTCGCGATCCTCGCGCGGGAATTCGATGACAACCGACGCTCGTGATACACAGCGGCTGAACCTCGACCAGTACGCCCCCTCCATCTCCACCGGCCTCACCGCGCACCTCGACACCTGAACCAGACGATGGTCCGCCAGCAACAGTCCCGCGAGATCTGCGGGTGGAGCGAGTGCACGCGCCGCGATGAACCAATCGTGGTTGCCGCCACGAATCATCTCGTACGACCCGCTGACCCGCGGGCGCACCGAGGAGCTCGCATGCCCGAGGAGATCAGCTTCGACAGCCACGGCGTGCGGTGCTCGGCGTGGCACCTGCCCGGGCAGAGCGACGAACTGCGCACCGCCCGCGGCCGCCCGTGTGTGGTGATGGGTCACGGTTTCGGCGCGACGAAGGATGCCGGCCTACTGCCTTTCGCCGAACGTTTCGCCGCGGCCGGCGCCGATGTGCTCATCTTCGACTATTGCGGCTTCGGCACCTCGGACGGCTCGCCCCGCCAGGACGTCAGTCACCGCAGGCACCGGCAGGACTACCACGCAGCGCTGGCCAAGGCGCGCACCATCAGTGGCGTCGACCCGGACCGCGTCGTGCTGTGGGGCAGCTCGTACTCGGGCGGGCATGTGGTTGCCGTCGCCGCGCAGGATCGCCGCGTGGCGGCGGTCATCTCCCAGGGCGCGGCCATGGACGGGGCGGCGGCCCTGTTGGAGATCATCCGCTACGCCGGCCTGCGGCCGCTGCTCAGCCTGACCGCGCACGGTCTGCGCGACGCCGGCCGGGCGCTGCTTCGCCGAGATCCACTCCTGATCCCAGTGGTCGGTCCACCCGGCTCGCTGGCGGCGATCACCGCCCCCGGAGCCGAGGTCGGCTACCGCGTCATCATGGGACCGACATTCCGCAACGAGATGTGCGCGCGGGGCATCCTGTCGATCGCCCTGAACCGGCCGGTCACCTACGCCCGCAGGGTGCGCTGCCCGGTCATGGTGGTGATCGCCGGGCGCGACAACATCGCGCCACCGTCCGGGGTGCGGGCCGTCGCGCACAAGGCTCCGCGGGCGGAGTCCGTCAGGTTCGACTGCGGCCACTTCGACATATACACCGGCGAGATCTTCGAGAAGTCGGTATCCGCCCAGGTCGACTTCCTCCACCGCACGCTCGGCAGATGACGCGCCTGCACCGGTGCCTTCGTGGCAATCGACGCTGAAGACTACTTCGCGGCAAGCCGATCAGAGTTCCACAGCGGCCCGGCCGAGGTGGCATTGGCGGCGACTCCGGTGTACGACGAGTCGAATGCCAGCAGGCTGGGCTTCTGGTACAGCGGCAGGGTGTACATGTCGGTCCAGAGTGCCTTGTCGGCTGCGTTCGCCGCCTTCACCTGGTCGGCGGCCGAGGCCGCGCCGACCACGGCCGTCAACTGGTTGTCGACCGCGACGTCGCTGCCCTGGGAGTAGTTCTGCCCGCCGTCGGACCGGTACATCGAACTGTACAAGGAGACCGACGCGGTGCCGTTCATGGCGTACAGGGCCATCTGGAAGTGACGGGCAGCCAGCGACAGGGGCTTGTTCGGACCGGCGAACAGGTCCGCATCGGGCGCCTCGATCAGCTTGATGCCCGCCTGCTTGACCTGTGCAGCGAGCGTCGCGATGGTCCGGTCACGCAGCGGATTGTCCGGGGTGGTGACGATCTTGAAGGCGAGCTGTTCGCCGTTGAGGGTGTAGTAGCCGTCAGCCTCCATCGTCGCGCCGAGGCCCTCGAGCAGGGACTTGGCCTTGGCAACGTTCTGGCTCGCGAAGTCGCCGGAGTGGTCCTCGTAACCCGCTTGAGAGGTGATGAGCAGGCGGTTGCCGAGCACAGCGGCCTTGTCACTGAACTTCCCGATCGTGGCGGCGACCAGCGCCGGCCGGTCGATCGCATAGGCGATGGCCTGCCGGATCTCCTTGTGACTGAGCAGCGGATCCTTCACGTTGAAGTCGATGTGCTCGAACGCCGGTCCGAAGTTGATAGCCGTCGTCACGTCGCCGAGCTTGTGCAGGTCGGCCACGATGTCCAGCTGCGGCGGGTACAACATGTAGATCATGTTGACCAGGTGGCTCTGCAGCGCCTTGACATTGGCGTCCGGATCGGCGCCGATGTTGAGGTACACGAGGCGCGCCAGCTTGGGCTGGGCTCCCCAGTACTTCGGGTTGGGAACCAGCGCGACAGTCTTGGCCGCCACGTTGATGTTCGACTTCAGCAGCAGCCAGGGGCCGTTGGTTGCCCCGGCAGGGATGCCGCCCGCGACAGGCCAACCCTTGCTGATGTAGTCACAGGTGGCCTTGGGGTCGCCCTTGTCGAACAGCTTCTTGTTCAACACCGGCGAGTTGTTCAGCAACCCGCCGGCGAACAGTCCCTTCCAGTCGGCGAACGGCTTGCCCTTGATGAACGTGAACCGGGCCTCTGACTTGCTCACCACGGTGCCCGACTCGACCCGGTCGAACCCGAAAGTGCCCACCAGCGCGGGACAGCCGCCCGTCTTCGGATCGGCGGACCTCTTGGTCAGCCAGGTGAAAACATAATCATCGGCGGTGATTGGGGTCCCGTCGTCCCAGACTGCCTTGGGGTTGATCATGACGTCGACGACCTGTTGGCCGTCGACCATCGACGACGTGGCCGAACCCTGGTCGAGGTCGGGAAGGTAGGAGGCGTCCGGGCCGACGCGGAACGGTCCGTCCTGCAGTCGCACCTCCAGGTTCGAGGCTGCCGCGGAGTACCCCGCCAGGCTGACTGACATGAGATTCTTCGGGAAGTCGGTCGCTTCCCCGAAAATCAGTTGGCCTGACGGGACGCTCGACTGTCCCAACGGCGTGCCGCCGTTCGGCCGGCCTCCCGAACTGCCGCCGCCCATGTGTTGCCAGGCCACGACCGCGACCGTTATGGCGCTGACCAGTAGGAGCGCACTCAAGCCTGCGATCACGGCTCGCCGGCGCCGGGGTCTCCTGTTCGGGCCCGTCGGGACGGCAGGGCGCCCCGACAGGTAGGCCGGCGGCGCGGGCGTGTCGGGCCTCGCGGCGGGCGGCGCAGGCGTGTCGGGCCTCGCGGCCGGCAGCCGCAGCGGCATCGTCGTCTCGGGCGGGGGGGTCGGCTGGCGGAACGGGGTGCGCAGCGCGGCTCGAGCGGCGCGGGCGAGCTCACCGGCGGAGGAGTAGCGGTCTTCGGGCTGCTTGGCCATCCCCTTGCTGACGACGTCGTCCAGGCCGGCAGGTGCGGCGGACGCCAGCGCTGTCACCTTCGGCGGGGCCGTGTTCACGTGCGCGTACATCACCGCGAACAGCTCGCCGTCGAAGGGTTTCTGACCGGTGAGCGACTCGTACAGCACGCAGGCCAGGGCGTAGATGTCGCCGCTGCGGTCGCTGGAGTTCCCGCCGATGCGTTCCGGTGACATGTAGGCGACCGTGCCCACAGTGGCGGCGGTGGCGGTCAGCGCAGTGCCCGGCGAAATGGAGGAGAGGGCGATGCCGAAGTCGACCAGGTAGGCGAACAGGTCACCACTGCGGTCATCGTCCAGGTCGGTGAGCAGCACGTTGGACGGCTTCACGTCGCGGTGCACAAGTCCGCTGCGGTGCGCGGCGTCCAGCGCCGAGGCCACCTGCGCGATGATGCCCACGGCCCGCTCCGGCGCCATCGGCCCGTCGCGCTCCAGAACGGTCCCCAGATCGTCGCCCTCGACCAGGCGCATGTCGATGAACAGCTGGCCGTCGATCTCACCGAAGTCGTGGACGGGGATGATGTGTGGCTGGTTCAACTTGGCCACCATGCGCGACTCGCGGCGGAACCGGATCTTGAACGTCTCGTCCTCGGCCAGATGCTTGGACAACAGCTTCAGCGCTACCGTGCGCTCGCGCACGGTGTCCAGCGCCCGATACACCTCACCCATCCCGCCGCGACCGAGCAGCTCCTGCAACTCATACCGGCCAAACACCTCGGGCACCGCAAACCTCCACTAGGCCGCCACCCGCAGGCAACGACGCTGCTGGCGCGTCCTGGCACAGCAAGCGCCGTGGTTTCCCACGAGCACCGGACAACACCGCACGCGCGACGATCGTAGGGCGTTCTACGGGATGTCGATGCTCACGAGTGGACAATTGACGATGACGTTCGCCGCGCCGTAGGGCTTGCCGCCAGGTCCAGTGACCAGCGCCGGATCGGGTGCCTGCGGCTTCACCTTCTGATCGAGGACGGTGTTCACGTCGCGCATCTGCACCCGGGCGCCTGAGTCGACGGCCGCCTGGGTCCACTGGGCCAGGTGGACGTCCCACATCGGCGTGTAGTCCAGGCTGCCGACGTCGTCGTGTTGGGGCAGCTGCGGTGTCTCGTGCAGCAGGTTCTTCGGCGACGGGTTCGCGCCACCGGTCTGCAGTGCGTAGTTGACGCCTTGGCCGAACGGACCCGACGGGCCGTTGATGAACGCGATCAGCTGTTCGCGGGCGGAGGTCTTCACATCCTCGTTGTTGGGCCCGGGGATGGTGGCCAAGGTGGGGGCATAGGTGACGTCCTCGATGGCAGCGACGGTCCGGTCCGACGAATCGAAGGACGCGTAGTGCACGGCCTTGTTCTCGTAGAAACCGTTCTGGGCCCGGAACAGCACCTTCATTGCAGACGTGTCCAGGTTGAGGACCTTGTGGGCCTTACCAGAGTCGTTGGCGACCTGCGGCGCGTTCTCGACTGTCCCGTTCGGCAGCTGGATCAGCGGGCTGTAGCGGGCGTCACCCACTGATGGCGGCTGGGCACCGGGCGCGGGCGGGAAGCCATTTGGCCCGGGCGTGAGCGCACGTGTGTGCTTGAAGTCGACCGTGCCCGGAAAATTGACCGTCCCGTCGGCGCCCTGCGTCACCTTCTGGACACCCGCGGTGCCCTTCGCATTGGCTAACTTGGGAACGAAGTTGACGCCGAGCCGCAATGCCGTCGCTTGATCCGATACGTCCATGATGACGTACCAGACGGTCTGGCCTTGGTGGGTGCCCTTGTGCAGCGGAAGGATGAATGCTGTGACGTCAGTCGTGCCGTTCTCGCATGCGCTGGTGTTGAAACGGAAGTGCCCGGCGCCGGCGCGACCTGAGTCCGCGGGCATACAGGTCCCCGACGGGGATTGGTCGCCGCTCCCACCGACGGGGGCAGCGGCGAGTTGAGCCCGGGTCGTCGACTTGTTGTGCCTGCCCAGCGCAAGGCCGCCCACGAAAGATCCGGCGATGAGCGCCAGCGCGACGATCACCGCGAACACGGCTCGCCCGTGTCCTCGACCGGACGTCGAGGGTTGTGAGGTGCCGCCCTGCTGCCAGGCCGGCAACGGAACACGCTGCGACTGCACAACCGGCTGTGCGTGGGGAACCGGCGGTGCGTGGGAAACCGGCTGTGCCTGGGAAACCGGCTGTGCCTGCGCATGTGGCGCGCCGAAGTCGAGCCGTGGCACCACCTGTGTTTCGGACGCGGCGCCGTCGGGTGTCGCCGCGGGGACGGCCGGGCCCGCGACGAGCTCGACCTTCAGGGGGGTGACGCCGACCAGGACCCGGTCGCCCACCCCGAGCTGAGTCGGCGCGGTGATGCCCCGCCCGTTCACCTGCGTGACGTTGCCCGCGCTGATGTCCTCCACGAGCACTTCCGTTTCGCCGACCGGCCGGAACACGGCGTGCAGGGCGGAGAGCGTCTGGTCACCCAACATGTTGCCGGGCGGCGGGGCGTCTTGCCCGACGGTCAGTCCGGTGCCGATCGGCAGCTGGTTACCCGAGCCAGGTCCTGCGAGAATTCTCAGCGCGACAGCCATCCGCGAGACGCTAACGCCAAGGCCAACCTGCGACCAGCATTCGCCCGCGATTCCTGCCCGATCGGGAAGGGTGCTGGTCCGCAATTGGTGGTTTGTCACTGCTTGCGCACCCCGGCCGCCTTCCCATGCGGGCGCGACCAGGCGCTGGTAGGACAGTGGCATGGACATCATCGGTGACGCGAGGAACCTGCTCGGCCGGGCGAGCACCGAGGCGCGCTTCGCGGCCACCCTGCTCAAGGCCCGCGGCCCCGGCGCCGCGCTGATCCCACCGCATCGCTACGTCGCGGTGGTGCGCGCCCTGGAGGCCTACGGGCCCGCCGGCGCGGCCATCGCACTCGCGTCAGCCGGGCAGGGCAGCTCCGTGGCGATCCGCGACGAGCGCGGGCCGGTCACGTTCAGCGAGTTGGACGAGCGCACCAACGCCCTGGCTAATGCCCTGCGCGCAAAGGGCTTCCGTCCCGGTGACAGCATGGGCATCCTGGCCCGCAACCACCGCGGCCTGTTCGAGGTGATCCTCGCCGGCGCGAAGCTCGGCGCGCGCACGCTACTGCTCAACACCGACTTCGCCGGACCTCAGCTCGCCGACGTCTGCGCACGCGAAGAGGTGTCAGTGCTCGTGCACGACGACGAGTTCACCCCGATCGTATCGGGCTACCAGCCGCCGCTCGGGCACGTCCTGGCCTGGGTGGATGCACCGGAGGAACTCGAGGACAGACCGACAGTAGACGAACTGATCGCGGGCGCGAGAACCACGACACCTCCGCGGCCCGGCCGCAAGCAGCGCATCGTGCTACTGACCAGCGGCACCACCGGCACCCCGAAGGGCGCGCCCCGCGACCTCGCCCTGTCGATGGTCATCCCCGGCGGGTACTTGTCCAAGATCCCACTTCGCTCCGGCCGCACCGTGCTGCTCGCGGCGCCGGCGTTCCATGCCTGGGGACTGCTCAGTTCGATGCTCGCACTGGGCCTGGGCGACACCATCCTCACCACCCGGCGCTTCGACGCCGATGGTGCAGTCGCCATGTTGGCGGGGCACCGCTGCGACGCGCTGGTCACCGTGCCGATCCTGCTCTCGCGCATCCTCGTCGCGGCCTCGGCGCAGGCCGGCGAGCGCGACCTGTCCGCGCTGCGCATCATCGCCGTCTCCGGCTCCGCGCTGACCGCCGAGCTGGCCACCCACACCATGGATCTGCTCGGCGACGTCGTCTACAACCTCTACGGCTCGACCGAGGTGGCCTACGCCACGATCGCGACGCCGGCCGACCTGCGCGCGGCACCGGGCACCGTCGGCCGCCCGCCGCACGGCACGGTGATCAAGCTGCTCGATCCCGAGGGCAACGAGGTCGCGCAGGGCGAGACGGGCCGCATCTTCGTCGGGAACTCGATCCAGTTCGAGGGCTACACCGGGGGAGGCAACAAGGAACAGGTCGCCGGGTTGATGTCGACCGGCGACGTCGGGCACGTCGACGCCGCAGGGCGGCTGTTCGTCGACGGCCGCGACGACGACATGATCGTCTCCGGCGGCGAGAACGTGTTCCCGCGCGAGATCGAGGAGCTGCTGGCCACCCACGAGTCGATAGCCGAGGCCGCAGTCGTCGGCGTCGACGACCCGGACTTCGGCGCCCGGCTGCGGGCCTACGTGGTGCGGATCGATGCCGCGAGCATCGACGAGGACGGCGTGCGCGAGTTCGTGAAGGCCAACCTGGCCCGCTACAAGGTGCCGCGCGACGTGCGCTTCCTCGAGGAGCTGCCGCGCAATCCTGCCGGGAAGGTCGTCAAGCGCCTGCTCCCGGACGCCTGAACCGCCCGCTCACCCGGTGGCCGCACCGTCCAGCGCGGCCAGGATCTCGGCGGTCACGGCGTCCTCGTCCTGGTTGGCGTCGATGACGTGCAACAGCCCTCGCTCGCGGTAGTAGTCGACGAGCGGGCGGGTGGCGTCGTCGAACACCTCGAGCCGATTGCCCACGGTGTGCGGGTTGTCGTCGGTTCGGTCCTCTATCTCGGCGCGGGCCAGGATGCGGCGCACGAGCTCGTCGCGGGGCGCATCGAGGTAGATGACGGCGTGCGGGCCGGCGTCGGCCTGATCCGCGAGCTTGCGGGCCTCGAGGGCCTGCTCGACCGAGCGCGGGAAGCCGTCGAGCAGGTACCCGCTGGCATCGGCGGCCGCGAGCACCCTGGGCATCAGCAGGCCGAGGATGACGGCGTCGGGCACTAGGTCGCCGCGGGTCAGGAAGTCCGCCACCCGACGTCCGAGCGGTGTCTGCGCCTCCACCTCCGCGCGCAGCAGGTCACCGGCCGCGATGTGCTCCAGGCCGAGGCGCTGCGCGAGACGTTCGCCCTGCGTGCCCTTGCCCGAGCCGGGCGGTCCGATCAGCAGCACGTTCATTCCCGACAGCCTCGCACCTCGAGCACGGAAAGGCGAGAATAGCTATTTGTCGTCTATGCACGTTAAATTCATCGGATCGCCATGCGGTTGGCACAGCATCGGAATCACCCACCACCCTTCGGAGGAAGTCGTGCGCGCAGCAAGACCCCGCACCATCACCGCCATCGCCGCCGTCGCGGCCATGGCCATCGCCGGACTCGCGGCGATCCCCACCCCGGCCTCGGCCGCGCCCTCGGCCGGCGCCGTCGTCAACGAGGTCTACGGCGGTGGCGGCAACAGCGGCGCCACGCTGAAGAACGACTTCATCGAACTCGCCAACCGCTCCGCCTCCGCGCAGAGCGTCGACGGCTGGTCGGTGCAGTACCTGCCCGCGTCGGCGACGGCGTGGTCGGGGTCCACCACCCTGTCCGGATCGATCGCCGCGGGCGGGCGCTACCTCGTCGGTGAGGCCGCAGGTGCCGGCGGCACCGCTGACCTGCCGCAGACCCAGGCCACCGGCACGATCAACCTGTCCGGCACCGCAGGCACAGTCGCACTGGTCAACTCCACGACACCGCTGACCTGCCGGACCATCGCCGACTGCGCAGCCGACCCCACCATCGTCGATCTGGTCGGCTACGGCACAGCCGTCGTGCACGAGGGCGCGGCCGACGCCCCCGCCACCACCAACGCCACATCCGCGCAGCGCACCAGCGCGCCCGACACCGACAACAACGGCACCGACTTCACCGCCGACGTCCCGACACCCGGCGCGGTCAACGCCGGCGGTGGCGGGGGCGGAGGCGGTGGTGGTGGCGGCCAGCCCGGCCCGCTGCGCATCCACGACATCCAGGGCGGCAGCTGGGTCTCGCCGCAGAACGCGCAGGCCGTCGTCAACGTCCCGGGCATCGTCACCGGTGTCCGCTCGACCGGCTCGAGCTGGGGTTACTGGCTGCAGGACCCGACTCCGGACGCCAACCCGGCGACCAGTGAGGGCATCTTCGTCTTCACCGCCCCCACGGTCGCGGTCGGCGACAGCGTCCTCGTCTCGGGCAAGGTGAGCGACTTCTACCCGCTCTCGAGCGGCGAGAGCCTGAACTCCACCTCGAACCTTTCGATCACCGAGATCGGCACGGCGACGACCATCAAGCTGTCGAGCGGCAACGCACTCCCGGCGCCAGTCGTCCTCGCCCCGACCACGGTTCCCGACACCTATGCCCCCGACCTGGGTGGCGGCAACATCGAATCCACCCCGATCACCCCCGCCCGCTCGGCCCTGGACTTCTACGAGTCGGTCGAGGGCATGCGCATCCAGGTGAACGACGCCCGGGTGGTCGGCCCGTCCAGCAGCTTCGCCGAGCAGTTCGTCACCACGAAGCCCAGTCAGGCCGCCACCTACCGCGGCGGCGCTGAGATCGTCGGCCCCAACGCCATCCCGTCCGGGCGCCTCGAGGTGGTGGCGCTCGACGGCACCAACCCCAACGTCGACGTCGGTGACGTCCTGGTCGGCGCCACCGTCGGCCCCGTCGACTACTCCCGCTTCGGCGGATACGTCCTGGCCGCGATCACGCTCGGCACGATCCAGCACAACGGTCTGACCCCGGTCGTGGCAGCGCCCGGCAGCGTCCGCCAGCTGTCGATCGCGACGTACAACGTCGAGAACCTCGCTCCGGGCGACCCCGCCGCGAAGTACGCGCGTCTCGGGCACGGAGTGGTCACCAACCTGGCGAGCCCGGACGTCGTCACTCTCGAGGAGATCCAGGACAACACCGGTGCGACCGACGACGGTGTCGTCGCCGCCGACCAGACGCTGACGAAGCTGACCGATGCGATCGCCGCAGCGGGAGGCCCCAACTACAGCTGGCGCGAGATCGATCCGGTGAACGACCAGGACGGCGGGCAGCCGGGCGGCAACATCCGGGTCGCCTTCCTGTTCAACCCCGCCCGGGTGTCCTTCGTCGATTCCGGGGCGGCACCGGTGAACCGCTCGACCACGGGCACCGCCGTGGTGAAGAGCCACGGCAAGCCGGCGCTCACCCTCTCGCCCGGTCGCATCGACCCGACCAACCCGGTATGGACGTCTAGCCGCAAGCGGCTGGTCGGGCAGTTCCGCTTCGGCGGCCGGGACGTCTTCGTCATCGCCAACCACTTCAACTCCAAGGGCGGTGACCAGAGCGCCGACGGCCGGTTCCAGTACCCGCAGGAGTCCTCGACGGTTCAGCGTTCAGGGCAGGCGCAGGCACTGCACAGCTTCGTCACCAAGCTGCTGGCCGTGGACAAGAAGGCCCAGGTCGTCGTGGCCGGCGACCTGAACGACTTCCAGTTCAGCAAGGCGCTGGCGGTCGTGCGCACCGGGACGGCCGACGGCAGCGCTGCGTCGATCCTGACCGACCTGATCAGCACGCTGCCGCTCAACGAGCAGTACACCTACGTGTTCAACGGCGTCTCACAGGTGCTCGACCACATCCTGGTGTCGAACAGCGTGCGCGGCGTGAACTACCAGGTGGTGCACGTCAACTCCGAGTTCGCCAGCCAGGCGAGTGACCACGATCCGCAGGTCGTCGACATCACTGCCTAGTGTCCTGCGCCCGGCACAACTCCGCCCTGCTACCGGCTCCCCCTCGGTAGCAGGGCGAGTTGGCGTGATTGGGCGACCAGCGCCCCGGTCGCGTCCCAGATCTCGAAGTCCCCGTCGTGAAAGCCGTCGATGACATGCCGGGTGGAGGCCCGGCAGGCCAGCCAACCCGGCGCCGGTCGGGCCTGCACGTGCACGGCGAGTTCGATCGTCGTCGACCCGAACTCGCCCAGATCGATCACCGGTGGACTGGGCTTCGCTTGCCAGTTCGACGCAGTCCTGCGGTGGGGCAGCCTCGGCGCGGTACTCCGCATGTCGGTTCGACCGGTCGGGGCGGCGGGATCGGCGAAATTCGCCACCACCCGCACGGCCTGCTTCCCGTCCTGCACGAGCCGCGCCTGGGCAACGGACAGCCGCCGTCCGACCGGATCGGCTCAACGATCACCCCGGCCGGTCCGGCATGACGCGCCGCAGGTAACTGGCCGACACTGCGATCGGGTCGAGGTAGGCCGACTGCGCCCCTGTAGGCAGATGGCCAAAGCCGTAGCCACCCTTCGCCTGGCCGCTCACCAAACTCCACCGGTCACTCACCGTAGTCGCATAGCGGCCCTCGCCAACCCCCGGGACTGCCGTGTCAACGTCGAAGGGATGGCGATCGGCATAGGCAAGGATGGCATCTATGGAGATGACCGGATGGCTCAGTGGCCAGGTGTTCCTGCAGACAGTGGACGAGAAGGAGGTCGGCGCGCTCAGCGAGTTCCTCAACGCCCGCGGGCTCACCTTCCAGGTGCTTACCCTGAGCGAGCGGATGATGTTGGATCCTGGGGATCCGGCCACTGCGGTCTCCAGTGATCGGTTCAGCGTCGCCATCCAGGTGGCCGGGTTCCCGCAGGTGGTGGGACCGGTGCTCAGCGATCTGATCCAGCGCACGCACGGCGGCGGCTGGGATCCGGAGTTGGCCGCCGCGCAGTGACGCGCCGAGATCGAGCAGAGGCACATATCTCGGGCATTTTTCGGGTTGCGCTTGACTTAACGATAATTTCACGTCATCGTTAGCGGGCACGGGCTGAGAGCTCAACTTCTCCCAGTGGCCCGGCGGGAGACAGTATCCCGGCGAGTCATCGAAGTCGTCCGATCGCCTCGTGTGCTTCAACTGTCGGAGCCGGCTGGCGAACCCCCCGTTCACCAGCCGGTCCTGACGGAAATCAGCGCGTGTTCCGGCGGACCCCCCGCCTGCCGGAACAACGGGCTGATGAGCGACTGAGCCCCGGCGGATCGCAGATCCGCCGGGGCCTCACGCTTTGCTGGGCTCAGTTCGACGCGCTGGCGTCCGCGTCATCTACTTCGTCGGCGTCGGCGTTGTCCGCGGCCTGAGGCTCGGCGGCTGCGCCGTCGACGAGCTCGGCCGTTTCGGACTCGGTGTCGTCGTCGTCTTTGGACTGGCCGCGGCTGATGGTCACCTTGCCTGACTCCAGGTCGATGCGCTTGCCACCGGAGCTGTCCCCGATTTCCTCGCGGGTCGACTGCAGACGTCGCTTCTCTTCGTCCATGTGCCGCTTGGCTGGATTGAAGAGGGTGTCCAGACCCCACTGCGTCATAGTCAAAGGTTACGTCCTCGGGACAAGCCCCGCGCCACAGTGGCAGCAATCCGGTCTCGCTCGTAGCGTGAAGCCATGTTGTTCTCCCGGCCCAAGACCGAACTCGTCAGCCCAGAACGTGCGCTGCCTGGGCGCGGTCAGTACGAATACGCCATCCCGGCAACACATTTCGTAAGCGGCCGCGCGATTGCGCCGCCGTTCCCGGACGGGCTGCATGCCGTCATCCTCGGCTCGGGCTGCTTCTGGGGTACCGAAGAGATCTTCTGGGAGACCGACGGGGTGTGGGTCACCGCGGTGGGTTACGCCGGCGGGATCACCCAGCACCCGAGCTACGAAGAGGTCTGCTCCGGGATGACCGGGCACACCGAGGCCGTGCTCGTGGTTTATGACCCGACGGTCACGAGCTTCGAACAGTTGCTGCGCAAGTTCTTCGAGACCCACGACCCGACGCAGGGCATGCGCCAGGGCAACGACATCGGCACCCAGTACCGCTCGGCGATCTACTACACCGACGACTCGCAGCGCGCGGCCGCCGAACGGGCCAAGGCGGCGTACTCGGCCAGGCTCGAGGCCGCCGACTACGGGTCGGCCACGACCGAAATCGCACCGGCCGCGGAGTTTTACTACGCTGAGGGTTACCACCAGCAGTACCTGGCCAAG
>QHCC01000184.1 GCA_003243915.1 Pseudonocardiales bacterium | reverse complement strand
CCCGCCGCTGCCGCTGCCGGCATCGCCGTTCCAGACCCCACCGGGGTAAGTCTCGCCGCTGGCCCAGTTCCGTCCGCGGCGGCCCTTACGGATCTTGGCCTTGCCGCGGAAGTACTCCACCAACACGATCAACGGCAAGCCGATGACCAAAGACCAGCCGAGTGCGTACCACCAATTCATGTCGACACCGTAGCCGGGACCTACGCTTGACGTGATGAACATCTGGAAGCGTCCGGTCGACCTCGACCGCGTGAACCGAGCGGTCCACGAGCTCGAGCTGCCCGACGCCGTCTACAAGACCGCACCGTGGCAGCCGCGCACCCTCGTCGAGCAGGGGCTGCGCCACTGGCTGCGCTGCGCCGGCGCCGCGCTGCGCGACGACCAGGTGATCGGCATGCCGTCGCACGCGGTCGACGAGGCATGGCACGGGTTCATCCTCTGCACCGCCCGCTACGCCGCGTTCTGCGACGCCGCGTACGGCCGGTTCCTGCATCACCACCCCGAAGGCGGGACGCCGGNNGCTCGGGCGCACGATCGTGGCGTGGGCGATGGTCTGCGCGCCGGACGAGAACTGCGTCCTGTGGGATCTGGACAAGCAGGTCGGCGTCAAGCACCCCTGGGGCGTCCCGGCCGAACGGGTCAGCGCCGTCCTGGCCCGAATCGATCAGGACGGCGCCCCCAGCTAGCCCGGGTGGTGATCAGTGCCCGCGGACCAGGTCCCCTGCGTCGAATGCCACCGCGTCCTGCGCCGGGACGGTGACGGTCGCCTTGCCATGGGAGTTGACGGTCACCGTCGGGCCGGTGCACCCGCCGTGCGCCGCGGTGCCGTGGATGATGTCGCAGTAGGTGCCGTGCGGCAGCCCGGTGGTGAACGTGTGGGTCTGCGCGGTGGCCTCGTGGTTGACGGCGATCCAGCCCCGGTGCCCGCGGCTGAAGGCGATGAGGTTGACGCTGTCGTCGTACCAGTTGGCGACCGGCGCATCGCCGACGACGTTGTGCCAGCCCACCATGTTGGCCACGCCGTTGACCCGGTCGGTGCAGATCCACTGGCCGTTGCCGCAGGTGGTGTCGGTGATGAAGCCCTGCGGGTTCGACGGCGGGGAGTCGTCGGAATTGGTCCAGGCGAAGCTGGCGTACACCGCCGGGCGGCCGTGCGGCCAGGCCAGCATGAACTCCGTGGCGATCGTGTTGGTGGCACCGTCCTTGTAACTGAGGGTCGAGCCGTTGCGCTCGGTGTCGTGGTTCTCCACGAACACGAGCTCCTTGTTGCTGGGCAGCAGCCCCGACTGGGTGCCGAAGACTTCAAGATCGGTGATGCTGCCGCCCGGCGGGTCGGTGTAGCTCTTGAACGCGTCGTGGATCTGGTACGCGTAGTCGAAGCCCAGCAGGCTGCCCTGGCCCTGGAAGGCGAAGGGTGAGAGTTTCCCGGGGCCTCCGGGAAAGACTTCGAGCGCCACGTAGGGACGGGTGCCGTCAACGGTGCGGTGCAGCCTGGCCTCGATGGCCGCCAGGTCCTCGACCGGGATGTGCTTTGCGGCGTCGACCCGGAAACCCGACACCCCGTAGCCGATGAGCTTGTTCAGGTAGGCGGCGATGGTGTCGCGGACGTAGGTGGTCTCGGTACGCAGGTCGGACAGCGAGACCAGTTCGCACGTGGTGACCTGGCGGTAGTTGTTGAAGTCCTTGATCTCACCGTTCTGGCTGCCGGGTCCCGGCGGCACCGGGCAGTCGGTCGGGTACTTGTGGAAGTTCGCCGGCGAGTACAGGCCCGCGTAGCTGTACTTCGTGTAGTGCACGCCGCCGTAGGACACGTCGCCCTGGCCGGTCATGTGGTTGATCACCGCATCGACGTACACCTTCACCCCCGCGTGGCGGCAGGTGCTGACCATCGTCTTGAACTGGGCCTCGGTGCCCATCCGGCTCGTCAGGTGATAGCTGACCGGCTGGTAGACCTCCCACCAGGGATGCACGGGCGACGGGCCGCTGCGCGACAGGGAGTCCTGCGGTGGGGCGACCTGGACGCCGCCGTACCCCTTCGGCCCGAGGACGGCAGTGCACTCCCTGGCCACCGAATTCCAGTTCCACTCCCACAGATTGGCGATCACGTCGTGGCTGTGCGCATCGTCGGGGCGCGAGGCCACGCCCGGCGCGGCGTGGGCGGACTCGGTCATCGCGAAGGCGGTGAGGCTCGCGGCCGCCACGGTTGCGGAGGCGAGCAACGCGCCGATGAGGCGGCGCCGCCGAGACGCGGACCTGCTGCGGGTCGCGGCCGAGGTGGTGAGTCGATGTGGATAGCGCATGGGGTCCCCCGATGTTGGGCCCGCGGGTACGCACGCGGCGCCGCGCGAGGGCAAGGAAGTCCGGCGGCTGCGACACTAGCGCCCGCCAAGACGAGTACGTAACCCCTCGAGCGGCAACCCGCAGACTTCAAGCGCAGGTCGGGGCGGCGCCGCCACACCGGCGATCTACGAGCTAGAGTTATTGCGATCAAAATGCGAGCGGTACGAGCCGCTCGACGAGTGAGGGTCGGTCATGACGCAAGACCTGTCAGGCGTGCCTGGTCGCGGACGTGATAGCACCCGGGTCCTGTCGACGAGTGAGGATGACGACCTCCGTTCGAGCCTGGACTCGTTGTCGCAGCTGGCGAGCGGTCAGCTGGGGCTCGAGGACGTGCTGACGCGGATCGCGCAGTTCGCGGTGAAGGCGATCCCCGGTGCCGACGGGGCTGGGCTGACGTTGTTGGAGGCTGGGCACGCGGACACGATTGTGGCGAGTGCACCGTTCGTGGCGCAGGTCGACGCCATCCAGTACGGCATCCACGAAGGGCCGTGCATCACGGCCGCCGCACAGGCCCGCACCGTCCACTCGGGGGCGTTGGACACCGACCCGCAGTGGCCCCGTTTCGGTCCGCTGATCGGGCACCTCGGTGTGCACAGTGCGCTGTCGATACCCCTGCAGACACCGCAAGGCGTGCTCGGGGCGTTGAACATCTACGCCTACCGGCGTGATGCCTTCGATGACCACGGCGCCCGGATCGGCGAGCTGTTCGCCGGGCCGGCCGCGTTCTCGGTGAAGAACGCACAGTTGCTCGCCCAGACGGCGCGGCTCGCCGCGCAGCTGCAGGTCGCCCTGACCAACCAGGCGACGATCGACCAGGCGATCGGGATTTTCATGAGCCGCTTCGGCTGCAGTCCCGAGCAAGCCTTGCGCCAGTTACGCGGCACGCCGCGCATCAAGGGCGAGAAGCTGCACAACGTGGCCTGGCGCGTCGTCGAGGATGCCAAGCACCCGCTGACCAAACGCCGACACGACCACCGCCTTCCTTCTGTTTCCGCCCTCTGGGACCTGGACGTGAGCCTGGACTATCGCGACGCGACGCGCGCCGTCATGACCGCCAGCGGGGTGCTGTCTACGGTGACCGCGGACGTACTGGCCAAGGTCTTCAAGCATCGCCTCCAGGCGGGGCACCGCTACCTGCACCTCAACGTTGCCGGGTTGGTGTCCTGCGATCAAGACGGCGCGAAGGCACTCGTCGACGCCCACCACGCATTCATTGCCGCCGATGGCGCCCTGGTCCTGGTGGGGGTCAGGCCCACGCTGAGGAACATGCTCAGACTGGCTGGTGTCGACACCGTCCTGTTTCTCGCTCGCGACCGACGCATCTCCGGGCATCGCTGGTCAGCACCGTCCGCCTAGCAGGTGTCCTAGTCGGAGGCGTTGAGTGCCTTGCGGTCGGCTCCCGCATCGAAGTCCTCGACGTGGGTGCTCAGCCCGTTGCGCACCGAATCAAGCAGCGCCATCCCCTGCCCGGCGAGGGAGGCCACGACTCCACTGAGCCCGTCGGCTCCGTCGAGCACCGTGAGGTTGGCGCCTTGTAGACCTTCGGCGGCGGCCCGGAGCATCTCCGGAAGCTGCTGGATCACCAGCTGGTCCAGCGCGATCCTGCCCTGGGCGGCGGCGGCCTCGGCGGACAGTTTCGTGGCGTCGGCCTGGGCCCGGGCCAGCGTCGTGATCCGCTCGGCTTCCGCCTGCGCGGGCTTGACGACCTCGGCGATGAGCTCCGCTTCCCGCAGGGCTGCGTTCTTCGCGGCCACGAGGGACCGCTCGGCCAGGACGGCCTGCTGAGCCTGCGCCGCGGCCAGCGGGCCGGCCTGAGCCGCCTTCTGCTGCGCCTGGTCGATCTCGGCTTGGTACTGCGCCTGGGCGACCGCGGTCTGGCGGGCGTACTCGTTCTGGTTGCGGATGCTCTCCTGCTGCGCCATGGCGCTGGCCTGGTCGGCGGCCGCCTGAGCCACCTTCGCCGCTTGGTTCACCGTGGCCTGGTGCGGTGCGGCCAGCGCCCGGATGTAGCCGGCTCCCTTGTCGTCGATACTGCTGATCTGCAGCGAGTCGACGGCCAGCCCGATCCTGCCCATCTCGGTCTTGCTGGCGTCCAGGATCGCGTCGCCGAGGGTCTGCTGCTCACGGATGATCGCCTCGACGGTCATGCTGCCGATGATGCTGCGCAGGTGACCACTGAAGATCCGGCCCACCAGGGTGGCCATCTGCGACTGATCACCTTGGAACCGCCGAGCCGCGGCCGCGATCGACTCGTGATCGTCGCCGACCTTGAACGCGATGACCGCCTGGACGGCGAGGGTCAGCCCCTGCTGGGTGAAGCAGTCCTCGACGACCTCTGCCTCCTGCATCGCCAGGGTGAGCGTCGAGGCACGGGAGAAGACCGGGACCACGAACACACCGTGCCCGGTGACGATCTTGAATTGCAGGGCGTCGTCGCCTCGCTGCCTCTTGCCGCTGATCAGCAGGGCTTCGTTGGGCGCTGGCACGCGGTATCCGAACACTGGCGCTACCTCTCCGTCTCAACCGCGAACGTCATCGATGTCCAGCAGTGGTTGGGGCCAAGGCTCGACGTCGATCTGGCGCGAGCCGCGATTGTTGATGACCAGGACCTCTGCGCCATCGGCAACCGCGTCAGCACAGTACGCGAGGTAGTAGTGCGGTATGCCCTGAATGACCACCCGGACCTCACCGGGCAGCGACCCCCCGCGCACGGGTCTGACGACCGAACCGATCTTGCCGACCAGAATCTGATCTGTCACGTCGCCCCTTCACAACGTCCGCCTGCTGCAGACCCCATTGAACAGGGCGCCGTGGCCCGGGGTTCGCGCGCGGTCGACGGGCCCTTGTGTGCGGCGCATGCCGAGGAGCCGCCCTGACGTGAGTCGCCCGAGATGTCAGCCGATCTCCGTTCATCCCGTGAGAAATCGTCCATGCCGCGGCACCCTTCGCGAGTCACCAGATGGTTGCGGTTCTGTGATCGTCTGGTCGGTCGCTCCGTACGCGCGAGTCGGTAACGTCTGGCTCGGGAATCAACGGCTGCGGGAGGCGGATGGATCGGGTGGCTGCTGGGCGGGTGATGCTGCAGGGGTTGCGGTACCGCTCTGGTCAGGCGCTCGCCGTGCTGCTGCTGTCGATGCTGGCGGTGGCGGCGTGTGCGTTCGGCCCGTTGTATGAACGCTCGGTGGGTCAGGCGCAGCTGCGTTCGACCCTCTCCAGTGCCTCGGCATATGACCGGGGCGTCACGGTGTCCTCGACGCACCTGGGCTCGGAACCGACACTGGCCTTGGGCGGCGGACCGGCACGCGCCTTGTTCGGGTCGCCGATCGCCTCGCAACAGCTTGGTGTGGAGTACGACGCGGGTGGTCATCCGGTGAAGAACTCGCTGATGCTGACGCGGGACGCGCAATGTGCCCATCTGCCGATCACTGCCGGGCACTGCCCGGCAGCACCGGATCAGGTGCTGGTGAGCACGTCGGCGGCCAAGACGCTGGGCTGGCAGCCGGGCAATAAGATCACGGTCACGGTTCCTGTCAGCGGCTCCAGACCCACCCTCGGCGTGGTCAAGGTGGTCGGGCTGTACGGCAGCTACGACGCGGGCGGCCCGTACTGGTTCCGGCACCAGTACTGGACAGCCGATGGCGCCCGGGAAAGCGAAGATCCGAGGAGTCTGTTGTGGACCGCGGACCCGCTTATTGCCGGTGCCGGTTTCGCGGCGCCGCTGATCGGCACCAACACCGGCATCGACAGCGGCGTACCACTCGTCAACCGGGTCGAACTGCCGTTGCAGCCCGAGCGGATAAGCCCGGACGAGATGGCGACACTGCGGTCCTACGTCGCAGGCGTGACCGCGCGCGCCCTGGTGCAGAACGATCGGGTGGACACCAGCTTGCCGAGTCTGCTTGATGTGGTGGCGGCGGGCCAGCGGCAGGCCGGCACGATCATCCCGGGTTTTGCGGGCGAGTTGGTCCTGTTGGTGTTGGTGGTGATCGGTTTGGCCGTGGGGGCGGCGGGCGAGGCGCGGCGTCCGGATTTCGCGTTGGCCCGGCTGCGTGGGCGTAGCCGGGGGCAGGCTGGGCGGCTGTTGGTGGCTGAGTTGGCGCCGCTGATGGTGTTGGCGGCCTTGCCGGGTCTGGTGGTGGCGTGGCTGCTGGCCGGGTGGGCGTCACGGCGCTGGCTCGCGGGGGTTGGTGCGCCGGAGCTGCGCTGGCCGGTGCTGGCCGCGGTCGCGGCGGTGTTGGTGGTGCAGCTGCTGATCGTGGTGGTGGTCGCGCGGCGCGCCGCGTCGCAGCCGGTACACGACATGCTGCGCCGGGTGCCGGCGCGGGTGTCTCGGCTGAGGCTCGGTGCGTTGGAGGCTGCGCTGGGCGCTGCGGCGGCCGGCGGGGTGGTGGTGGTGCTGTCTGGTGCTGCGCACAATCTGTTGGCGGTGTTGACTCCGGGTCTGATCGCGCTGGTGGCCGGCATGGTGTTGAGCCGGCTCGTGGTGGCCGCCGCCCGCCGCCGTGGTCAGCGCGCGTTGTGGCTGGGGCGGCTGGCGATCGGGGTGGCCGGGATGCAGATCGCGCGCCGGGCGGGGGCGCGCTGGGTGGTGACGTTGCTGTGTGTGGCCGCGGCGTTGATCGTCTCGGCGAGCGAGCAGTCCAGCGACGCCGCGCGGAATCGTTCGGTCCGCGCCGGCGCCGAGGCCGGCGCGCCGGTGGTGTTGAGCGTGCACGCGGTCGATGCCGCCACGCTGCGCTCCGCTGTGGCTGCTGGGGACCCGTCGCGGCACTACGCGACTGCGGTCATCACCCAACGGCCACCGAATGGGGCCACCGTGATGGCTGTCGACCCGCCCGCGTTCGCTCGGATCGCCCGTTGGGGGTGGGACCGCGACATCCCCGACGCGACGGTGCTGGCCAAGCTGAGCCCGCCGCGCCCGAAGCCGGTGACACTCGCCGGCAGCAGGGTCGAGTTGGCGCTGACCCAGCTCGCAGTCACCCGGGTCCACGACCCTGACCCGGTCAACAAGCCGGGCCCGGTGTGGCTTCTGCTCACGCTGCGTAGCAGCGACGGGTCTCCGGGGTCGGCGACGGCTACCGGCTCGCAGGTGCAGCTGGGGCCGTTGCCGGAGGGAACGGGACGCTCCGTGGTGCTGGGCGGGCCGGTGTCGTGCCTGCGGGGTTGCACGCTGACCCAGATGTCGCTGGTGCGCAGCACCGGGGACGAGGACGCCGTCACGATCACCGCACCGATCCTCGCGCTGCGGGCCGGGCGCCCGGGTGCGCTGGCACCGGTGGCTTTGGGCAGCGGGCGGGATTGGGCCCGGGTCACCCCGCAACGCACGGTGCCGCTGCGCTCTGGCACTACGAGCGGGCCTCAGTCCGTCACGCAGACGATCGCGCTGCGTTCGGCCGGCGGGCGGCTGGTCCTCTCGGCCACGAACACCGGCGCTCCTGCGGTGGTGCAGCAGTTGTCCACCCCGTTGGCTTTGCCGACGATCCTGGCCGGGGCGGTGCAGACGGCGCCCAACGAGCTCGGCTACCTCGAGGACAACAACATCGACGCGTTGACCACCTCGTTCGACCAGGTCGGGCGGGTGGCGTTGATTCCGGGCGCGAACGGCCCGGCGCTGCTGACCAGTCTGTCGCTGGCCGAACAGCTCGCCGGGCCGCGGCTCGTGTCAAGCGAGCTGACGGTGTGGCTGGCTTCGGATGACCCGGCCCACGAACATTCCCTGGTGGCCGCCTTGGCCCAGCATGGGGTCACCGTGACCTCCCGCGACACCCAGGCCGCGCACCTGCGCGTGCTGGATGCCTCCGCACCGGCCTGGGCGATGCGCCTGGCGCTGGTCAGCGCAGCTCTCGCGGCGCTGCTGGCCGTACTGGTGATGATCATGTCCGCGGCGGCGTCGCAGCGCGGGCGCGCCCATGACCTCGCGGCGTGGCGGCTGGTGGGGCTGCGGGCCGGGCCGCTGCGCCGGGCCGCGATCCTGGAGCAGACGGTCGTCGCGTCCGTCGCGGTCGGCCTCGGTGCAGTGGTGGGGTTGGTGGGCGCGCGGCTGGCCCTACCCTCGGTCCCGATCTTCGTCACCCCCGTGCCGGTGCCTGCGGTCTTGCACCCGGTGGCCTGGGCGCCGGCCGGGCAGGCGGCGCTGGCCTGCCTGGCCCTACTGCTGCTCACCGGCGTGGCCATCGCGCAGGCGATGAGGCCACAGGTCGGGGCCGAACAGCTACGGCAGGGCCAGTGATGACAGTGCTGACGGTGCTGACCCAACCAGCCGCGCGCGGGCTGCGGGTTTCCGCGCACGGGTTGGTGCACATCTACCGGATGGAAGGCAACGACGTGGTGGCCCTGAGCAGCGTCGACCTGGACGTGGCCCCCGGCGAGCGGGTCGGGTTACTAGGCCCATCGGGCTCGGGCAAATCGACGTTGCTACGGCTGCTCGGCGGGTTACAGGCCCCCAGCGCGGGACGGCTGCGGGTCGGTGAACGCGACCTGACCAGCATCGACGCAGGCGATCTGGACCGGATGCGGGCCAGCGAGGTCGGCATCGTGTTGCAGGGCGCGGGGAACAACCTGCTGCCCTATCTCGCGCCGGCGGACAACGTGGCCTTCGCCCAGCAGGCCGCGCGGCGCGCCGGGCAGAGCGGCCTGCCGCCGCCCGGCGAGGTGCTGGACCTGCTCGGGCTGGGCGATCAGGCGCACCAACACCTGGTCGAGCTGACGCCGGGCCAGCTACAGCGCCTGGCCGTGGCGGTCGCGATGGCCGCGCTGCCCGGACTGCTGCTGGCCGACGAACCGACCAGCCAGCTCGATCACCACTACCGCGACGAGGTCCTCGACGCCATCGAGCACCTCAACCAGCAGCTCGGCACCACCGTGGTCACCGTCACCCACGACCCGCAAGTAGCCGCGCGGTTCCCCCGCACGATCATCATCCGCGACGGGCGCATCGGGGCCGAAGGCCGCGACGGGGAGGAGTTCGCGGTCATCGCCCAGGACGGATCCGTGCAACTGCCCCCGCACCTGCGCGAGCTGATCGCACCGGGCACCCTGCTACGGGTGCGCGCCCAGGACAACGACGTGATCACCCTGGAACCGATCCGCGACCGCGGGCAGGCCGCCCGGTGACCGGCCGTCATGCGGACCCCACAGTGGGGCTGTGCGCCGAGGCCGTCACCGTCCGCTACGGCGCCACCGCCGCCGTCGACGCGGTCACCCTGCAGGTTGCCCCCGGGCAGCTGGTGGCCGTCACCGGCCCCTCCGGCGCCGGTAAGACGACACTGCTCAGCGCCTGCGCCGGAATGCTCGCCCCCACCGCCGGCAGCGTCACCCTGGCCGGCACGCCGGTGACCGGGCGCGATGACGCGGTAGCCCGCGGCATCGTGCTCATCCCTCAGGGCAACGCGCTGGCCGCCGTCCTCACGGCACTGGAGAACGTCGCCATCGCGCTGCTCGCCGACCGAGCCAAGATCACCGGCGCCCGCGAAACCGCCATGGCCGCACTCACCGCCGTCGGCGTCGATGACGCCGCGGAACAACTCATCGACGAGTTGTCCGGCGGCCAGCAACAACGCGTCGCCGTCGCCCGGGCCCTGGCCGCCCACGGCAGCGTGCTCCTCGCCGACGAACCCACCAGCGAGCTCGACACCACCAACCGCGACCGCGTCATCGCCGCCTTGCGCGCCGAAGCCCGCCGCGGCGCCGCCGTCATCATCGCCACCCACGACCCCGAAGCCGCCGAACAATGCGACGCTGAACTACACCTCGACCAAGGCACGCCCACCTGGAACCGCGACCAGCGCTGACCTACGAGACGGCAAAGAGCGCGCATTGTGACCGGCGTGTGACCGGGCATGGCCGTGTGACTCACTAGCGTCAAGGCTTTGGGCGATCTTGAGGGCGGAGATGCGACGTACGCCGTGGGCCGGGCTGGCGTGGTCTGCGCTGCGTTATCGCGGTGGGCAGGCGGTCGCCCTGTTCGTGTTGTCGGTGCTGGCCGTGGCGGCGTGTGCGTTCGGCCCGTTGTATGAGCGGGCGGTGGAGAACGCGCAGTTGCGGCTGTCCTTGGATCAGGTGCCCCCGTCTGCTCGCGGTCTGACCCTGACCGGGGTGGGGGTGCTGGGCACCTTGGATGTGTACGCACCGTCGGGGCGGTTGGCCAACTTCTACGGCGCTCCGGTCAATTCGGTGGAGATTCCAGTCACCTACGCGGTGCACGGCAGGGACTTGGCAGGGGTGGTGGTGAGCCGCACCGCCCAGTGCGGGCATCTCCCCCTGGCTGACGGGCACTGCCCGCAGGCCCCATTCGAGGTTGCGGCCAGCGTGGCCGGCGCCCGCGCTTTGGGCTGGAGCATCGGCACCCGGATCACGGTGAACGCCGGACCGGCTGGGGCTGCTCGGGTTGCTCACCCGTTGAGCATCGTGGGGCTCTACGGCGCGATCGATCCGGGCGATGAGTACTGGTTCGGCAATCGGTATTCGGCCGGGGGCGCTCCGCAGGAGATCCACAGCGCGAGTGTGGAGGCCTACAGTGCCGACGCCCTGTTTGCCCGCGACGGTTTCCAGCAGGACCTTCAGCAGGCATTGCCCGGCTCGAGGTCACCGAAGTTCGTGGACTTGTCGGAGTCGGTTCGTACCGAGACGGATCTGGCGCTGCGGGATGACCGGCTCGCCCTGCAGGACCTGGGCACATTGCGCACCGGGCTGGCGGCGCTGATCGCAGCCGACCAAGGGGTGAACCCCGACGTGCGCGTCCAGACCAACATCAATGTGCTGCTCGATGAGGTGGATCGTGGTCGCCGGCAGGCGCGCACGGTGATCCCGGCGTTCGCGGCCGAGCTGGCGCTGCTGGTGGTGGTGACCCTGGGCATCGTGGTGGTGGCGGCAGCCGACCAGCGGCGCCCGGAGTTGGCGTTGGCACGATTGCGCGGCTACACCACCTCGCGATCGGCCTGGCAGGTTGGCCGGGAGCTGGCAGGACTGGTGGCCGCGGGGGTGCTGCCCGGTGTGTTGCTCGCGTGGTGGGCCTGCTCGTTGGTCGGTCACTGGTGGCTGTCCGGGCGTGGTGTCCCGCAGCTGCGCTGGCCGGTCCTGGCCGCGGCCGGTGCGGTGCTTGCGGCCGAACTGGCGATCATCACGGTGGTCAGCGTCCGGGCGGCGTCCAGGACGGTGCAGGACTTGCTGCGCCGGGTCCCGCCGCGGTGGTCGCGGCGGGGAGTCGGGGCCGCTGAGGCGGGAGTGGCGGCGGCGGCGATCGGCGGCGTCCTCGTGGTGCTCTCAGGGGACAAGAACAACGCGCTGGCGGTATTGACCCCAGGTCTTCTCGCCTTGCTGGTCGGACTGCTCGTCAGTCGGATGCTCGGCTACTCGGCTCAGGTCATCGGGCGACGCGCGGTGTGGCGGGGGCGGCTGGGGATCGGTCTAGCCGCGGTGCAGATCGCCCGACGCCCAGGCGCGCGCCGCGTTGTGACGTCATTGTGCGTGGCCGTCGCGTTGCTGGTCTCGGCCGCCGATGGGTGGAGCGTGTCCGCGCGCAACCGCGCCGTACGCGCCGACGTGCAGACCGGCGCAGCGGTGGTGTTGAGCGCCCACGCCGACAGTGTGGTGCAGCTGCGGGCCGCGGTGAGCGCAGCGGACTCCTCAGGCCGCTACGCCACACCGGTGGTCGTGCAGCAACCGTCCAACGGCGATCCGGTGTTCGCGGTCGACCCGGCGGCATGGACTTCGATCGCGGCGTGGGGCTGGCCGCACGACCGTCCCGCGGCGGCGTTGGTGGCGAAGCTGACCCCGGTGTTACCGCCCCCGGTGATCGTCACCGGAGGCGCCTACCGCTTACGCCTGGCCAACGTCACCGTCACCCGGACCCGGGCACCGGGCTCGCCGCTCACCGGCGGAGCGCTGAACCTGCTTCTGAGCCTGCACGCCCACGACGGGCAGCCGCTCAGCGTCACAGTCGGACCGCTGCCGGCCAGCGGCCCCAACACAGCGTCTGCGTCCGTGACCGTGTCCGGCCCCCTGCCGTGTTCGGCTGGCTGCTCCCTGAATCAGATCAGCCTGCTCAGATCACCGACCGACACCGACATGGTCGACGTGTCGGCCGAGATCGCGGAGCTCGACGCGGGAACGCCGGGCAAGCCTCGGCCCGTCGACCTCGGCGCCGCGACCCAGTGGGGTGAGGCTAGCGCCGAGAGCGCGTCGGTCACCGGCCCGTCGCAGGTCATCTCCATGGACACCGCCGGCACCAGCCTTCGCATTACGGCAACAAACTCCGGGGCGCCGGCCACCCTGCAGCATCTCGACATTCCGCTGGCCATCCCAGCCCTGAGCGCAGGCGCGATCGCCGCCTCGACCACCGCGCGCGGCGACCTGTCCGCCAATGGCATCGATGGCTCATCCGCCGCCTACCAACCAGTCGGCGCGATCCCGCTCGTGCCCGGTGCCCGCGGTGCCGCATTGCTGGTCGACCTCGACATCGCCGCCAAGGTCGCCACCTCAGGCCTCGCCGGAAGCGCCGCTCAGGTCTGGCTGGCCAACAACAACCCCACCCGAGAGCACACGCTGATCGCCGCACTAGCCGCGCACGGCGTCACCGTGAGCGGCCGCGACAGCACCGCCCAGCACCGCCGCGCGCTGGCCCGCAGCGCCCCAGCGTGGGCCATGCAACTCGCCCTGATCAGCACGCTTCTCACCGCGCTCATCGCCGCACTGGTCATCCTCATCACCGCCGCCACCTCCGCTCGGGGGCGCGCATATGACCTGTCCGCACTGCAACTCAGTGGCCTGCGCCACCGCGTGCTAAGGCGGGCCAACCTCATCGAACAGCTGGGCACCATCACCGCCGCCGTCCTCGCCGGCGGGCTGACCGGGCTGCTCGGCGCGCATCTCGCCTTCTCCGCCCTGCCGATCTTCCTGGCCGATGCAGCTGTGCCTGCAGTGCTGCGCCCAACGCCCTGGGTCACCGTCGGCATCGCGGCACTCTCGGTCTCGATCGTCTTGGCGCTCGTCGGCGTGGTGACCGTGGTGGACCTGCTGCGGCGTAGCGGGCCCGGTCGGCTCAGGGACAGCGCACAGTGACGGGCACCGCCGTGACCGCGCACCGCCTGGTGCACATCTACCGGATGGAAGGCAACGACGTCGTCGCGCTGAGCAGCGTCGACCTCGACGTCCCCGCCGGCCAGATGGTCGGCCTGCTCGGACCATCCGGTGCCGGCAAGTCCACCCTGCTGCGCCTCCTCGCCGGACTACAGACACCCAGCGCCGGGCGCTTACAAGTAGGTTCCCACGACCTGACCGCGATCACCCGGGCAGCGATGGACCGCATGCGCGCCAGCGAGGTCGGCGTCGTGCTGCAAGGCGCCGCCAACAACCTGCTGCCCTACGCCACCCCGGCGCAGAACATCGCCTTCGCCCAACGACCAGCGCGCCGCCGCGGGCACAAGCTGGCCGGCCCGCGCGACGTCCTCTCCCTCGTCGGCATGGCCGACGACGCCAACCGGAAGCTCGCCCACCTCACCCCCGGTCAACTCCAACGCCTCGCCGTCGCCGTCGCGATGGCCGCCCTCCCCGGACTGCTGCTCGCCGACGAACCGACCAGCCAACTCGACCACAGCCACCGAGACGAGGTACTCGACGCCCTCGCCCACATCAACCAGCAACTCGGCACCACCGTCATCACCGTCACCCACGACCCAGACGTCGCCGCCCGCTTCCCCCGCACCATCACCATCCGCGACGGCCGAATCGGCGCCGAAGGCCGCGGTGGTAAAGAATTCGCAGTCCTCAGCGCCGACGGCTCGATACAACTTCCACCACACATCCGCGACACCATCCCGGCAGGCACACTGCTCGAGGTCAGCATCGACAACCACACCACCATCACCCTTCAACCGCACAGCGACGGCGACGGCGACGGCGACGGACAGGACGCGTGATTCACCCAGATCCGTCCGGGCCCCGTGCGAATCAGGTCGGCAAATTGACGCGGATACGCTCGCGGGTGGGGGTGTCAGCATGCCAGTGATGCTTGACCGCGTACATATCTGTCCTGTCTGCGGCAGTCCGTGGGAATTTCGGATCGATCCTGATCTTCCCGATCGGTCAGGGCAGGCTCGTGATCGGAGTTGGTGTTCCTATCGTGGGTGTCCGGCACAGCCTGCGCAGGTGGCGTGGTACAGGGCAGTCCGCGAACGAATGGGCTGGGACCGCTGGCCTTCCTGAACTCATCCGCATCTGGCGCGAGTAGCGCGCAGTCTGACAGTTTGACCAGAGTCATCTTGCGGGGTGCGATCCAGGTCGCCGCGTCCCGATCGAAGATCACGCTCATGGGCGCTGTCCAGGTGCTCGACCTGCGACACCAGGCCCGCAGCGCATCAGTCGGACGTCCCACGTCCCACGTCCTGCAGCGACGTGCAGCACGTCTCTTCTCTGTCGTGAGCGGTGGCAAGAGTGCCAGAATCGAGCGCGTGGACGAGTGGGAGACGACGCGCGCCACACTGACGGCTCGTGGAGTCCCCGGGGCGGCTGACTTAGGTCGCTTCGTCAGCAACGTCGAGTTCTTTCGCCCATCGGACCTGGACGAGCGCGCCGCGATGCCGGTACTCATCGAGTTGCTCCCGACGCTGACTGACCGCAAGCTCATCAATGCGGTGGCCGGTCACTTGCGTCGTCCGTGGGCGCGCCCCGCGGCCTTCGAGCAACTGCACGCGGCTTTCGTTCGACTGGCGACAGTGGATGACGCCACCAGTTGGGGCCTGGGCGACTCGATGTCCAGTGCTGCCCGCATCCAAGAACTTCCGCTGCTGCTGCAGATCGTCAGAGATCCCGGCTATGGACGGGCTCGGCAGATGGTGGTCTTCTCGCTCGCCCGGTTCAAACGATCGCCCGACGTGAAATCGGTGCTCATCGCGCTGCTCACCGACGAAGACGTCGCGTTGCACGCGATGGGCGCCCTACGGGCGAACATTGGATCCAGCGACGCCCTGCCGTACCTCCGAGACGTTGAAGCTCGTCACCACGGCGAACCGCTGGGGCAGACCGCAGCCCGACAGATCCGCAAGGCAGAGAAGTCGATTCGAGTAACGGCCCCGCTTGCCGATCGTGCGCGGTAGCGGATAGGCGGTTTGGTTCGAGGCAGGATGGATCGAGGGCAGCCCAGGCCCTCCTCGGAAGCCATGCCCGGCGATGGAGTCAGACGCCGCCGTTCCGCTGCGGAGCGGCGCCGCCGTAGGCCGAAGACCCGTACTTGGGTGAAGGACCGTATTGGTTGTCACCCGGCTGACTGTCCTGGCACGCGAAGACGATCAAAACGACCGCTCCAATGATCGGGACAGCCGCAATAAAGATCCACCACCCGGTACGGCCCGTGTCGTGCAACCGTCTGAGGGTCACCGCAATGCCGGGAAGCAGCAGGACCAAGGTGACCACAATGCCGAGGATCATCGAACCGATCGCTGCGTCGACGATCGACACGGCGATCGCGATGATCATGTTGAAGAGGAAGAACCACCAGTATTCCGAGCGGCGTGCGCGGCCGGAGAAACCTACATACTGACTGAGGACGCTCTGTACTGCCTGACCGAAATTCACGGAGACCTCTCCTCGAGATCGATGGCCAACACCTTGCGGCGACTGCGCAGGATCATGGCACGTCGCGGGCCGCCGTCGCACCTCAAGATCGCGCAGTCCGCATCCGGCGAGCGGGCGTTTGAACGCGGAGTTGCCAAGGCAAGCTGATGCCGGCGACAGTGCGCACGCTCGTACCGATGAGGGGGCGATTGAACAGGCTCTGGCGTGGCCTGGCGCTCGCCTTCGGACGACGTGGTGCGGGCCATCCGGATCTGCGACCGCATTGAGGTCGGCATCGTCATCAGCAATGTGCAGACGAGGCGGCGTCCTCCAGTTGTCGGTGCCTTCGCCGAATCAAGATGATGTTCGTTCAGTCGAGTTCCAACGCCAGGCGCAGCGATTTGTTGATCTCTTCCAGTTCGGTGCGGCTGACGTGCCCGACGAGGTTACCGAGGCGCTGCGGCGCTACCGCGGCGGTCTGCTCGATGAGCACCTGCGTCTGCTCAGGTCCGATGGTGATCGTCGGGCGAAAGACGCGCGGCGGCGCTGACCGTGACGTGGGCGCTACCAGGATGGTGGACAGCAGTAGGTCGTCGGATTGCACGACAACCGCGTACCTCGACCCGCGCTGCTCGCTACCACGAGCGCCACGGGGTGCCTGCAGACGATAGACATCACCACGCACGCAGCTCGCCCATTTCCGCGAGTACCTGCCGACTCTCCCCGAGATCAGCCGGATCGGCGCCGGCCTCCAGAGACTCTCGGCGCATCTGTTCCCGCCTGCGCAGCCGAACTGCGTCGACCAGCGCCTGCCGAATCGCATCGGACACGGTGGACCCGTCTGCGGTCAACTCCGCAAGTGCGCGCTCAGCCCGCTCATCGGTCCTGAAATTTACCACGGCCATATGACGATGATACGACAGATCGTAATACGGGCCTAGACGCTGTGTGACCACCATGTTGGGCCGGTTCCGCGAGGTGAACTCCGTTAGCTAGTCACTTCATGGACAAAGCCGACAATCGTGCTCTACGTTTTCAGCACCGCGCCGCCGGTTACGCGCGTCGATTCCCGGGAGGGACGCAGGATGATCCGCATCAGCCGCCGTAGATCTGGGACCGTCGCCGTCGCGGCGGCCTTCGTCGCCGTGCTCGGCGGGGGCCTCATTGCCGCGCCCGCGAACGCTGCCACACCGCACGCGCAGCCCGCCAGCGCCCACGCCGGATTGCCGGCGGCCATGATCACGCTCGGCGACAGCGCGATCTCCGGGGAAGGCGCCGGCACCGACACCCACGACGCCTACGACCCCGGCACCGACCAGGGCGGCGACAAGCACCCCACCGTCCCCGTCAACTATTGCCACCGCAGCCACCGCACCGAGATCTACGACACCGGGCTCGGCCTGACCGCGCTGAACGTCGCGTGCTCGGGCGCCGACACCGGTGACCTGGTCTCGGACCCCGCGTTCCTGGCGGTCAACGGACCGGGCAGCGGCGACTTCGGCGAGCCCAAGCAGGACGCTCAGCTCAAGGTCCTGGCCACCCAGTACGACATCAAGATGGTCGTCGTCCAGATCGGGGCGAACGACGACTTCAACTTCGAACCGCTCGTGTTCGACTGCATCAACAACTTCCTGAGCGGCCCGGGTTGCCGCAACGACATCGGCACTCCGGAGATCCAGCGGCGAGTGGCCGTCGTCAAGCCCAAGATCACCAACGTGCTGAGCGACCTGCGCAACACCATGCGCGCGGACGGCTACGCCGACGGCGACTACCAGCTGGTGCTGCAGTCCTACTTCACGCCGGTCACTCCAGACGTCCGCAACGACGACGTCTTCTCGCAGGTCAACGACGGCTGCCCCATCACCGTGGAAGACCTCGCCTGGGCACACGACCTGGTCGTGCCCGCCCTCGACGACGGCATGCGCCAGGTCGCCGAGTCGGTCCCCGGCGTGCGGTTCCTGGACCAGCGGCGCGTCACCTACGGCAAGGAGGTCTGCGCTCGCTCGGCCAACTCGAGCAACGAGTACGCCAACGGTGACGTCATCGACTACTCCGAGCAGGCCCGCAACGGCTGCGACCAGGAGATCACCCTGCCGTGGTACGTCACCGTCGTAACCGGGACGCTGTGCGAGAACATGGTCCGCCAGACCTACCACCCGCGGGTGGCCGGTTACACCGCAGAAGGGGCCTGCCTGGCCGGCTTCTTCCAGCAGCCCGCCATGACCGAGGGCTACTGCACCGCCGACCGAACAGGAGCGGCCGAACTCGACCCGCTCACACCGGGCGCGGACTGGACCGACCGGTTGCGTGACGGCCGCTGGCTGCGCATCACCGCCCCCGGCACCACCCAGGCCCTCGACATCGCCGGTGCCACCCACTCCGGCGACGACCAGGACGGCCGGCTGTTGCAGATGTCGCACGTCGCGGGCGTGGTCAACCAGGAGTTCGTCGCCAACCTGCGCTCGGACGGCAACTACACCCTCAACATCGGCGGCAACCACGCAATGTGCCTGGACGCCACGACGTCCACCGCCAAGGCCGGTGTGCAGAGCCATCAATGGGGCTGCAACGGCAAGGCCTGGCAGCGCTGGAACGTCCGGCCGGCGGGCAACGGCTACTACGAGATCTACACCGCCGTGAAGTCGAGCATGGTCCTCACCCGGGCCGGCGGCTCGGTCACCGACCACACCGCGGTCGTGCTCGAGCCCGACACCCACAGCGCCGCCCAGCTGTGGAAACTGTCCGAACTCGGCATCGACCGCTTCGGGGCGAACTAGTGTCGCGGCACTAGGTCGGTCTGTCGCGCGTCGTTCGAAGGTGCTTGCGGCACGCGGTACCGGGGGTCGCGGCCGGTCTAGCAGCCGGTCTAACTGTGCGGGCCGCTGTAGCGCTGGCTGCCACAGAACGCGCTGGCCGGCGTGCCCTGGCACGGCTCGGGCATCGTCTGCTGATGCGTCAGCGGCACCGCGACCGTCCGGGTGTGCTTCGGGTAGTGCGACCCGGCGACCGCGCAGCTGGCCGGATCGGCGGCGCACTCGAGCTGCCCGACGAGTGCCCGCGAATCGCCGATCCCGTCCCCGGCGCACGGCGTGGCGTTCATCAGCGCGATCGTGGCCGGGTCGGAGGTCAGCTTTGCGCCGGTGTCGTGGTTGGCGCTGAAGCAGTTGTGCGGCGTCGCACCCGCCTGGCTGGCCAGGTCGCCGTTGGTCGGGTTGCCGAAGAACCCGGTGGCGGTGAAGGTGTTGCCCGTGACCAGGTTGCCCTTGGCGGCGAACAGGCACAGCCCTGGAACCTTGATGCCGCCTTCGCAGTGGGCGACCGCGGGGGGTTTGGAGTCGTCCGGGTAGTCGTGGATGACGACGCCCCAGCTGCCCTGGTTGCTGATGTGGTTGTTGCGTACGGTGTCGAACTGCCCGCCGGACAACTCGATCCCGGCGCCGATCGCGGCGGCCAGGTCCGAGGCCGGCGCGTTCGGGTTGTTGTTGTCGTGCACGAAGTTGTCCTCGATGAACGTGCATGACTTCGCCGGGTCGTTCGGGCAGCTGCCGTTCTGAGGGGGCGGTGCGTCGTCGTTGTTCAACGAGTTGGGGACCACGCCCGCGCGGTTGCGGTCGAACTCGGAGTTGCGGATCGCGTAACCGCCGGCGTTCGTGCCGGAGAAACCCAGCGCGCTGTTGGTGCCGTGGACGTGGTCGAGCACCGCGCCGCACACGTTGCGGCAGGCCCCCAGATAGAACCCTGAGTCGGCCATGTTCGCCGCGTAGGAGTAGCTGATGCGTCCCGGTCCGACCGCGTTGGACACGAACACGCCGTACTGCCCGGCGCCGGTGACACCCGGCGTGCCGACGTAGGTGCTCGTGGTGCTGAGGTAGGAGCCCGCGTAGCCGGTCATCCCGATGTGCCCGGTGCCGTCGCCGCCGTTCCACCAGACCTCGTTGCCGTGCTTGAGGTGCGCGTCCGAGAGGTAGTTGCACACGGTCAGGTTGTCGATGGAGACCCCGCCGGCATTGGCCACCAGGATCCCGTCGCGCGGTGTGGTGTCCTGAGCGCCGGCCGCCGCGGGGCACGGCGTGGCAGTGCCCCCCTTGCTGCCGTCGACGACGACGAGGTTGCGGTCAAGGCCGCGCAGATGAATGTTCGGGGTGCTGATGCGAACCCCGGCGCTGCCGTCGGCCTTCTCGTGGTAGATCCCGGGCCAGACGAGCACCCAGTCACCGGGGTGCGCAGCGTTCACCGCGGACTGGATGGTGGCGAACTTCGTCTCCTTCGGGCATGGGCTGGTGCTGGCATTGCAGACGAGCAGGGCTTGGGCCCCCTGATGGTGTTTCGCAGCGTGACCGCATGCCGCCGCCGACAGGGCGAGGGTCGCGGCAAGTCCGAATGCGGCAACACGGCTGCGTCGCATGGCGAGATCCTTCTTTCCGATGTCCGTGCATCGCTGCAGGAGCTCAGGTGGGCTTTCAGACGCGGGGAGTCACCGGGCCGGCCCCGGCGGCGGCGGGCCCAGCGAGTCGCGGTCCAGGTGCGCCGCGGACGATCGTAGATGAAGATCATCTCGTCGGTGACGTGCGCTTGGCTCGGTCATGGCCGATTGCGTTGCCGCCTGCGCGGGCCGGACGTCGGTGGCGAAGGTGTCACACTCTGTGCGGACCAGCGGCCATCGCTGCACGAGGGCGTGCTGCGCTGCAACGCACGCGTGATTCAGTTGTGGAGTATCGAGTGACCAACCCACCGCCCGCCGCGTCTGCCGGCGCCGCAGTTCCTGCGGCCGTGCAGGGGCTCGCCTTCGTCCTCGGTCTCGTCCTGGTTCTGGCGACGTGGATGAGTGTGATCGGGACGCTGATCGTGCCCCGTCCGATCAGCAGCCGGATCTCGAAGTACTCCGGCCTCGGGACGTTCCGGATCTTCGCGCTCATCTGCCGCCCGCTGCGTGGCTACCGCGCGCGCGACCGGGTGCTGGCCTGGCAGGCCCCGATGTCGCTGTTCCTCCGGCTGGTGAGCTGGGTCGCGCTGTTCGACGTCTCCTACGCACTGATGCTGCTGCCCTTCGAGCACGGGCATGTCGGACCGGCGTTCACCGAGGCCGGATCGGCCCTGTTCACGCTGGGCTATTCCGCCCCCACCCACACGTCGAGCACGGCGATCGTGTACGTCGCAGCGTTCTCCGGCCTGGTCGTCGTCGCGCTGCAGATCGGGTACCTGCCGACGCTGTACTCCGCGTTCAACCGACGCGAGGCAGAGGTGACCCTGCTCGTATCGCGGGCCGGGGCACCGGCCTGGGGGCCCGAACTACTGGCCCGCACGCGATTCGGCCTCAGCACACTCGACGGCACCGCCGAGCTGGCCGAGCTCTACCGGACCTGGGAGCGGTGGTCGGCCGAGGTAGCCGAATCACACAGCACCTACCTGACACTGTGCTGGCTGCGCTCCCCGCGACCGGAGGCCAATTGGCTCATCTCGCTGCTGAGCGTGATGGACGCCGCCGCCCTGCAGCTGGCGCTGAGCCCGTCCATCGTGCCCGCGCTGCGGGCCCGCCTGGTGATCCGGATGGGGTTCTCCTGCCTGAACCAGATCGCGCAGGCGACCGGGATGCCCGTCATCGAGGACGCCGACCCCGACACGGAGATCGAGCTGAGCTTCGACGACTTCGCCGGGGCGGTCACCATGCTGCGATCGGTCGGGTACCCGGTCGAGGTCAGTGCCGAGCAGGCCTGGCCGCATTTTCGCGGCTGGCGCGTCAACTACGAGCCGGTCCTGTATGCGCTGGCCCGCATGATCGATGCACCGCCGGCCCTCTGGAGCGGCCCGCGACATTGGGCGGCAGAGCCACTACCGCCCCATCGGCCAGGCAATCGCGTCCCCGCCGAATCCCGCCCGGACGACCCTCAGCTGATGCGCCCGGCAAAGCGCGTGCTGTGATGTCATCGGCGCCGGCTCGGCTGATCAGGGACGACACTGGTCGCTGTGCTGGTGCCCGGGATAGCTGACGGCCGAACCGGCGTAGGCATCCTCATCGGCCCCGACAAGCTACGTTTCGCCCAGCGACCACCCCACCGCACTGTCACATTCGCGCGGCCGGCCGGTTCTCAATGGCTGACGCGCACGCCGCCGAATCCATAGCGGCGCCTGACCTGAAGGAACGATCATGACCGAAACGATCCTGGTGACCGGCGGCACCGGCACCCTCGGCCGCGCGGTTGTCGAGCGGCTGGTCGACGCCGGGCACGACGTGCGCGTGCTCAGCCGTCGTCCACCCGGCGCCGACGAGGTCCGGCGGCACGCGTCGGTGACCGGTGACCTGAGCACCGCAGCCGGCGTCGGTGATGCGGTGGCCGGCGTGACCGTGATCATCCACTGCGCCACCACGAACGGGCGAGGCGACGTCGAGGCAGCGCAGAACCTGATCGCAGCTGCTCAGCGCGGCGGTCAGCCACACCTGATCTACATCTCCATCGTGGGCGTCGACGAGGTGCCACTGCGTTACTACCGAGCCAAACTCGAGGTCGAGGAGCTCGTCGCGGGAAGCGGGTTGCCCTGGACCGTCCTGCGCGCCACCCAGTTCCACGACCTCGTCACCCGGGTGTTCGCCGCTCAGCACTTCACCCCATTGGTTGTCGTCCCGGCCGGGATCAGCGTCCAGCCGATCGACGTCCGGGAGGTCGCCGATCGGCTGACCGGGCTCGCCGGGGAACCGGCTGCGGGCCGGGTGCCAGACATCGGGGGGCCGCAGGTGCGCGCGTTAACCGACCTGGCGCGCGCCTTCCTGCGCGCCAACGGGCGCTGGCCGATACTCATGCCGCTGCCGCTGGCAGGCAAGGTCGCCCGTGCCTACCGACGCGGCGGGCATCTGACACCCGAGCGCGCCGTCGGCACCATCACCTACGAACAGTTCCTCGACGAGAACGTCACCCCCGGCGGACGAGTCGGCGCGCGGGCGCGCAAGCGGGGGAAGGGGTGAACGGATAATCCGGCGGCGACCGAACGATTCCGCCCGTAGCGTCGCAGGCATGACGACCCCTGTGGCGGCGGACACCGCGATCCCGAGCCCGCCACCAGGCGCGACACGTGCCGTTGTGGCCGCGGTGCTGGTGACCATGGTCGCGTGGGCGTCGGCCTTTGTTGCCATCCGCGGCGTGCGCTACTCCTTCAGCCCCGGCGCACTGGCGCTGGGCCGGCTGGCCGTGGGCAGCCTGGCGCTGACTGCGGCCGTGCTGGCCCGGCGCGCGTGGGTGCGACCGAGCGGGCGGGAGTGGGCGCTGGTTTGCGTTTGCGGGGTGGCCTGGTTCGCTGTCTACAACGTCGCGCTCAACGCCGCCGAGCAACGCCTGGACGCCGGCACTGCCGCGATGCTCATCAGTGTCGGTCCCATCCTGATCGCACTGCTGGCCGGCGCGCTGCTCGGCGAAGGTTTCCCGCGCTGGCTGTTGGTGGGGACGGGCGTGGCGTTCACCGGGGCGGTGCTCATTGCTGCCGCGAGTACCCGCTCGTCCTCGGCTGACCTGGTCGGCGTGCTGCTGTGCCTGCTGGCTGCCGCTACCTGGGCGATCGGGATCATGGCGCAGAAACCGGCGCTGCGCCGGTTGCCCGCCCTGCAGGTGACGCAGCTGGCCTGCACCGTCGGCGCGCTGGCCTGCCTGCCCTTCGCCGGCCAGCTCGTGCACGACACCCACCGCGCCTCCGGCGCCGGCATCGCCGGAGTGATCTACCTGGGGCTGGTGCCGACCGCTGTGGCATTCGGCACCTGGGCGTACGCACTCTCGCGCATGGACGCCGGCCGTCTGGGAGTCACGACCTACCTGGTGTCGCCGCTGACGATCGTCGTGGCGTGGCCGGTTCTCGGCGAAGCGCCCGCGGCGCTGGCCCTGGTGGGCGGCCTGCTCGCGCTAGCTGGGGTGGCCCTCACTAGGCGCCGCTGACCGCCCGCCGCACAGCCCGCCGCACAGAGAGAGAAGGGTCTCACCGTGATGATCGACGCCGAGTCGGTAGCCCGGTTCGCCGGCCTGCTCGCCGAGCGCAGCCGTGTCGCGATGTGCCTGGCCGTGCTCGACGGGCGGGCCTGGACCGCCGGCGAGCTCGCTCGCCACGCCGGCGTGGCACGCTCCACTGCCAGCGAGCACGTGTCCAGGCTCGTCGAAGCGGGGCTGCTTACCGAGCTACGGCAGGGACGCCACCGCTACCTCCGCCTCGCCGGCCCCGAGATCGCCCAGCTCGTCGAAGACCTCGCTGCTGCCGTCGGCCAGGTCGAACAGCCCCGCTCGCTGCGGACGGTCCGGGCCGGCGACCGGCTCGCCGCCGCCCGAACCTGCTACGACCACCTCGCCGGCGCCCTCGGGGTCGCGCTGTTCGACGGCCTGGTCGACGCCGAGCTCATCGCGGTCGGTGACGGGTTGGCCCTCACCCCGGCCGGCCGGGCGTGGTTCGTCGACCTGGCCGGTGACGACGCCGTCCAGGCTCGCCGGTCCCGCCCGCTGCTGCGCACCTGCCTGGACTGGACACAGCGCCGGCCCCATCTCGGGGGCGTCCTCGGCGCAGTTCTCTGTCGCCAGATGGTCGAACGCGACTGGATCAGCCGTTCGCCGGAGCACCGCGCCGTGGCGGTGACCCCAGCCGGCAGCCGAGCCCTGGCTGACCTGCTCGGCGTGAGTGTGCCGGCTGGCGTCCGGGCGCTCGGTACGCACGTTCGCTTCGCCGGCTGAGTTGGCTGAGTTGGCTGAGGTGGCTGAGGTGGCGGCCAGTCGATGCCGCCAGCATCACCTCGGCAGTGGTGCCGCGCGCGCCGGCGCTCACTGCGTGGCTTGATCAACATCCTGGCAGCCCGCCCACAGCCATGCTGACGGCGTGTCGATCATGCAGATCACCCTGAGGTCTACCGCGGGGCGCCCGTCGAGCCGCGCCGTGCGGATCCGACGCTCGTGTCCAACGAGGGAAGTCGTTTGCCGGCTGCGGTGATCGGGCGGATGCATCGCAACCCGGACGAGGTCGGCCATACCGGTGTCGTACGGCCGACGACGACAACGCAGCGAGGCGCCGCCTGGGCGCCGCGAGCGGTGAACATACTTTCCCTCGCGGGACACTAGGGTGGGCTGCGCGGTCTGCGGCGACGGGAGCGAGCCACGATGAACGGCGACCTGCCCGACGGATTCGTCGATCCCCTCGTTCCCGAGCAGGTCGCGGCCGTGCTGGCGGCGGTGCGCGAACACCTCGGCCTGACCGGCCTGCTCGACCTCTTGACGCGGGTACCCGGGCTGACGGTCGACCCCGGGCGCAGTGGCGGCTTGCTTCGCGCGGCAACCGCGCCCTGGGTGAGCGGCGGGGACGATGTCGTCCGATTCGCCAAGCCGGTCGTGCGCGAACGCGTCGTCGGCGGTGTGGTCCTGAGCCGGACGCCGGTGCCCACCGCGACCCTGCCGGCGACGCTCGCCACCCTGGTGCGCGAGACCGTACGTCGCGACGGTGCCCGCGAGGATGTCAGCGTCGCCCTCACCGCCGCACGGGACGCGGTCTCGTCCTGACGAAGCCGCCGGGCGCCCTCAGCGTGGATCGGTGAGCGGCAGGACCAGTGTCGGTTTGTTGATCACGTGGTCGGCGCGCAGCGGCCGCACGGCGGTGCCGATGGCGAAGAACTCCGTGGTGTGCCCGCCCCAGGTGTGGGCCAGGTTGTTCAGCTGGACCCCGACGATGCCCTCGGCCTCGAGCTGCTCGGCCTCGTTCTGCATCCGGGTCATCGCCAGCTCGCGCGCGTCGTAGAGCGCCTGGGTGTACGTCGCGATCTCGGTGTTCACGCCGAACGTGCCGATCGTCCGCGCCGCGCTGCGATGGGCGACGTGGTAGACGCAGCTGCCCATGACCATGCCCAGGGGCGCGTAGCCGGCCTGCACGAGCGTCCAGAAGTCCTGCCCGCTCAGATCGGAGGTGAACGGCAGATCGCGGTTGTTGCGCCACCCGCCGCCTTCCGGCGGGGGCGCGTCGGCGACGACCGCAGTGCCTATCGCGATGAACTCGGCCAGGTGGCTGCCGAACTGCTTGAAGTCGATCTCCAGGCGGACGCCCACGATCCCGTCCGCGCCGAGCTGGTCGGCCTCGGCCTCCATCCGGGTCATCGCGAGTTCGCGGGCGTGGTACATGGCTTGGGAGAGCTTCTCCAGCTCCTGGTTGGCGGTCCACCGGCGCAGCTGGATCCCCACGTGATAGATGCTCGAACCGAGGACCAAACCCACCGGCCGGAACCCCGCCTCGCGCACGAGCAGGAACTCGTTGACCGACAAGTCGGAGGTGAACAGGCCGGTGCCCTCACCTGGCCCCGCGCGCAGCTCGGCCAGCCGGCGCAGGGCGGCCTCGGACAACCACACGGGATCGGGTTCGACGCCGGTCAATGGACTCCTGCCTTCAGCGGCATGATCGTCAGGGCGTGCGGCCGGACGCCGCGGGCTCGGAACCGGGCCAGCGCGGTGCCGGTGATCGTCACCTGCGCGGTGCCGACGTCTCGCGGGTGCACGTGCAGATCGAGCGTCATCGACGACTGCACAGCGCCGTCGGCGTGGACCGCTGCGGCGGCCCGGGTGAAATCGGCCCGGGCCTGCCTGCGGCACGAGGTGACGAGGTCGGTGTAGGCGTCGATCTCCCCGTTCGGGGCCGCCCGCGCGCGCTGGCCCGACGACACCGGATCGACCGCCCGGATCGCCCGGCACGGAGCGAAGAGGTAGGACACCGGAAGCCAGCCGCCGCGGATGGCCGCCGCCGTCTGCGCCGCGGACAGGTCGGTCGTGAACGGGTTGGCCGCATGCACGCGGCCGACGGATCGCACCGCCGTGCCGATCGCCAGGAAGGTCCACACCGGGAACTCGCCGAGCGCCAGCACCGTGCGCTGGATCGTCAGGCCGACGACCCCGTCAGCGCCGGCAGCACTTGCCTCGGCGGTCAGGCGGCTCAGCGCCGTCCGGTAGCCGGCCTTGAGGGCGAGGATTGATTGCGGGACGCCGACGGCGACGGTCCTCATGCTGCTCGTGTAGGTCCGGTAGTCCGATGACGCCAACCTCGGCATGAGGAACTGGGGGCGCGCCGCTGGCGTGTAGAACCCGCGCGTGCCGACCCTGTTCGCCACAGCGCCCAGCACTTCGCAGACCGGCTCGAACCCGACCGTCGAGAGCGCGGCCGCCTCTTCGACCGACAGCAGCCCCCCGCGGATCCGCGCCTCGCGCAGGCGGTCCATCCGGCGTCGGCTGGCGGCGGAGCTCCAACCGGGCACCTGGCCAGGCTAGTGGTCAACGTGGCTAGCCGGCCGCGGGCGCTCCGGTCAGGTGTGGCACCTGGTCGTCGAGCCAGTAGGCATCGCGGCCGTCGACGACCAGCAACTCCTCCCACTTCACGCCGGTACCCCCCAGGGCGATGTGCGGTTCTACCGCCCACAGTCCGGACGCGGCCCGGTGGTTGCACAGCGGTTGGTCGTTCCACGTGGGTGGCATCGAACCGTCGGTGTGCGCGCTGGCAATACCCTTGATGAACCAGCCCAGCACGACGGCGTCGAACGGCTCGATCGGGGTGTCCGGAAGTGTCCCGGAGTCGCGCAGCTGCACCACCTGGTGGCCGAGCACCGCCTCGGGATGCTTGCCGTGGCGGTTCTGGTAACCGCGCGCGGTGAGGTCGTGATCAACGTCGAGTGCGATCTCACGGCAGGTCGCGCCCGCCCGCACGGCCGCCAGCACACGGTCGCGGTAGGTGAGGTTGTCGGCCATCAACCTGGCGTGTCCAGGTTGCGGGCCGACGGCGCGCGAGATGGACGTGTCGACGACGAACCCGTCGAAGATCGGCGAGGCGTCCATGATGATCGCGTCGCCGTCGCGCAGCTCGTAGTCGGTGGGGTAGAAGTCCTCAGTGGTCCACGGTTCGGGCAGCGCGGTGCGTTGCCCGAACAACGCAACGGGCGGATGGAAGTAGCGCCGGGCTCCTTCGCGGGCAAACGTGCGCACGGCCAGGCGGGTGGCGTCGCGTTCGGTCATGCCCGGTACCAGCTGGTCGGCCACATCGCCGAGCACCTCGAAGGACACCCGCTGCCATCGGCGGAACTGCTCGATGTGGGTGTCGGAGAAGCCGTCAGATTTGATCATGCACGCCTCGCACTCACCGGCGGACCAGGCCGTCCTGTCACAACTACGCTAGCCCCACCTTCGGCGGGTAGTGCGAGTGGTTCGCCGTCACATCGATTCCGCGCCGTTGCCGGTGCTGGAGCGGCAATCCCGCGCCCGGGCACCGTGCGCAGCGTTCCGGTCCGGCACCCTGCAACAGCGTGCCGGTCCGAAAGGAACGGCATCGTGTGTCTGAGCACCGGCTAATGACTACCTGGCGAGGACCGGGTGATACCGCACGTTCACTGTGGCCGAGTGATCATCGCCGTTGAGAAGCTCGAGTCGGACGGGCGCGCCCCCCGGGTTGTCGAACAGCCGGATCCCGTCGCCGAGCAGCACCGGCGCGATGTGCAGGTCGATCTCGTCGATCAGTCCGCGCTCGAGCAGCTGTCGGCCGATCGTGGCCGAGAAGACCTCCAGGTTCTTGCCGCCGGCGGCCGCCAGCCCGATCCGTAGCGCCTCGGCCACATCGCAGATCAGGAATGTCACACCGTCGGCGGGCTGAGCGTCTTCGGGATGGTGTGTGAGGACGAACACCGGCCCCTGCCACGCACCGCCGTAGATGCCGCTGACATCGGGGTAGGCATCAAAGCCATCCCGACCTCCCAGCACGGCGCCGGTTGTCTCGGCGTACTGCTCGACGAGCCCGGGACGGACCGAGAACCCCGTCATCCAGTCCATGGCATGGTTCGGCCCCGCGACGAACCCGTCCAGCGACATCGTGAAATGCCAGAGCACCTTGCCCCTGGCGGTCTGCCGCTCAGTATCTGCCATCTGTCACTCCTTGTCGGTGGTGCCCGCGATGTCGTCGATCACCGACGTCGTGGCCGAGTACGCCTAGCCGCCCGGCTCAGCTGACTGCACGAACGCCCGCCGGCAGCGGCCCACCGGCCAGCAGGTCGGCGCCGACGTCGGCCAGTGCGGTGAGCGCCGCGCGTTGGGTCCACGGACCGAAGGAGACCCGCGCCACCCCGAGCGCGCCGAACTCGCTCGGCGTGGCACCGCCGGGCACGGCGATCACGCTGACCTTGCGCAGTCCGATGCCATCGACCAGGCGGGCGGCCGTCACGGTGTCCAGCCGGGCGGGCACGAACACGCACGCTGCGCCGGCGTCGAGGAACGCCCGCCCGCGCCGCACCGCCTCGGCTACGACCTCGTCGGGGCTGCGCTCGCCCGGTTGGAGGAAGACGTCGGTGCGCGCGTTCAGCACGAACGGCACGCCTTCCGCATCCCCGGCCCGCACCACCGCTTCGACGGCGGCGACAGCATGGTCCAGCGGCGCCATGGCGTCCTCGATGTTGCCGCCCACCGCGCCGGCGGCGATCGCGCGGCGCACCGTGGTTCCCGCGTCGCCGTAGCCGGCTTCGAGATCGGCGCTGACGGGCAGGTCGACGGCCGCGGCGATGCGCGCGATGGCATCGATCATGACCTCGAGCGGGATCTGCTCCCCGTCGTCGTAGCCGTGAGCCGCAGCGATCGAGTGGCTGGCCGTGGCGATCGCGGTGCAGCCCGGCAGAGCGGCGACGACCCGGGCACTTGCCACGTCCCATACGTTGACCAGGATCAGCGGTTCGGGGGCATCGTGCAGGAGCCGCAGTTCGGCGGCGAGAGCGGCAGCTGTCATCCCGCGAGACTAGAAGCCGGCACCGACAGCAGGCCTGGCCGGACGATGGATTGATGCCACTTTGGCCCAATGCCTTGACAGTCGGTTATGTCCTTGGAAGATTTAGGTTCACTCAGGTAGCCGGAGATCAGTGCCCGTAATTGCTCCACGCCGGTAGGGTTCGGGGGTCTCGATCGTCGCCTGGGTGGGGCGCGGCCTCGCTCGTTCCCGATTACAGCGACCCGGGGCCGCGTTCCGGTCGGCTCGCCGCCCCGGCCGGCGACTCGGGTGCCGCGGGAGTCCCCTTTTCCGGGGGCGTCGAGGTAGATCTTCTGAGCGCCCGCCTTGATCGCCTCGCGGGCCGCAAGTACCTGCAGCACCGGCAGACATTGCGCAGTTCGTCGAGGTCGGCATCGCTGATCTCGTGTCCCGCCGCTCGGGCCCCGCATACCTCCCGTACGGCCCTGGTTCAGGACCGTCCCCTCGTCAGCGGACCGACTGGTCGGTACAGTCTGGCCTCATGCGGAAGTTCACCTCGGCGGCCGAGGTCGAAGCGGCAAGCGGCGAGCACCTCGGCGAAAGCGCGTGGCGAACGATCACGCAGCAACAGGTCGACCTCTTCGCCGATGCCACCGACGACCATCAGTGGATCCACGTCGACCCGGAACGTGCCGTCGCGGGGCCCTTCGGCGCCACCATCGCCCACGGTTACCTCAGCCTTGCCATGCTCGCAGCGTTCTCGGCGGAGATCATCGCGATCGAGGGGGTGCGGATGTCGATCAACTACGGGCTGGACCGGGTGCGGTTCCTGACACCCGTGCGCGTCGGGGCGCGGGTGCGCAGCAGCGCCGACCTGCTCACCGCAACGCCCGGCGATGCTGGATTGCGCATCTGCGTCCGGCACACCGTCGAGATCGACGGCGAGGCCAAGCCAGCCCTTGTCGCCGAATCGCTCGCCCTACTGTTCTGGTGAACCGCCTTGCGAAATAAGGAGAGCCGCGTCGAATGACCATCACTGAGGACGACCTGCGCGGGCGGGTACGGCAACTGCTGGCGTCCCAGGACCCGCGGGGCGACCGCATGGAGTTCCTGCGCGCCCAATTCGACGCCGGCCTGGCCTGGGTGCATTTCCCGGCCGGCCTCGGTGGCCTGGACGCGCCGCGCGCGCTACAGGCGGTCGTCGATGCCGAACTCGCAAGCGCCGCCGCTCCCACCAATGACCCGCGACGAATCGGCATCGGCCTGGGCATGGCCGCGCCGACCATCCTCACCCACGGCACCGACGCGCAGCGCCAGCGCTGGCTGCGGCCGCTGTGGACCGGTGAGCAGGTGTGGTGCCAGCTTTTCAGTGAGCCTGGCGCCGGCTCCGATCTGGCCGCGCTCGGCACCCGGGCGGTGCGCGACGGCACCGGAGGTGACTGGGTCGTCAACGGGCAGAAGGTGTGGACGTCGCAGGCCCACGAGGCGCGCTGGGCCATCCTGGTCACCCGCACCGACCCGGACGTGCCCAAGCACAAGGGCATGACCTACTTCGCGCTGGACATGTCCGCGAACGGCGTCGAGGTGCGCCCGCTGCGCCAGCTCACCGGGGAAGCAGAGTTCAACGAGGTGTTCCTGACCGACGTGCGCATCCCGGACGACTACCGGCTGGGCGAGATCGGCGACGGCTGGCGGGTGGCGCAGACCACGCTGATGAACGAGCGGGTCGCGATAGGAGGCGGCCCGGCTCCGCGAGAGAGCGGCGCCATCTCGGCGGTCGCAGCCGCCTGGCGATCGCGTCCGGAGTTGCGCACGGCGGCGGCGCACGACGAGTTGATGCGGCTGTGGGTCGAGGCCGAGGCGACCCGGTTGACCGGGCTGCGGCTGCGCCAGCAGCTGGCCGTAGGCGCGCCCGGGCCGGAGGGGTCAGCAGCCAAGCTGGCCTTCGCGCGGCTGAACCAGGAGATCACCGGATTCGAGCTGGACCTCCTCGGCGCGGAGGGGCTGCGCTACGAGGACTGGTCCGGCGATACCTGGCGCAGCGAGCGCCCGGCGGCGGTGGACTTCCTGGGCCGCTCGCCCGGCTACCGCTACCTGCGGGCCAAGGGGAATTCGATCGAGGGCGGCACCTCGGAGATCCTGCGCAACATCATCGCCGAGCGGGTCCTGGGCCTGCCGGGCGAGATCCGCGCCGACAAGACCGTCGCCTGGAAGGACCTGCCCAAGTGAGAGCGCCAACCCGTTCCCCGTCCCCTGCGACGTCCCGTGCGCCGTCCCCTGCGAGCGGTCACTTGTTGCGCGAGCGGTCACGTGTAGGTGCCCACTGGACGCGTAACTGTCCACTCGGGGCGAGTCAGGGGGTGGACCGATGAGCGACCTCCTGTACAGCGACGTCGAGGAGCAGCTGCGATCCAGCGTGCGCAACCTGCTCGCCGACCGTGCGCCCTGGCCGGCTGTGCTGGCCCGAACCGAGACTGACGAGCTCTACGATCCGGCGCTGTGGCGCTCGCTTGCCGTCGACCTCGGCGCCGCGGGCCTGGCGGTGCCGGAGTCAGCTGCCGGGCAGGGCGCGTCCTGGCGGGAGACCGCCGTCGTCGCCGAGGAGCTCGGCCGATCGGTCGCCGCAACGCCGTTCCTCGGCAGCACCGTCATGGCCACTGCGCTCGCGATCCGGGCCGGCGCCGACGACCTCGTCAAGCGGCTCGCCTCCGCGGCGGTGACCGCGGCGCTGGCCATGCCGCTATCGACTGGGCCCGGCGGGCCCGGCACGTTCCCCGCGGCGGTCCGCCACAGCGACGGGCTGCTGAGCGGCACGGTGCGCGACGTGGCCGATGCCCGCAGCGCGGATCAGCTGCTCGTGCCCTGCCTGGTGGGCGACGAACCGGCGCTGTTCGTTGTCGACGCCGCCGCCACCCGCCGCGACGCCGTCGGCTCGCTCGACCTCACCCGTCCGCTGTGCGACGTCACGTTCGACGCAGCGCCAGGTGAGCTGATCGCCTCGGGCGCAGACGCCGTGAGTGCGGTCCAGGTTGCGCTCACAACCGGTGCTGCACTCCTGGCCGCCGAGCAGCTCGGCCTGGCGCAGCGATGCCTGGAGATGACGGTCGAGCACCTACTGACGCGCTACCAGTTCGGCCGCCAGATCGGTTCCTACCAGGCGCTCAAACACCGGATGGCTGACATGTGGGCCGGGGTCACCCAGGCGCGGGCAGTGGCGCGCTACGCGGTCACCTGCGTGGCCGACGGCGACCCGGACGCCGCGGTGGCCGCCTCGCTGGCACAGGCCTACTGCTCGCCCGTCGCCGTCCGGGCGGCCGAGGAGTGCGTGCAGCTACACGGCGGCATCGGCTTCACCTGGGAGCACCCGGCACACCTGTACCTCAAACGGGCGAAGGCCGACGCGATCGCGCTCGGCACCGCGGCCCGGCACCGCGCCCGCCTGGGGGAGCTCGTAGACCTGCCCGCCGCCGGCTGACCTGCCCGCCGGGGCACCGGTGTTTTCCCCGCTGGTGACCGGTTTCCGCCCGCGCAACCGGTCACCAGCGGGGAAAACACGCACCCCCCGCCTGGCGCGGTAGCGTGCCCGCGTGGCGTGGCGCAGCGCGGGGGCACTCGGGATCGCGGTGGCGGCCGGTGTCGTCCTGAGCGCTTGCACGAGCCCGTCCGCCGAGACGAAGCGCACCTCGGCGCCGCCCTCGTCGATCGTCACGATCACGCCGCCGCGCGATACCGCCGCGACCCAGTCCGCGCCGGCGCCCAGGCCCACCAGGACCGCGGCGCGCACCGTGACCGTCCTCGGCTCGGGCGACGTCCTGATCCACCCGCCGCTGTGGGAACAGGCCCATGCGGATGCTCTGGCCGAGGGCAGGTCCGGCTACGACTTCGGGCCGATGTATGCGGGCATCGCCGCGGCCACCAAGGGTGTCGACCTCGCGACGTGCGAGATGGAGACGCCCCTCGCCCCGCCGCAAGGCCCCTTCGCCGGCTGGCCCAATTTCAACGCACCACCCCAGGTACTCACCGCGCTCAAGGGCGTCGGCTACACGTCCTGCACGTCGGCGTCCAACCACTCCCTCGACCAGGGCTACACCGGCGTCAAGCGCACCCTTGACGAGTTGGACGCCGCCGGCCTGAAGCACACCGGCAGCGCGCGCAGCGCCGCAGAGGCCGCCCAGCCGCTGATCATCACTACCCGCAACGGGGTGAAGATCGCCCAGCTGGCCTACGCGTTCGGCTTCAACGGCATCCCGTTGCCGGCCGGACAGCCGTGGCTGGCCAACCTCACCGACGTGCCGACGATCCTGGCCGCGGCACGCCGCGCCAAGCAGGCCGGCGCCGACATCGTCGTGCTGTCGCTGCACTGGGGCACCGAGTACGACCACCTGGCCACCCAGCAGCAGCGCGACCAAGCCGCGGCGCTGCTGGCCTCGCCGGACGTCGACGTGATCCTCGGCGATCACGCCCACGTGGTGCAGCCGAGCGAGCAGCTCCACGGCAAGTGGGTGATCTACTGCATGGGAAACCAGATCTCCCGCCATGCCGACCCCATCGCCGAGAGCCGCGAGGGCATCATGCCGAAGTTCACGTTCACCGAGGTGGCGCCGCACACGTTCAAGATCACCAGAGCCGAGGCCATCCCGACGTGGATGGACGACGCACCGAAGCTGCGCCTGATCGACCTGCCCGCGGCTCTCGCCGACCCGACGACGCCGGCCCCCCAACGCGCCACCTACCAGCACGCCTACGACCAGATCGTGGGCTACGTCGACGCGTACGGCGCCGGCAAGCAGGGCTTCGTCATCGACAAGTAGTGACGAGTGCCTCGCCAGAGCCGTCAGCCGGCGGCGGCGTCGCGCTCGCGCCGGTGCGCGGCGTCGAGGAAGGCGCCCACCGCGATTCCCGCGAGGACGGTCGGGATCCACACCCACAACAGGTAGACGTCGGTGCGGCCGATGATGGCCAACGCCGCCGTGTAGAGCAGGAACGGCACGATCGCCGCGGCGGCGCAGCGCGCCCGCAGCCCGGGTTGCTCCCGCAGCAGCCGCAGGTCGCCGTGCGTCGCGCTCTCCCGGACAGCCTTGGCCTGCGCGTCCCCCTGGGCATCCGGGCTCTGGTGGCGGCCGTGAGCGACTTCGACGAGCGCACCCGCAGGCGCGTCGGACGGCTCGTCGTCGTCCGGTGCCGAATGCCGTCCCACTATTACAGTGTCCCAAACTCGGTGGGGGATCCATGTCGCACCACCGCCGGCGGCCTTAGACTGCCGCCAGGGTTTGACGACCGGAGGGAGCCGTCGTGCACAGGCGATTCGGCAGATCGATGCAGGTGGCAGCCGTTGTCGCCGCAGCTACGCTCGCACTCAGCGCATGCTCCACGGTCACCAACGGCACGCCGTCGCTGCGGGTTGCGGCCGACGCCGACCTGACCGTCGTCGGCGACTCCGGCAACCAGTTCGACACCACGGTGAAGAACAGCCTCAGCGACGTCGTCGCGTTCTGGAAGGTCAACTACCCGAGCATTGCCAATGGTGCCTCGTTACCCCCGGTCAAGGGCGGCTACTTCTCCGTCGACGGGCAGCAGGTCGTCGACACGGGCAGTGTGAGCGGGCCCGCCGCGAAGGACGGCTGCATCGCGCGCAGCGCCAAGGCCGTCGTCAACAACGCGTTCTTCTGTTTCGTGGACGACTCGATCGTGTGGGACCGCGCCCAGGCGCACCTGGTGCCCGTCCTCGCCCAGAAGTACGGCACGCTCCTCATCGCCCTCGCCTTCGCTCACGAGTTCGGACACGCGTTGCAATTCCGCACCGGGAACTACAAGCTGGACCTGCCCACGATCGACTTCGAGTCCCAGGCCGACTGCGCGGCTGGGGCCTTCCTGGCCAGCATCCTGAAGAACCAGACAGCGCACTTCCGGGCGACGCCCGAGCAGGTCGACGAGGCGCTGACCGGCTACCTGCAGGTGCGCGACTCCACCCCCTCCTCGCCGCAGGACATCTCCCATGGCAACGGCTTCGATCGGCTCAGCGCCATCGACGACGGACTGCTGCACGGACCGACGTTCTGTTATGCGAGGCAGTACTTCGACCGCAAGTTCACCGAACGCCCGTTCGTGACCGACACCGACTACAAGTCCGGAGGCAACGAAACCCTCGCGCAGGTGATCAACCCCAACGATCCGAAGACGGACAGCACCGCCGGCGGCCTGCAGCCCGACCTGAACCGGTTCTGGAAGGCCGCCGCCCAGCTGATCGGCAAGAACTGGACCGATGTCAAGATCGCGCAGGCCGAACACCCCAAGTGCGCTTCGGACACCTCGAGCGAGTTCGGCTACTGCCCTGACGACAACACCGTCTACTTCAGCAACAGCTTCGCGTCTGAGGCCTACAACAGCCTGGACGACAAGACCATCAGTCGCGACACGCACAAGGTCTCGCTACTGGAGCACCAGCCGGCGGACTTCGCGCTGGGCACCCTGTTCGCCGTGGGATGGGGCATGGCCGTGCGGCACCAGTTGTTCAACCGTCCCATGGACGGAAAGGACGCCCTGCTCGCCGCGAGCTGCTACACCGGGGCTTACGCGAAGGACATCAACGTCGCCGGCACGAGCACATCGCACGCGTTCGCGCTGTCTCCGCCGGACATGGACGAGGCGACCTCGGCAATGCTCAGCCTCGTCGGCCAGGACAAGGCGTACGGCTCACGCGGCACCACCGGCCTGCAGCGTATTCAGTCCTTCGTGAAGGGCTATCAGGGCGGGCTGTCGGTCTGCTGAGCTACACCGGCCCGCACGCTGGTTGCGGGGCCGGACCGCACGGGGGCCTCTGGGGTGCAGTCACCTGCCCGCTCACCGTCGACGACCAGCTAGGTTCGAGCAATGCCCGACATCGACCCGTCCTTCCTCGCGCTGCCCGGGCGCGAACTCGCCGGGGCGGCGCTGAACCGCGCCCGCGAGCTCGGCGTCGAGCACGCCGACTTCCGCCTGGAGCGGATTCGGGTCGGCACCCTGAGCCTGCGCGATGCCCACCTGGACTCGAGCACCGATACCGAGGACGTCGGGCTGGCCGTGCGCGTCGTGCACGGCGGCGCCTGGGGCTTCGCCAGCGGCATCACCCGTACCGCCGAGGCGGCTGCCCGGTTGGCGGACCAGGCGGTGGCCACCGCGAAGATCAGCCGGGTGCTCAGCTCCGAGCCCGTCGTGCTCGCGCCGGAGCCGGTGTACGCCGACGTCACCTGGGTCTCCGCCTACGACGTCGACCCGTTCGAGGTCCCCGAGCCTGAGCGCACCGGCCGGCTGACCGAGCTGTCCGAGCGGCTGCTCAGCGCCGACGGTGTCGATCACGTCGACGCGCACCTCGTGCAGGTTCTGGAGAACAAGTTCTACGCCGACACCGCAGGCACGATGACCACGCAGCAGCGGGTGCGCGTTCATCCGGACTTCACCGCGGTCAACGTCGACCGTGGTGCGGGTGCCTTCTCCTCGATGCGCACGGTGGCGCCGCCGGCCGGTCGCGGGTGGGAATACCTCACCGGCACCGGCTGGGACTTCGACGCCGAGATCGCCGAACTGCCCGCCCTGCTGGCCGAGCACGTGAAGGCGCCGAGCGTCGAGGCGGGCCGATTCGACCTGGTGATCGACCCGTCCAACCTGTGGCTGACGATTCACGAGTCCATCGGGCACGCTACGGAGCTCGATCGCGCCCTGGGCTACGAGGCCGCCTATGCCGGGACATCGTTCGCGACGCTCGACAAGTTGAACAGCCTGGCCTACGGCAGTCCGGTCATGAACATCACCGGCGATCGCACAGTCGAGCACGGGCTGGCCACGATCGGTTACGACGACGAGGGCGTAGCCACGAGCGAGTTCGACATCGTGCGCGCGGGCACCCTGGTGGGCTACCAACTCAACCGCCAGATGGCCCAGGACAACGATTTCGGCCGATCGAATGGCTGCGCCTTCGCGGACTCCTCCGGACACATTCCCTTGCAGCGAATGGCAAACGTGTCCCTACAGCCGGCACCGGACGGGCCATCCACCGATGAGTTGATCACTCGCGTCGAGCGCGGCATCTACATCGTCGGCGACCGTTCGTGGTCCATCGACATGCAGCGGTTCAACTTCCAGTTCACCGGGCAGCAGTTCCACCGCATCGAGAACGGCACGCTGACCGGCCAGCTGCGCGACGTCGCTTACCAGGCCACGACAACCGAGTTCTGGGGCTCGATGGAGGCGGTCGGCGGTCCGCAGACCTACGTGCTGGGCGGTGCATTCAATTGCGGCAAGGGCCAGCCCGGCCAGGTCGCGGCGGTGTCGCACGGCTGCCCGGCCGCCCTGTTCCGCGGCGTCAACGTCCTGAACACAGTGTCGGAGGGCGGCCGATGAGCTCGCCACAGGAATTGACCGAGCAGGCCCTGGCGGAGTCCGGTGCGGACGGCTGCATCGTCATCGCCTCGGAGCATTCCGAGACCAACCTGCGCTGGGCGGCGAACAGCCTGACGACCAATGGCCAGATGCGCTCGCGGTCGGTCACCGTGATCTCGACGTTCGACGGCCCGGCCGGCACCAGCGCCGGCGTCGTCACCCGGGCGGTCACCAATCCCGACGAGCTGTCCGATCTGGTCCGTGCGTCCGAGCAGGCCGGCCGTGGTGCCGGGCCGGCCGATGACGCGGCACCCCTCGTCGCTGCCTACGAACACGGCGACGACTGGTCAGCGGATCCCGCCGAGACGAGCGTCGAGGTGTTCGAGCAGTTCGCCCCCGCGCTCGGTGCGGCATTCGAGCGCTGGCGCAAGTCCGACCGGCTGCTCTTCGGTTTCGCCGAGCACCAGCTGACGTCGCATTTCCTCGGCACCTCGACGGGTCTGCGCCGGCGCTTCGACCAGCCGGACGGGCGCATCGAGATCAACGGCAAGTCTGCCGACTACACCCGCTCGGCGTGGTCCGGAGCGCACTCGCAGGACTTCACCGACGTCGACGTCGCGGCGCTGACCGACACGCTGGGCACCAGGCTGGACTGGGCGGACAACCAGATCGACCTGCCCGCCGGACGGTACGAGACGATCCTGCCGCCGTCGGCTGTGGCCGACCTGATGATCTACGCCTACTGGACCTCCTCGGCTCGCGACGCGGAGGAGGGCCGCAACGTCTACTCGCGCAGCGGCGGCGCGACCCGCCTCGGCGAGCAGCTGTCGAATCTCGCGCTGTCGCTGAGCTCGGATCCGGACTCGCCCGGCCTGCAATGCCCTCCGTTCGAGATAGTGACCGAGTCCGAGGGTGGCCTGCAGTCGGTCTTCGACAACGGCGCCGCGCTCGGGGCGACGGACTGGATCAGCGAGGGAACGCTCGCCAACCTGATCCGTACGCGCGGCTGGGCGGCGAAGACCGGCTCCGAAGCTCGTCCGTTCATCGGCAACCTGCTGCTGCACAGCACGGCCGGCGACGGAAAGAGCATCGAGCAGATGGTCGCCGATACCGAACGCGGCCTCCTGCTGACCTGCCTGTGGTACATCCGCGAGGTCGACCCGCAGACGCTGCTGTTGACCGGGCTCACCCGCGACGGCGTCTACCTGGTCGAGGACGGCAAGATCGCCGGCGCGGTGAACAACTTCCGGT
>QHCC01000183.1 GCA_003243915.1 Pseudonocardiales bacterium | reverse complement strand
GCGATCAGCTTCTTGACCTGCTTCTGGCTCTTTCCGCAGAAAGAGCACTTGAGCAGATCACCGGTCTCGCCGACACGCGCCACGGACGACTCGTTCCTCTCGACTAACTACGTCAGGTTGCGAACGCTACCTGGAATCGGTCCTCAAGTCCCCTGTAATCGGTGCCCTCGGCGCGCCGTTCTCATCTGCCTCGGGGTGACACTCCAAGACACACTTACGGGCTGTCGACCAGCTTGCGGTTGGAGATGACCTCGTCGACGATGCCGTACTCCTTGGCCTGGATGGCGGTCAGAATGGTGTCGCGCTCGATGTCGGCGCGCACCTTCTCCTCGGTTTGTCCGGTATGGGTGGCCAGGATGGACTCGAGTAGGTGCCGCATGCGCAGGATCTCGTTGGCCTGGATCTCCAGGTCGGTGACCTGGCCCTGCCCCTCGCCGGACGGCTGGTGGATCAGCACCCGAGCATTCTGCAGGGCGTACCGCTTGCCCTTGGTGCCCGCGGCGAGCAGCACCGCCGCGGCCGAGGCCGCCTGGCCCATGCAGTACGTCTGGATCTCAGGCCGGACGAACTGCAGCGTGTCGTAGATGGCGGTCAGGGCCGTGAACGAACCACCCGGTGAGTTGATGTAGATCAGGATGTCGCGGTCGGGGTCGCTGGACTCCAGCACGATCAGCTGCGCGATGACGTCGTTGGCGACGACGTCGTCGATCGGCGCGCCGAGGAAGATGATGCGCTCCTCGAAGAGCTTGTTGTACGGATTCGACTCCTTGATGCCGTAGTTCGTCCGCTCGACGAAGGACGGCAGCACGTAGCGCGACTGGGGCAGGTGCAGGCCGGTGGCACCCGGCGGGGTGTGCAACTCACTCATCGGTATCCCTCTCAGGCCGGGGCCGGGCCGGCGCCGTTGGCGACCTGCGCCACCCGGCTGACCACATGGTCGACGAAGCCGTACTCGCGGGCTTCCTTCGCGGTGAACCAGCGGTCACGCTCGCTGTCGGCCCTGACCTGCTCCACCGTCTGGCCGGTGTGCTCGGCGATGAGCTCGGCCATCTCGACCTTGGTGAGCTTGATCTGCTCGGCCTGGATCTGGATGTCGGAGGAGGTACCGCCGATTCCGCCCGACGGCTGGTGCATCAGGATGCGCGCGTGCGGCAGGGCGTAGCGCTTGCCCCGCGCGCCGGCCGAGAGCAGGAACTGGCCCATCGAGGCGGCCAGGCCGAGTGACCAGGTCGCGATGTCGCAGTCGACGAACTGCATGGTGTCGAAGATGGCCATGCCCGCCGTCACCGACCCGCCGGGCGAGTTGATGTAGAGGTTGATGTCACGAGTGCTGTCCTCGGCCGAGAGCAGCAGCAGCTGAGCGCAGATCTGGTTGGCGATCGTGTCGTCGACGGGCTGGCCGAGGAAGATGATCCGCTCCCGCAGCAAACGGTCGTAGACGGAGTCGTTGAGCGTCATGCCGGCGCCCGCGTTCCGCATTTCGGCGACACGCAGTGGTTGGGGATCGAAGCGACTCACGTCAGCGGACCTTCTTTCATCGGGTGGTGACATCGACCCTAACGAAGCGGCCTGCTCGACCACTCCCGATTCGGCCCGCGTTCGCTCAGGGCTTGACCGGCTAGGTGGCGCCGGCGGCCTCGATGTCGGCGCGGGGCTCGACCTCGTCGTCAATCCCGGCGGGCTCGTCGCCGCTGTCCGCGGCGTCCGGCACATCGGCCAGCGCCGCCACGGCCAGCGCGGACAGGTCGACGGCGTTGCCGGACTGATCGGTGACGACTGCGCTCTCCAGCACCGCCGCGAGGGCCTTGCTGCGCCGCACTCCGGCGATCAGGTCGGGCAGGTTGCCCGCCTGCACGATCTGGTTGGCGAACTCCTGTGGCGGCATCTCGTAGCGGGCCGCCTCCCGCACCAGGTATTCAGTCAGCTCACTGTCGCCGATCTGGACCTTCGTCTTGTCGGCGATCGCATCGAGCAGCAGCTGGCCCCGCACGGACTTCTCGGCACCCTCGCGCAATTCCGCGTCGAACTCGTCCCGGGTCTTGCCCTGCATGGTGAGGTATTGCTCGAGCAAGCCGTCCTCGTGCCCCAGCGAGTGGACGATCTCGTGTTCTCGGTAGTCGACCTCGGTCTTGACCAGCGACTCGGGCAGCGAGAACTCGACCGAGTCGAGCAGGGTGTCCAGCACCCGGTCCCGAGCCTGCGTGCCCTGCTCGAGAGCCTTGACACGGCCGAGCCGAGCCCGCAGGTCGTCCCTCAACTCCTCGACCGTGTCGAATTCGCTGGCCAGCTGCGCGAACTCGTCGTCCACCGCAGGCAGTTCCTTCTCCTTCACCGAGTTGACGGTCGCGGTGATCTCGGCATCGGAACCTGCATTGTCGCCCTGCTGCAACGTGCTCGTAAATGTCGCCGCATCCCCGGCCGACTTGCCCGTGATCGCGTCGTCGAGACCGTCGATCAGGTCGCCGGTGCCGACCTCGTAGGAAAGTCCTTTGGCCGAACCACCCGCTACCTCGACGCCGTCGGCGACGGCCACCAGGTCGAGTGACACGAAGTCCCCGGTGCGCACCTGGCGCTCGACGGCCTTGAGGGTTCCGAACCGCTCACGCAGGTCGTCAAGTTGCGCGGCGACCTCCTGATCGCTCACCGCGACGTCGTCGACCGTGACGCTCAGGCCGTCCAGTTCGGGCAGCGTGATCTCGGGACGCACGTCCACCTCGGCGGTGAAGCTGAGGGCCTGACCGTCCTCGAGCTTGGTCACATCGATGTCGGGCTGGCCGAGCGGCTGGATCGCGGCGTCGCGGGCGGCCTTGCCGTACACACGGGGCAGAACGTCGCTGATCGCCTCTTCGAGCACGGCGGCGCGACCCACGCGCTGGTCGATGACTCGGGCGGGCACCTTGCCCGGGCGGAAGCCGGGAACGCGCACCTGCGAGCCGATCTTCTTGTAGGCCGCATCCAGGCTGGGCTTGAGCTCCTCGAACGGCACCTCGACGGCGAGCCGCACGCGGGTCGGGCTCAGGGTTTCGACGGTGCTCTTCACAGTGCTGCTGCTCCTCGCGTGGCTTCGTGGGACGGGGCGGTACGGCCGGGCTCGGTCGGGGTGGCGGGATTCGAACCCACGGCCCCTCGCTCCCAAAGCGAGTGCGCTACCAAGCTGCGCCACACCCCGGGCGCTGACGGGGCCTCAGTGTACGGGCGCGGGCCCCGCCCGTGCGGCGGGCGTCCGGGGCAGGCGGCGGGGGCCGATGCAGGGCAATGCCCCACGCTCCGGGCCAGGGCAAGGCCCCGCGCTCCGGGGCAGGCACGGCGCCGGGGCAGGTCAGGCCCATGGTCAGGCCATCGTCAGGCC
>QHCC01000182.1:19207-21641 GCA_003243915.1 Pseudonocardiales bacterium | reverse complement strand
GGCCACCGACGCGCAAACCATCACGTTCACCAGCGCCAGCCTGACCACCATGGTGACCATCACTCTGACATCGGCGGACCGCGCTCGCCTGGACGGCTGGGTGGCGCCCGGCGGTGGGGTGTCGATCGAAGTCCGCGTCAGCGACGGCAGCCAGCACACGACGGCCGACGCCGATGGTCGCTTCGTCTTCGACGATGTGCCGCGCGGGCTGGCCCAGTTCGTGTTGCGGCCACCGACCGGCAGCACGCAGTCAACGGTGATCACTCCGTCGATCGAGATCTAGCCCTCCGGTGGAACGGGACGTGCTCTCGCGCGTCGACGCCGCGCGCCGGCTGCACGCCCGGGGTCTCGCGGCCAACGAATCGGGACACCCGCTTCGCGCCGCGCGGCTGCTGAGCCGCGCGCTCGACGTGGCCGGCCTCGCCAGTGACGACACCGAAGACCGGCTTGTCGTCACCACGCAAATTGTGATCACGCTCGCGAACGCCGAATTCGAGCTGTACGGGTTCGACCCGGCGATGGCCCGCCTGGACTCCGCCGCAACCGGATTGACGTCACTGCAGGTATCGGTGCATAACCAGCGAGGCTTGTTCCTTCTCAGGGCGGGCCGTGCGATCGATGCGTTGCAGGAATTCGACGAGGCCGCGCGGTGGTTCGCCGATGCGCCAGTCAGAGAACGCTGTCGCGTCCTTCTCAATCGGGGTGCGGTGCATCTCGATCGGGGCGCGTTGCGCAGTGCACGCGCCGATCTGGCACAGTGCGCTGACCTGGCGGGTTCGGCGGGCCTCGCCGCACTCACGTTCAAGGCGCTCCACAACCTGGGTTACCTGGAGTTTCTCCGCGGGGACCTGCCGCTGGCCCTGCGCCTGATCGCCGAGGCGAATCGACTCGATGTGGACGTGTCTCGCGGGATTCTGCTGCTCGACTACGCGCGTGTGCTGATGGAAGCCGGGTTGGCCCGAGCGGCGGATCGGACCCTTGCGGAGGCGGGTGCGATCTTTCGGCGGGACCGACTGGCCCAAGACCTGGCTGAATCCGAACTCGAGCGCGCGCGGTGCGCTCTGATCGGCGGTGACGTCGCGGCGGCCCGACGCTTCGCCGGGCGAGCCCGTGACCGGTTCCGCCGGCGGGGCAATGACCGATGGCGGCGTACTTGCGAACTCGTCCGGATTCAAGGGGATCTGGCGGCCGGCCGTCCCGCGTCGCGACTCGTCGAGCCTGCCCGGCGGCTGCGGGACGAGTTGGACCGGGGAGGCCTGCACCTGTCCGCCCGCGCAGCCGGGCTTGTCGCAGCGGAGGCTTACCTCGCGCTTGGCCAACCAGGCTCCGCAGCCGAAATTGTCGCCTCACTCGGCCCGGGGAGTCGGCATGATCCGATCACCGCGAGGCTGCAGGCGCGTCATGTCCACGCGCAGCTTGACGCCGCACGAGGCCAAGTCCGGGCGGCGTACGGCCAGATTCGGACCGGCTTGAATGAGCTGGCGCGATACCAGGCCAGCTTCGGAAGCATCGATCTGCAGACGGCCGCCGCGGTACATGGCCGCCGCCTCGCCGAGTTCGGGCTGTCTCTCGCGCTGCAAAGCCGGCGTCCCACAGAAGTATTCGCCGCCGCCGAACGGGCGCGCGCGGTGTCGACCCGGCTGCCCGTAGTGCGTCCGCCGGAGGACCCTGAAACCGCTGAGCTGCTTGCGGATCTTCGCCAGACAGTCGAGTCCTTGCGGGCGGCCACGCAGGACCGCACCGCGTCGGCCCCATTGGTCCGCCGGCGACGTGACCTGGAACTCGCAATCACCGCACGGGGCTGGACGCTGGCAGGCGGCGGAGCGGCGCGCCCTACGGCGCAGCTTGGTGAGGTCCGTGCCGAGGTCGTGGCAACGAACGCGACGATGGTCATGTTCGCCGAGATCGTCGGCACCATGCATGCGGTCGCCATCAGAAATGGGCGCTTGCGGCTGCACGAACTCGGCAACGCAGCAGCAGTCACCGAGCAAGTCCGTCGGATTCGGGCCGATCTGGACGTGCTGGCCCAACCGCGCCTACCCGGCGGACTGTCCGCCGCGGTGCGCAGCTCGTTCGAGCGTTCTGCGGCCGAACTGGACCGCGCACTGCTGGCGCCGTTGCATTTGAACGGCGAGCGGCTGGTTGTTGTCTCGACCGGCATCCTCGGCCAGTTGCCCTGGGGCACCCTGCCGTCGCTTCGCGGCGTCCCAGTTGTCGTCGCACCGTCGGCCACCGCGTGGCTCGCCGCGATTCAGACGCCGGCGCGCCGCCGCAAGCTGCAGATCTTCGCCGTCGCGGGCCCGGACCTGGTCCGCGCGAATCACGAGGTCGTCGGTGTGGCGGCGGCATGGGGCACGGTCGTTACGCACACGGGCGAGGCGGCAGCCCGGCCGGCGGTGGCCAAGGCGATGGCCCGCGGCAGCGTCGTACACGA
>QHCC01000182.1:18797-19091 GCA_003243915.1 Pseudonocardiales bacterium | reverse complement strand
GGCGACGAGGCGCTCGGCTTGACCAGCGTGCTGCTGCATCTCGGCACCCGCAGTGTGGTCGCCGGGGTTGCACGGGTAGGTGACGACCTCGCCGCCGAGACGATGATCGAATACCACCGCCTGCTTGCCAACGGGCAGGACTCCGCCGCAGCCCTCGCCCAAGCAGCAAGCGCGGCGCGAGCACCCGTCCCGTTCGTGTGCTTCGGTGCTTCCTGGCGGCGCCGGCCCGATTGATTTGGTCGGGCCGAGCTGCGTCGCGTAGCGTGGGGCACGATCCACCGAAGACCGCTGGTC
>QHCC01000182.1:887-18770 GCA_003243915.1 Pseudonocardiales bacterium | reverse complement strand
CGCCCCGTGCGCCCTGCGCCGGGGCGACTCCCTTCTCCGCAGTGCGGGTCACGGCCAGCCCGACGCGAACGAGGGGAGGTAACACATGCCGAGCAATGTCAACTCTCGGCTGTCGCCGAATCCAGGGAAGATCAGCGCGGTCGCCGAGATCGCCGCGCACTTCAGCAACTCCTCCGCGGCCGTCATCACCGAATACCGGGGCCTGACGGTCAAGCAGGTGAGCGACCTGCGCCGCTCGCTCGGCCGCGACACCACGTATGCGGTCGTCAAGAACACCCTGACCAAGCGCGCCGCAGCCGACGCCGGCGTCGCCATCGACGACAACCTGCTCGTCGGTCCGACGGCCATCGCGTTCGTCACTGGTGACCCGGTCGCGGCCGCCAAGGGGCTGCGGGACTTCGCGAAGACCAACCCGCTGCTGGTCATCAAGGGCGGGGTACTCGACGGCAAGTCGCTGTCCCCGGCCGAGATCGCCAAGATCGCCGACCTGGAGTCACGCGAAGTTCTGCTCGCCAAGCTCGCCGGCGCCCTGAAGGCGTTGCCCACGCGCGCCGCGGCCCTGTTCCAGGCTCCGCTGTCGCAGATGGCCCGCCTGGCCAAGGCGCTCGAGGAGAAGAAGCCCGTCATGGCTGCTGCTGCCGACGCCGAGCCCAGCGAACCCGCTGTCGTCGGCGCCGAGACAGCCGGGGCACCAGCCGAGACGGCCGAGGCCCCAGCCGACACGTCCGAGGCACCAGCCGAGACGGCCGAGGCCCCAGCGCAGCCCGGGACGGCCGAGGTAGCGGCCGCGCCCGACACCCCCGCCGAGCCGGCGGAGTAATACCCCACCCGAAAGCCGGCTCACCGGCTCGTTCGCAAGAAGAATTGGAAGGAAGCCATCATGGCGAAGCTCGGTACAGACGAGTTGCTCGACGCGTTCAAGGAAATGACCCTGCTTGAGCTCTCGGACTTCGTGAAGCAGTTCGAAGACACCTTCGACGTCACCGCCGCCGCTCCGGTCGCGGCTGCCGGTCCGGCCGGCCCCGCCGCGCCGGCCGAGGTCGCCGAGGAGAAGGACGAGTTCGACGTCACCCTGGAGGCCGCCGGCGAGAAGAAGATCCAGGTCATCAAGGAGGTACGCACCCTGACGAGCCTCGGCCTGAAGGAGGCCAAGGATCTCGTCGACGGCGCGCCGAAGCCGGTCCTGGAGAAGGTCAACAAAGAGGCCGCAGAGAAGGCCAAGGCCGCCCTCGAGGCGGCCGGCGCGACGGTCACCGTCAAGTAGGTCCGCTATACCTGGTGCGGTGGTGGTGCGAATGCACCACCACCGCCGCCACTGTTCACAGCTGCTGCTGTGAGCTCACAACCCGAGCAGGTCGACGAGCGCGGGTGACCACCCGATCGTGCCGACTGGCGCACCGCCGCCGAGCACGTCAACCGTCGACCATCGCCGCACGGCAGCGCCGGCCACTCCCCAAAAGCGCAGTGCGGCGGCGAGCAGGGGGCCCAGCGTCCGTGCGCCGCCATCCTCGACCTTGACGGCGAAGGCGCGACCGTCGGGCAGCGCGGCGCCCCACACTGCTTCGGCGCCGTCCTTGCAGAGCAGACCGTCGACGCCGGCCGTGAGCTCCGTGACCGCCCGGCCGGTGCCACCGAGCAGGCGTGGGTGCGCCCGCATGGCAGCACGCACCAGCGCTGCGGGAGAGCCGTCAGCGGCGCGTGCCGTCGCGGCGAACGCCCGCGCCAGCCCGGCGAGGCTGATTGCGTGCGCCGGAGCCCCGCAGCCGTCCACACCGCTGGCGGCGACGGTCTCGCGGCTGGCCGCCTCGATGGCTGCGCGAATCGCCACCTGCAGCGGATGGGCCGGGTCACGGTAGGTGCTCACGTCCCAGCCGTTGACAACGCAGGTGGCCAGCATGGCGGCGTGCTTGCCCGAACAGTTGTGGCAGATGCGTTGCGGCCCGCGCCCCGCGCGCACATGCGCCAGCATGGCCTCGCGGCCGGACGGCAGCTCTGGCGGGCACTGCAGCGCGGCGTCGTCGAGCCCGGCCGCGTTAAGGATCGCCCTGGCCTCCGCGAGATGCACGTCCTCGCCGTCGTGGCTCGCCGCGGCGAGGGCCAATGAACCGTCGCGGCCGGCGAAACCGCACTCGAGCATCGCGACCGCTTGCAGCGGCTTGAGCGACGAGCGGGGAAAGACCGGGCGCTCCCAGAGCCCGGCCGCCACGGCCACCGCGCCCGACGCGTCCAGCAGCACCAGGCTGCCTCGATGGTGCGACTCGGCGAAACCGCTGCGCGTGACCTCGAGCAGGACGAGCGGCTCTGGCGGCACCCAGCGAACCTACGCCGTCAGGCAGGCCAGCCCCGCCTTGCTCAGCGCGCCGGACTTCGCCGCCGCTCGAGTGGCAGAGACCACCTCGGCCGGCGCTGCGCCGAAACGCACCCGCATCCGCCCGGCCCGCTGCGGGCCGAGGTGCGCGAGCAGGTCATCGAGCTCGGTCCACAGGCTCTGACCTTCGGCGGCAAGCAACATCTCGTCGATCTGCGCGTCGGTGACCAGTGCCACGATGTCGTCGATGCGCGTCTTGTCGTCGAGGACGAACCCGATGCGCAACAACTGCTCGCCGTCGAAGCCCGCCACCGCAGCGGCCATGGCGCCGGCGCTGATCTGTGCGACGAAGCCGCCGATCACCACCCACTCCTTGCGGCGAGCGAGTTCGGCGCCGATCGTGGCAATGCGATCGGCCGGAATCTGGGCGATGACCTCGGGCGCGCGGGCGGGGTCCAGTGCCGCCGAGACGTCGGCGAGATAGCCGTCGGACATCCGGCTGACCATGTCCACCGCGCGATGCGGCTCGACGAGCTCGGCGGTGCGGGCGGCGAGCAACGGCGCGAGGGCGTGCTCGGTGATCTTGGCCGCGACGGAACCTGGCAACGCCTTCGACAGCGCAGCCATCTTGGCAAAGGCGGGTCTGTCGGCTTCGAACAGCGCGTCGGCGATCTGCGCACGCAGGACTCGCAGGTCGGCGGCGGGCACGTCCGCGAGAGCGCTCAGGCGCGCCGGTTCGACGCCCAGTGTGTGGGCCAGCTTCTGGATCTCCGCGGTGGATTCGCGCGGGCTCATCGACCCAGCACCCTCTTGACGATGCCGCGCACCGGGAACGGCACGTGCTCGAGGGTGGCCTCGAACGCCTCGGTGAGGCTGCGGGTCTGCTGGCGCCGGGCGGCGATGATGATCTCAACCAGATCCGCGCGGACCGCGTCGTCGAGAGCGAGCACCGTCGCGGGCGGATCGGCACCAAGCAGCTCGTGGAGGGACGGCTCCGGATCTGACATCGTCTACTCCTCGGACGCGCGGCAGATGCGCGAGGGATATGTGCAGGTGCGCGAGGGATGTGCAGGTGCGCGGCTTCGCCCCGACCGGGTGCCGGGGCGACAACTCGGCCCCGGGAGACTATCCGCAGCCGAGCCGATTCGGCGGGTGCGGGTGCTATCAAGGGGCCACTCCAGCCGGTGCACTCACGGTGCGTCCCGGGTTGGTGACTGTCACACAAAGCTGGGCCCGCGGGCGCCGCACCGGCGCGCACCCGCCGATCGCAGGGACCGCAAAAGTGTGCGACTCTATGTCGCCACTGTCGTTACCAACGGGTAGCGCTCTCGTTAAGTTAGTGCGATGGCAGAGCACTGCGGAGCGTGGGCCCGCATGATCTGCGCGGAAGGGGACGGCTCGTGGGTGTCGAAGTTGCAGTCCACGACCTGACGAAGTCCTTCGGCAAGCAGACCATCTGGGGCGATGTGACCCTCACGCTCCCTCCGGGCGAGGTGAGCGTGATGCTGGGCCCGTCGGGCACCGGCAAGTCCGTCTTCCTGAAGACCCTGATCGGGCTGCTCAAGCCCGACAAGGGCTCCATCATGATCCGCGACGTGGATGTGGCGCGCTGCAGCGAGGCGAAGCTGTACGAGACGCGCAAGCTGTTCGGTGTGCTGTTCCAGGACGGCGCGCTGTTCGGGTCGATGAACCTGTTCGACAACATCGCCTTCCCGCTTCGCGAGCACACGAAGAAGAGCGAGAAGGAGATCCACGACATCGTCTCGGAGAAGCTCCAGCTGGTGGGCCTGGAAGGGACGGATAAGAAGCTGCCGGGCGAGATATCCGGCGGTATGCGCAAGCGGGCCGGGCTGGCCCGGGCGCTGGTGCTGGAGCCTGAGATCATTCTGTTCGACGAACCGGACTCCGGTCTGGATCCGGTACGCGTCGCCTACCTGAATCAGTTGATCATCGACCTGAACGCGGTCACCGACGCCACCTTCCTCATCGTCACACACGACATCGGCACGGCGCGCACCGTTCCCGACAACCTGGGCATGCTGTTCCGCCGCGAGCTGGTGATGTTCGGACCCCGCGAAGTACTGCTCACCAGCGAGGAGCCGGTGGTCAAGCAGTTCCTCAACGGCCGCCGTGAGGGGCCGATCGGCATGTCCGAGGAGAAGGACTCCGCTCAGGTTGCCGCCGAACTCGCCTCCCTCGACGGCGCTCCGGAACGGCACCCCGGAGCCGCGCCGAAGGGTGGCATCGGTGGGGGCGTGCCGCCGCAGATCCAACCCTCGGCTGGGCTGCCCGAGCGCAAGGCGGCCGGACGTCGTCAGCAGCGGGTGATGGACATGATGCACACGCTGCCGCAGTCTGCCCAGAAAGCGATTCAGGAACTGCTCGACCAGGAGCACCAGGAGGAACTCGACGCCCGCGAAGCGTCGGGGGGCATCTCGTCAGGGCTGGCCGACCGCGACACGCAGACCATCCCGATCGGTAAGGGCTGATGGCGCTGTCACCTGTCGCCGGCATCAGTCAGGCCGGCCGCCTGTTCGCCCTGTTCCTCGACGTCGGCCGGTTGATGTTCCGGCGCCCGTTCCAGTTCCGGGAGTTCATCCAGCAGGCCTGGTTCGTGGCGAGCGTGACGATCGTGCCCACCGCGCTCGTGTCGATACCCTTCGGCGCCGTCATCGCGCTTCAGATCGGCAGCCTGTCCCGGCAGGTCGGGGCGCAATCATTCACCGGCGCCGCCAGCGTGTTGGCGATCGTGCGGGAGGCAAGCCCTATTGTCGTGGCCCTGTTGATCGCTGGCGCGGGCGGCTCGGCCATCTGCGCTGACCTCGGCAGCCGCAAGATCCGCGACGAGATCGACGCCATGGAGGTGCTGGGCATCTCGCCGGTGCAGCGGTTGGTGGTTCCCCGGGTCTTCGCCTGCACGCTGGTCGCGGTCGCCTTGAACGGCCTGGTTTCCGTCGTTGGGGTCGCCGGCGGTTACTTCTTCAACGTCGTCCTGCAGGGCGGGACGCCAGGGGCGTACCTGGCCAGCTTCTCCGCGCTGGCCCAGCTTCCCGACGTCTACACCGGCGAGCTCAAGGCCTTCATCTTCGGGATCATCGCGGCGGTCGTGGCCTCCTACAAGGGCCTTAACGCGGGCGGCGGCCCGAAGGGCGTCGGCGACGCGGTGAACCAATCCGTGGTCATCACGTTCCTGCTGCTGTTCTTCGTCAACTTCGTCGTGACCGCCGTGTACTTCCAGGTCGTCCCGGCGAAGGGGTCGTAGTGTCCACCGACCTCATCGCCAGCGCCCGCAAGGCCGTCAGCGCGCCGCTTGGCATGCTCGACGAGCTCGGCGCCCAGATGTCGTTCTACATCCGGGCCCTGGCGTGGACGCCCCGCACGATCCGGCGCTACAAGAAGGAGACCCTGCGCCTGCTGTCCGAGGTCGCGTTCGGCAGCGGCGCGCTCGCCGTCATCGGCGGAACCGTAGGCGTCATCGCGTTCCTGTCCTTCTTCACCGGTACCGAAGTCGGCCTGCAGGGCTACGCCGCCCTCAACCAACTCGGCCTCGGTCCGATCAGCGGCTTCATCTCGGCGTTCTTCAACACCCGTGAGATCGCACCTCTCGTCGCGGGCCTGGCGTTGTCGGCGACGGTCGGCTGCGGATTCACCGCTCAGCTCGGTGCCATGCGGATCAGCGAGGAGATCGACGCGCTCGAGGTGATGGCTGTGCCCAGCCTGCCGTTCCTCGTCACCACCCGCATCATCGCCGGGTTCATCGCTGTCATCCCGCTGTATGTGATAGGCCTGCTGTCGTCCTACCTGTCGACGTACCTGATCGTCGTGTACTACGAACACGCGTCGCCGGGCACCTATTCGCACTACTTCCACCTCTTCTTGCCGCCCGGCGACGTCATCTGGTCGTTCTTCAAGGTGCTGGTCTTCTCGCTCGTCGTGATCTTGACGCACTGCTACTACGGCTACACCGCGAAGGGCGGCCCGGCCGGCGTCGGCATCGCGGTGGGCAAAGCGGTGCGCACGGCCATCGTGGCGATCAACGTGTTCGACCTGTTCCTGTCGCTCGCCATCTGGGGCTCGACCGTCAGCGTCAGGTTGGCGGGATAACAGCCATGGCCAGAGAGAACGTCGCAACGATCGTCGGCCGCAGACTGCTCGGCCTGGGCTTCATCGCCCTGATCCTCGGCCTGGTGGCATTGTCGGTCGCCTTCTACAACAAGGCCTTCACCAAGGTCGTCATAGTCACGTTGAAGACCGACCACACCGGCAACCAGCTGCTCACCGCATCCGACGTCAAGGAGCGCGGCATCATCGTCGGTTCGGTGCGCAAGGTGAAGGTCGCCTCGCACGGTGAATGCGAGGATCCGTCGGGCACCTGCTCGGTGATCACGCTCGCCCTCGATCCGTCCCGGGTGAAGCTGATCCCGAGCAACGTGTCGGCCCAGATCCTGCCGAAGACGCTGTTCGGCGAGCAGTACATCTCGCTGCAGCTTCCGGATCACGCCGGGCCACCGATCAAGGGCGGTGCGATCATCTCGCAGGACCGCTCCGCTGTCGCGCTGGAGACCCAGAAGGTCATCGGCGACCTCCTACCGTTGCTCCAGGCGGTCAAGCCCGCTGAGCTGAATGCCACGCTCACTGCCATGGCGACGGCGCTGAGGGGCCGGGGAGAGGAACTCGGCCAGACGCTCGTCGCGATGGACAGCTACCTCACGCAGCTCAATGCCGATTCCTCACCGGGTAAGAGCTACGTGGCTCAGCTGGTCGACGACCTGAAGAAGCTGGGTCAGGTCTCGGTCAAGTTCAACGATGCCGCACCGGACCTCATTGCGACGCTGGACAACCTTCAGACATCCGCGAAGACATTGATCGAGAAGCAGGCGGCCCTGGACACCCTGCTCACGACGGGCAGCACCACGTCAAACATCCTGGCGAGCTTCCTCAGCGAGAACAAGCAGCGCCTCATCACAGTCGTCGACACGTCGGACAAGGTGTACGCCCTGCTCAACAAGTACACGCCCGAGTACGGCTGCATGCTCGCCGGCCTGGTCGGGCTCAACCAGCGAGCCAACGCCGGCGTCGTCAACGGCCAGATCCAGCTCAGCGCGCAGCTCTACGTCGCGCCCGCGAACTTCGGAAAGTACGTTCCGGGCCAGCAGCCGAAGCTGCTCACCGGGTTGGGGCCGCACTGCTTCGGCCTGCCCAACCCGCCGGTGCCGTTCAAGGTTCCGGGCTCCTTCCGGTGCGTGAACGACGGCGCGCCCCTCACCACGGATGCGTGCGGTACGGCCGCCAAGGCGAGCGCGTTCGACCAGCAGGCGATCGGTTCCCCGGCGGAGAGCGCATTGGTGAACACGGTCATTGCCGCGAACTTCGGCACCACACCGGACAACGTGCCGCGCATCGCCACGGTGCTCGCGGCGCCCGCACTACGCGGAATGAAGGTGACGGTGAAGTGAGAGGCCTTTTAGCGCCCCTGATCAAGCTCGTCGTCTTCCTGGTGGTGACCTCGTTTGCGACCTACGTTCTCGCGGCCACGATTGCCAACACCAGCTATGGGGCCACCAAGAGCTACAAGGCGGTCTTCACCGACGTCGCTGGCTTGTCCCTGGGTGACGACGTGCGCATCGCGGGCGTTCGGGTGGGCACGGTCAAGGACATCAAGATCGTCAAGCACGACCTCGCGCAGATCTCGTTCACCGTCGTCAAGGAGCGATCACTGCCGAAGTCGACCCACGCTCGGTTGCGATACCGCAACCTGATCGGTCAGCGTTACCTCGATATCGTGCAGGGCGCCGGTGACCCCAACGATCTGTTGAAGAACAACGGCACCATCCCGCAGAGCCAGACCGCCAACGCGCTGGACCTCACCGCGCTGTTCCAAGGATTCCAACCGCTGTTCACGGGGCTGAATGCGGATCAGATCAACGCGCTGTCCACCGAGATCATCCAGTCGCTGCAGGGAGAAGGGGGCAGCCTGGAACTGCTGCTCACCAATCTCGGCGACCTCACCAACGCCATTGCCGACAAGGACCAGGTCATCGGCAGCGTGGTCGACAACCTGGCGTCCGTGCTCACCGTCGTCGGTGATCGGGACGCGGAGCTGTCGAACCTGATCCTTCAGCTACAGGGTTTCATCTCCGGCCTGTCGGCCGACCGCAACGCGATCGGCAACTCGATCGACAGCATCAATGCGCTGGCCACGTCGACCGCCGGTCTGCTGACCCGGGTCCGAGGCCCGCTGGCCAAGGACATCGTCGACATCACCGCGCTGACCGCGAACCTGAACCGGAACAGTGCGACGGTGCAGTCGGTGCTGCAGGAACTGCCCGGCACGGTGGCAACCCTCGTCCGCACTGGCAGCTACGGCAGCTGGTTCAACTTCTACCTCTGCTCGGTCAGCGGCACCATCACCTTCCCCGGTGGTGTCGTCGTGCACATCCCGGTCAGCCATTCGCCGGTGACGAGGTGCCAGGGATGACGAGCGCGACGCGGGACGGGAACTCCCTGGTGCCGATGCGCGAGGATTCGCCTGCGCCGGTCAAGACCCGTCGGACGAAGGTTGGCGGCAAGCCGTTCAGCGCGCGCAACCCCACGGCGATCGGCTCGATCGGTCTCGTGCTCATCCTGGTGATCCTGTGGGCGGCGTTCAACGCCTCGAAGCTGCCCCTCATCGGAGGTGGCACCACCTACACGGCAATGTTCACCGAGGATGCCGGCCTGGGGCCCAACGACGACGTCCGCATTGCCGGCGTGAAGGTCGGCACGGTCTCCGCGACTGCCCTGGACGGCGATCGCGTCAAGGTCAAGTTCAAGATCAAGAACGCGTTCGTCGGCGACCAGAGCACGGTGGACATCAAACTCAAGACGCTGCTGGGTGCGAAGTACCTGGCCATCAACTCGCTGGGGACCAAGAAGCAGAAGGCCGGTGACCAGATCCCGCTGGCGCGCACGCACTCGCCCTTCGACATCTATCCGGCCTTCACCGGGCTCACCAAGACGGTCCAGGCGATCGACACCAATCAGGTCGCCCACGCGTTCGACGTGCTGTCGCAGGACTTCTCGGGTACTCCTGCGACGGTCAAGCCGGTGCTGACCGGCCTGACGCGACTGTCGAACACCATCGCGTCCCGCGATGCTCAACTTCGCACGTTGCTGCAGCGGGCCAACGACGTCACCGGCGTGCTGGCCAGCCGCGACGTGCAGCTGCAGCGGCTGCTCGCCGACGGCGCCCTGCTGCTCGACGAGCTCAATGCGCGCCGCGATGCGATCCACTCCCTGCTGATCAACACGACGACGCTCGCGACGCAGTTGGAGGGTCTGGTCACGGACAACCAGAAGACGATCGGCCCGTTGCTGGACAACCTGCACCAGGTGCTCGACCTACTGCAGGCCAATCAGGACAATCTCGATCGCGGTCTGGCGCTGCTCGCGCCGTTCTACCGCGTCTTCACCAATGCCCTGGGTAACGGTCGCTGGTTCGACAACTACATCTGCAACCTCGGGGCTGCGGGCATCGTCGGAATTCTCGGCATCGGTAGCGGCGACGGCGGGTGCAAGCCATGAAAAAGCTGTCGAGCACGATGATCCGCATCATCTCCGGACTGCTCGTCCTGGGGGTCGTCGCCGTCGGGGCCATCTACGTGTTCTCCGGCAGCCAGACCAAGAAGCTGAGCGCCAACTTCGCCTCCGGAGTCGGCGTCTACCCAGGCACGCCGGTGAAGATCCTGGGCATCAACGTCGGTTCGGTCACCAAGGTCACGCCGAACGGCAATTCGGTGAAGATCGAGATGAACTACGACCACAAGTACAAACTGCCGGCCAACGCCGTCTCACTCATCGTCGCGAACTCGTTGGTCAGTGACCGCTACCTGCAGCTGGCTCCGGCTTACAGCGGTCACGGCCCGGTCCTGGCCAACGGTGCCAACATCCCATTGGAACGCACGGCCTCGCCGGCCGAGCTGGATGACATCTACGGTGCGCTGAACCAGCTGTCGGTGGCGCTGGGCCCGAACGGGGCGAACAAGAACGGCGCGCTGTCCACGTTGGTCAACGTCGCCGCGGCCAACCTGGACGGCAACGGCGCCGCTCTGAACGACAGCATCCGCAACCTGTCCAAGGCGGCCCTGACGCTGTCCAACGGGCGCGCGGATCTGTTCGGCACGGTGACCAATCTCAGGTCGTTCACCCAGGCGCTGTCACAGAGTGACAGTCAGGTGCGGCATTTCGAGAACCAGCTGGCCCAGGTCGCCGGCGACCTGGCCGACGAGCGCAGTGATCTCGGTGCCGCACTGCACAACCTGACCATCGCCCTGCACGACGTGGCCAACTTCGTCAAGGCCAACGCCGGCAAGGTGCATGCCGACATTCTCGGGCTCAAGAGCCTCACCAACGTCCTGGTCAAGGAGAAGGCCGCCCTGAACGAGGCGCTGGCGGTCGGCCCCGTCGCCCTGGCCAACCTCACGCACGCCTACCAGGAGAGCACCGGAACGCTGGGCACCCGCAGCAACCTGGCCAATGTCGCCGACCCGGCCCAGATCTGCGCGGTTCTGGACCAAGCGGTGTCGGCGAAGGCGGTCGGCGGACTGCTCGGACCCAACGTCGGCACCCTTCTCGGTCCCCTCACGTCCCAAATCGTCTCGACGTGTAAGTCGGTGGCGGCACAACTGGCGGGCGGGAAACTGCCGACCCTTCCCGGACTGCCGACCAACCTGCTCTGCCTGCCGGGCGTGCTGCCGCCGATACCGGGGCTATGCCCATGATGCGTACCAAGGCGCTCGCCGCGACCCTTACCCTCGCCACCATTGGTCTGAGCGGTTGCGGGTTCCACGGCCTGTACAGCGCGAACCTGCCCGGTGGACCGAATCTCGGCAGCCACCCGTACACGGTGACGATCGAATTCGCCGACGTGCTCGATCTCGTGCCGCAGTCCAACGTGAAGGTCAACGACGTCGGGGTCGGCAAGGTCGAGTCCATCTCCCTCGACGGCTGGATCGCCAAGGTCAAGGTCAAGGTCAACCACAACGTCCACCTACCGGCGAACGCGCGAGCCGCAGTGCGGCAGTCCTCCCTTCTCGGTGAGAAGTTCGTCGACCTTGAGCAGCCGCTGGCCAAGCCGGAGGGAACGCTCGCAAACGGAGCCAAGATCCCGATCACGAGTACCGGAACGGCACCGGAGGTCGAGGAGGTGCTCGGCGCCCTGTCCCTGTTGCTCAACGGCGGCGGCCTGGAGCAGATCCGGGGGATCACGACAGAACTGAACAAGGCGCTCAAGGGCAATGAGGGTGCGGTCCGCGACCTGATCACTCAACTCAACGGCTTCGTCGGTGGCCTGGACAAGCAGAAGGACGAGATCACCACCGCGCTCGTCAACATCGACAAGCTGGCGGCAACCCTGAACAGGCAGAAGCAGACGATCATCGCCACGCTCGACACGTTCCCGCAAGCACTGACGATCCTGAAGAACGAGCGAGGCAAGCTGACGACCTTGTTGCAGAGCCTGGCCAGGCTCGGAACGACAGCCACCGGCGTGATCACCGCGACGCAGACGAGCCTGGTCTCCTCGCTGAAGAGCCTGGCTCCGGTGCTGGAGAGCCTGACGGCTGCCGGTTCCGACCTCCCGGAGGCGCTGAAGATCTTGCTCACCTTCCCCTTCCCGCTCGACAAGACCACCCAGTTCATCAAGGGGGACTACGCGAACCTGAGCCTGTTCCTGGACTTGAACCTGAGCAACAATCTGTGCGGGCTCAACCCGGCACTGTGCCCGCTGGCGAAGATACTGTCGCCCAATTCGGCAAAGACCACGCAGCTCAACGCCGCGTCGCCGAACACGTCGGGCGACCAGAGCCTGCCGCTTCCCGCGATCCCCGGCGTCGGAGGGTGATGGCGACATGTTGAGGCGAACGACGAAGATTCAGCTGATCCTGTTCGCGATAATCACTCTCGTCGGCGTCTCCTACGTCAGCGCCGAGTACGTCGGTCTCACGAAGGGGCTGTTCGGGGCCAAGGGCTGCACGATCAAGGCGGACTTCCCCGACTCCGGGGGCATCTTCACCAACGCCGAAGTCACCTATCGGGGCGTGACGGTGGGCAAGGTCGGCCAGCTGACCCTGCTCGACAACGGCGTGCGCGTCGATCTCAAGCTCAACAAGTGCAACAGCCCGAAGATCCCGGCGAGTTCGACGGCGCAGGTCAGCAACCGCTCCGTGATCGGTGAGCAGTACGTCAACCTGATCCCCACGTCCAGCAATGGCCCCTACCTGTCGGGCAAGTCGGCTCCCCTGCCGATGAAGCGGAACAGGGTTCCGGTGGCGACGCAGGTCCTGCTCACCAATCTCGACAGGCTGGTGCGCTCGGTCGACACCCACAAGCTGCAGGTCGCCGTCTCCGAGTTGGGGCTGGCCTTCAACAACCAAGGCCCTGCGCTGGGCTCCCTGCTCGACTCGACGAACAACCTGCTGGCTGCGGCGCAGAAGAACCTCCCGGACACCCTGGCATTGATCAAGCTGTCCGATGGAGTACTTCAAACGCAGCTCGACGAGGCGCCGGCGATGGCGAGTTGGGCGCACAGCCTCAACCTGCTGAGCCAGCAATTCAAGAAGAGCGACCTGGACATTCGCAGTCTTCTGGACAACGGCCCGAGCGATCTGGGCGTCATCGCCACGTTCGTGCAGGACAACCGCACCGACCTGGGCATCACCTTCGCGAACCTCGCCTCGACCGGTCAGCTGCTCGTGCGTCACCTCGGCGGGATCGAGGAGCTGTTCGAGCTCTACCCGGCTTTGGCGGCCGGCAGCTTCACGGTGCTGCACACCGATGGCGTCGGTGCGCTCGGATTCGAGGTCAACTTCAACGATCCGCCCGACTGCGGCTCGCCGACATCGGGCCGCGACGGTTACAACGGCACCAGGCTCCGGCCGCCGTCGGACACCTCGCCCACCCCGCCGAACACCGCCGCGCATTGCATCCCGCCGACCTCGGCCACCGACGTCCGCGGTGCGCAGAACGTGCCCGGCGGCGATCCGATAAGCACCGGCGGCGGCGGAAGGGCCTATCCTCGCGTGAGCACAGGAAACACTGTCAGAGTGGGCGCCGCGGACGGCAGCGCCTCGATTCTGGGCGATCGGTCCTGGATCGCGATACTGACCGACGGGCTGCACTGAACGTATTCGCATCCCGGTCCGCGTAGGCAGAAGCCGTCGGCTCTGCAGCGCGCGCCGAGTGAGCTAGGGAGACCATGACGCAGACACGACGTCCGAGCGGGAGCATGCCGTGGATCACCGCGGCGATTCTCGGCGGGGGCGCGCTCGTTCTGGCCGGGCTCTTCGTCCTGGTGATCCGCCCTGCCCACCACCGGCACGCGTCCGTACCGAAGGCGGCCGGCCTGACGGCGTCCGAGCAGCAGGCGGTCGACGCCGGCGCGAAGCAGATCGTGAACATCCTGACCTTCGCACGCACGAGCTTCGAGGCTGACTACGCCCGCACCCTGGCCGGCGCCACCGGGGCCCTGCGCGCCGACCTCGAGAAGCAGAAGCCCACCCTCCTGGCGCAGATGAGCAAGGGCAAGTTCGACCTGCAGGGCACGGTCAGCAACTCGGCGTTCGAGGAGATCAACGGCGACAACTCGCTCGTCCTCGTCACTGCCCAGGGGTACAAGCTGCCGGCCGGCGGGCAGCGCACGCTGGCCTCGACCGCTCGCTTCGAGGTCACGATGGCGAAGGTCGGCGGCAAATGGTTGGCCAGCAACCTGCAGAGCGTGGGGCTGATATGACCGAGCCCACCGACCCGGCCGCGCCGGGCGACTCCGCCGACACCGGCGCGGCCCTAGGCGAGAAAGCGGACACGGGCGTGGTGCCGCCGGAGCGGGCCGAGGGCGCGGCGACGCCACGGCGCCCCTCGCCCAGTGCCGCGGCGGCGACCCGGGCCCGGCGAATCGGGGGCCGGCCGTCGCCTGCCCCCAAGGCACTGAGCCAGACCAAGGCGGGTTCCGAACCGTCCACGTCCCGCGACCAGGACGGCACCGGACCGGCGCAGCGAACGAAGCGGGCCGGTGTCTCGGGCGTGCGCGCGACCGGCACGACCGAGCGGAGCCCGCAGCCGCGCGCAAGGAGGGTCAGCGTCGCGAAGCGCCCCGGGCGCGCAGACGAAGACCGGCTCGCCGGTACGAAGGCCCGCTCCACTGGCACCGGGACGCCCCGCCGCCGGCTCGGCTGGCTGCGCTGGATCCCGGCGGTCATCACCGCCCTGGCGGCCGCGGTCATGCTGATCGCCAACCTATGGGACCTGCCCGGCGCGCTGGCCGGCAAGCCCGCCGATCACAGCACCAAGACTCGGCAGGAGGTACTGGCGGCCGCGAAGACCTGTGGTGCTGCGATCGTGTCCTACGACTACCGCCAGCTGCCCGCATCGGAAAAGGCCGGTCAGGCCTGCATTACCGGCAAGTTCAAGGACGATTACACCAAGGCCATGCAGACGACGGTCAAGACGCTCGCACCGCAGACGAAGACGGTGCAGGTCTTCCAGATCGCGAAGGCCGGCGTGGAACGCGTCAGCCCGGACGGCAAGCAGTGGGTCGTGCTGCTCTACGGCCAGCAACAGGTCACCAGCACGAGCACCGCCAAGAACAAGCCCCGTCTGGACATCCTGAACGTGGAGGCGACGCTGAACCAGGTTGACGGCAAGTGGCTGGTCTCCTCGATTCACTGATGGCTTTCTGGGACGTACCAGGTCATATCCCAGACAGACCACGGGCGGCGTTCGCGCCACGGCTGCCGTCGGTCGGGCGCGGGGTGTGGCGTGACCGATAACCCGCTCCTGCCGTTCGTGGACGCCGCGCCGCAGCGCTTGCGTCTCGATATCCGGCCGGCGGACGCGCCTGAGCTGCCGCAGGTGGCCGGGCTGCTCGCCGGCGCCGCCGAGGTCGACATCACCCCACCGCCCGGTATGCCCAAGGCCGGCCATTCCTCGAACGCGCAGACCGGGGCGGGGGTGCGCACCCGGTTGCACGCCCACGTACTGCACCTGCGTGCGGGTACCACGTCGTTGGCGCTCGTGCAGTGCGATCTGCTGGCGGGTTCGGCGATCGTGGCACAGCTCGTCGCGCGGGCGGTCGCCGGCGACACCGACGTGCGGCTACCGGGCCTGTTCATGGGGGCCACGCACACGCACGCCGGGCCGGGGCAGTTCCACGGCAACGAGCTGATGAACCGGTTCTCGTCCAACCACGCCGGTTTCGACCCGGCCTGGACGTCGTTCCTGGTCGAACGGATCTCTGCCGCGGTGCGGGACGCGGTCGCGGCACGGCGGCCGGCACGGCTGGCCTTCGGCGCCACCGAGGTGTGGGGGCTGACGCGCAACCGGTCGCTGGACGCCTACGTTCGCAACGAGAACGTGGCCGACCGGAGCACGGCGCCGCAGCGCAAGTACGCCGCGATCAACCCGTGGCTGCACCTGTTGCGCGTCGATGCCGAGGCGGGTGACGGGGGGCTCGAGCCGCTCGCGGCGACGGTCATCTTCTCCGTTCATGGCACCGGCATCTCCCAGCGTGACCATGCCTACAACGCCGACGTCTGGGCCTATCTCAAGGGAGAGCTCGGTAGGCACATCGTCGCGACGAGCGGTCGCCGGGCGGTGGTCGGCGCCATCGAGGGCACCCACGGCGACGTGGCTCCGGCGGTGCGCCCCGGCCAGCTCGTCTACCCCGAAACCGAACGTGTCGGGCGTGGCATCGGCGCGGCGGCGGCCGAGCTGTACGACCGTCTCGAGAGCGAGCTGAGCGCTCAGGTGCACTTGGCGGCCGGACTGCGCGAGATCGACCTCGCGCAGCGCCCGTCGTTGGCCGGCCTGACGCTGCCGGCGCCGGCGTTCGGGGCGGCGACGATGGCTGGCGCGCACGAGAACAACACGCCGGTCATCCACCGCATACCGCCGTTTCGTCCGGGCCTGCCCAAGCCCTGGGCGCGCGGTCCCCACGGCGCGAAATGGATCCCTGGCGGGCGCCGGCTGCACGATCGGCTGGTTCCGCCGGGCAGCTTCCCCAGCGTGCTGCCGGTCCAGGTCCTCCGGATCGGGCCGACCCTCCTGGTCGGGCTGCCTTTCGAAGTGACTGTCGAATCCGGTCGCCGGGTCGAGACCGCGGTCCGCGCCGTGATCGGGTCGCAGGCCGGAGTCCAGCGGGTCGCCGTGTCCTCGTTGGCCAACGAGCAGTTCTGCTACTTGACCACGCCCGAGGAGTACTCGCTGCAGCGTTACGAGGGGGGTAACACTCTCTACGGTCCGTCGAGCCAGCCGTTCGCCGCGGCCGCGGCCGCCGCGCTGGCCGCCGACGTGCTGGCCCGCGGCTGGGTGGCCGACGCTCTGCCGGTGCGGCACTTCGACTTCGCCGCGCACCGTTACCTGGCCCGCCCCACCGGAACCGGGGCCCCTCGGACCGGTATGGGGGCGCCGACCTTCGTCGACCCCACCGCCACCGAGGATGGCTACTGGCAGTTCGGGTGGCGCGACGTCGCTCCCGGGGACCTGGCCTGGCACGAGCCGCTGGTTCGCGTGCAGGCGGCCGGCGGCGACGGTAGCTGGGTCCCCGCGAGGCGGGCAGGTGTCGCGATAGACGACCAGGGTTACCACGTCGGCGTCTTCCAGCTGGGCAGCGACCGCCACGGCCGTCATCGCTACGCCGCCCGGTGGTACACCCGCTACCTGGGCCCGGACCGCCCGCACCGCCTCGTCGTCCTGCCCAATTCCGGCCAACCCGAGCTCGCCTCCGACCCCTTCGCCTGACGCGTCGTGCTGTCCCAGCTCGCCGACAGTCCACTCGCGGAAGTAGCGGCGACCAGGCACGTGATGAGCGCTCGCGCGATGAGCGTCGCCGCCGCGACGCGGAACCGCGGAGCGGCGAGTGGCGGGAGATCCCCCGAACGTCAGCGAGCGGGGGAGATCGTGACACCCGGCCGGAATCACGACAGTGCTTGACTCCCGCCCCCTTCCCAGGGCACCCTTTCCCAGAACGCCTATGGCTGTCGCATTGCGGATACCGCGGCCTGCTGGATGCGGTGAGCGATTGCTCACCGGGACCCCGGCCGGTTCCGACCGGACAGCGGGGGGTTGGCTTGCTTGCCATGCCCGCAGTCGCTAGACTGCAACTTTGCGCTGCCCTCTGCCAACCTGCGGCCCGTCTGGCCATTCCCAGCGGCCTACTTCGTGGTGCCCGGCTCTTAGCCGTCACATGGAGTGCAGGTCATCGGTCGGCACGCGGTTCGGCTCGGTCAGTTGTCCTTGGAAGGACGCATCTTGGCAGTCTCCCGCTCCGGTAAGGCACGTTCCGCAAACGGCAAGGCGTTCGGTATCCCGGGTTCCCCGCCCCGTACGTCCTTCGCCAAGATCCGAGAGCCGTTGGAGGTACCGAATCTCCTGGCCCTGCAGACCGAGTCCTTTGACTGGCTGGTGGGCAACGATGCGTGGAAGGCCCGAATCGAAGGCGATTCGACCACGCGCTCCGGCCTCGAGGAGATTCTCGGCGAGCTCTCGCCGATCGAGGACTTCTCCGGCTCGATGAGCCTGTCCTTCTCCAACCCGCGCTTCGA
>QHCC01000182.1:0-806 GCA_003243915.1 Pseudonocardiales bacterium | reverse complement strand
TTCACCAACAACACCACTGGCGAGATCAAGTCGCAGACGGTGTTCATGGGCGATTTTCCGGTGATGACCCGTAAGGGCACCTTCGTCATCAACGGCACCGAGCGCGTCGTGGTCAGCCAGCTGGTCCGCTCGCCGGGCGTCTACTTCGACCGCACCCTCGACAAGACCTCCGATGTCGACGTCTACGGCGTCAAGGTCATCCCGGGCCGCGGCGCTTGGCTGGAGTTCGACGTCGACAAGCGCTCGACGGTCGGCGTGCGCATCGACCGCAAGCGCCGCCAGCCGGTCACCGTGCTGCTCAAGGCGCTGGGCTGGTCCGCCGATCGGATCCGCGAGCACTTCTCCTGGTCCGAGACGCTGCTGGCCACCCTCGAGAAGGACCACATCGGCTCCACCGACGAGGCCCTGCTCGACATCTACCGCAAGCTGCGCCCCGGCGAGCCGCCCACCCGCGAGTCCGCGCAGGCCCTGCTCGAGAACCTCTTCTTCAACCCCAAGCGCTACGACCTGGCCAAGGTCGGGCGCTACAAGGCCAACAAGAAGCTGGGCGTCGACGCCCCGATCTCCACGGGCACCCTCACCGAGGACGACATCGTGCGCACCATCGAGTACCTCATCCGGCTGCACGCCGGTGAGGAGGGCTACGACGTCGACGACATCGACCACTTCGGCAATCGGCGCCTGCGCACGGTCGGCGAGCTGATCCAGAACCAGATCCGGGTCGGGCTGTCCCGCATGGAGCGGGTCGTCCGTGAGCGGATGACCACCCAGGACGTCGAGGCCATCACGCCGCAGACCCTGATCAA
>QHCC01000181.1 GCA_003243915.1 Pseudonocardiales bacterium | reverse complement strand
CCGTTCGAGGGCTCGGCCGCGTCGGAGCCTTCGCTGGGCGACCTGGTCCACCGAGACGCGCCCCGATGCTCGCCCGATGAGCGGCTGAAGGACGTTGTGGCGCGGATGGCGCCCGGATGGAGCTGGTGCGCCGTGGTCAACGAGGCCGGGATCCTGCTCGGCCGGCTCCGCCGCCGGCAGCTCGACGAGAACCCGGACGCGACCGCCGAGGAGGCCATGGAGAACGGCCCCAGCACATACCGGCCCAGCACACCAGGCGCCGAACTGATGGAGCGGATGAGGTCGAGAGGCTTCGAAGCCGCGTTCGTCACGGACTCCGACGGCCGGCTCTGGGGCCTGGTGAGCCGGGCTGACCTGGAGCAGGCGCTGAGCGAGGGACGTCCCTGAGAGCCGGCCCTCAGAGCCGGCCCGGGCACTTCCGCGCGCTGGCCGCGGACTACGACGGGACGCTGGCCGAGGCGGGGACCGTTTCGCCCTCCACGCTGGGTGCCCTGCGCCGGCTGAAAAGCGGCGGACTGCGGCTCCTCCTGGTGACCGGCCGGCACCTGGAAGACCTCCAGGGCGCCTTCCCTGGGCTGGGCATCTGCGACCTGGTGGTGGCCGAGAACGGGGCGCTGGTCTTCACACCGCCGGCCGGTCGCATTACGCCCCTGGCTCCGCCGCCAGCGGCCGACTTAATTCAGGAGCTGGAGCGGCGTGGGGTTGCCTTCACTGTGGGGCGAAGCGTCGTGGCGACGGTACGCGCCTTCGAGCAGCCGGTGAGGGAGGCGATCGGCATGCTGCGGCTGGACGTCCAGCTGAACTTCAACAAGGACGCTCTGATGCTCCTCCCGGCCGGTGTGGACAAGCGCAGCGGCCTGCTCGCGGCGCTGGGGCGGCTCGAGGTCTCGCCCGAGCAGGTGGTCGGAGTGGGCGACGGGGAGAACGACCTGCCGTTCCTGCGGGCATGCGGTCGCTCGGTCGCGGTCGCCAACGCGGTGCCCGCCCTCCGCAACGCGGCCGATGTGGTGACCGCGGGCGAGCGCGGGGACGGCGTTCAGGAGCTGATCCGGCTGCTGCTCGCGGACACGCGGACAGCACCGCCAGGCTGATTCCAGGCGACGCGCTTCCGCTCGAACCCTTACCCGTTGAGGTATTGGCACCGTAGCCCTAGAAATGACACTGACACCGGCCGCCGGCCGGATCCCGGGCGACGAGCACAGCGAGATGCAGGGCAGCATCGCCGCCCACCTGCTGGACGCCGCCGAGGCCGACCAGGAGCAGGCGCTGGCCCACATCCGGACCTGCCCGAGCTGCGGTGAGCTGGCGCACCGGCTGGCCCGAGCTGCGGCCGCCGTCCCCCTCTCCGTCGAACAGGTCGAGCCCCCGACCGGCCTGCGCGCCCGCATCCTCGCCCGCTGCCGGGAGACGCGCAGACCCCTCTAAATGTCCTCTCCCGCGGCGGGGAGAGGTAAGTGAGGGGACGATCGAAACAGGTTTGACCAGGCCCCCCTCCTGCACCTCCCCCCGCGGGCGGGGGGAGGACGTAACGAATCCGATCCTTCAGCCGGCGCTGGATCGAGCCCAGAGGTTGATGCCGCTGTCCGTGGCGTAGCGGTCGATCTCGGCCAGTTCCTCGGAGGAGAAGTCGAGCCTCTGGAGGGCTCCTATGTTCTGTTCCAGCTGAGCGACGCTGCTGGCGCCTATCAGGGCCGAGGTGATGCGCGGATCCCGCAGGGTCCAGGCCACCGCCATCTGCGCCAGCGTCTGTCCCCGGCGTCCGGCCAGCTCGTTGAGCCGGCGGATCTTGTCCAGCGTGTCCTCGGTGAGCATCTCCCTTGACAGCGAGCCCGGACGGCTGGCCCGGGAGCCGGGCGGCACGCCCCCAAGGTAGCGGTCGGTGAGCAGACCCTGGGCCAGGGGCGAGAAGACGATGCAGCCGACCCCCTCCTCGGCGAGCGCCTCGAGCAGGTCCGGCTCGATCCAGCGGTTCAGCATCGAGTAGGAGGGCTGGTGGATCAGCAGCCGGATCCCCATCCGGCGCAGGATGGACGCCGCCTCGCGCGTGCGTTCGGCCGAGTAGGAGGAGATGCCCACGTAGAGGGCCTTGCCCTGCCTCACGGCGGCCTCGAGAGCGCCCATCGTCTCGTCCAGCGGCGTGTCGGGGTCGAAGCGGTGCGAGTAGAAGATGTCGACGTAGTCGAGGCGCATACGCCGCAGGCTCTCCTCGAGGCTCGTGAGCAGGTTCTTGCGAGAGCTGCCCTGCCCGTAGGGACCGGGCCACATGTCGTATCCCGCCTTGGTGGAGACGATCAGCTCGTGCCTGTAGGGGCGGAGGTCCTTCTCCATCAGCAGACCGAAGTTCTCCTCGGCCGAGCCGTAGGGTGGTCCGTAGTTGTTGGCCAGGTCGAAATGGGTGATGCCCAGGTCGAACGCCCGGCGGGCAATCGCCCGCTGGCTGTCGAGCGGGCGTTCGTCACCGAAGTTGTGCCACAGGCCAAGCGAGATCGCGGGCAGTTTGATACCGCTGCGTCCGCAGCGCCGGTAGGTCATCGCGTCGTAACGTTCGGGAGCGGCTAGGTAGGTCACGTCTGCCTATCCTGCCCTGCCTCGCCGCGTTGGGGCGACGAGGTCAGCTGAGCGTGACGGGGTCGACAACGACCCGGCAGCCGCGTAGCGAGAGCGGCAGATCCACGAACTCGCCCTGGTCCGGCGGGTAGACCCGCACGGCGTTAGACACCGGTGCCTGGCACGACGAGAAGTCGGTGATCGCGGCCTGCGCCTGCTTTCCGGGTGCCAGCTTCACCGTCGACGGGGTCTTGGCCGAGCGTTGTGCCGGCTGGCCGAGCGCTGCGTTGTTCAACCGCAGGCTCACCCGGGGGAAGCCGTTGAGCGTGCAGACCGCCGAGCGGGTGTTCGTGAACGTGATGAGCGCGAATTCCTGACCGGCAGCAGCCGATCCCCGCAGGGCACGCACCTTCAGCTGTGTGCTGGTGCACGCCGCGGGGCCGCCCGGGGTGGGTTTCGGCGGTGCCGGCGGCGTGGTCTTCGATGGCTCCGTCGCGGACGGCGGTGCCGGGGAGGTGCTCTGCGCAGTGCTGGTTGCCGGGCTGTCGGGCAGCGGGGTCACCGCGCTCGTGAGGGCCGCGATGCTGCTCGGCGCGGGAGAACCCGGACCGGTGCCCGACGACGTGCAACCGGACAGTGCGATGACCGCGCCGAGTGCCGTGACCGCGCCGACCGCGCCGACCGTGCGGATCGTGCGGATCATGCCGATGGCGTCGGCGATGCGGATCGCGGCGATCGCGGCGATCGTGCGCGGGCAGGACCGGTTCACCCGTCGATCCGAAGGTCGGTCGAGTAGGGCAGGCTGGCGATCCGCAACGCCGGGTGTGACTGGAGTTGCTGCCACATCTGGATCCACGCGTTGTTGCCGGTGAGGCTGCCGCAGCCACCTGCTTGCGCGCAGGCCGTGAACTCGGTGAGCGCACCGCCGAAATTGATCCTCGGTTGGCTCTTCGCCACTCCGGTGAGCGAGATGTACTTCCACTGCGCGGCCATCGTGTTGTTGTAGATCTGCGGGAGGTTGATGATCCGGGTGGGCAACGCGCCGGCGCTCAGCGCGTACAGGCCGGCCATCGTCCAGCCGTTGTTACAGCCTGCGCCAGTGACCGTCCACGCGCAGCCGTCGGCCGAGCCGTTGAACACGAAGGGAGCCTTCGTCGCGCCGAGGTAACCGCTGACCCACGCCCGCGACTGGGTGTACGTGGCACGAAAGCCCGGCTCGATGTCGTTGGCTCCCGCGACCCTCATGCTGGAGTGGGCTGCGGCGTGGGCGGCGACCGGACTCACCACGGAGCGTGCCCAGCTGGCACCGCTGGACAGGGAAACGTCCATATCGTTGTTCGTGCCGATCGCGATCGTGACCGGGGCGCCTGCCCGCTGCTGGCCGGCGTAGCCGTCGACGTAGGCCTCGAGGTCGCGCACCAGGTTCGGGTAGGACACGAACCTGGTCGTGGCGCTGAGCAGGACGCCGTGGCGGGCCTCGTCCTGGCCACCGATGTCAAGCAGGATCAGGTAGCTGTGCCCCGGAGGGTTGGCGCGCGCGTCGGCGGCGCCCTCGGCGCGCATCTTGGCCAGGTCGACGGTGGCCGAGTCGCTGATGTTGCGGACGTAGCGGCTCGTCGAGATCGGGGCTGGGGAGGTCTGCGGCGGTGGCCCCGCCGGAGTGGTCACCGCCGGCGAGCTGCCTGCGGCGGATCGGCCGGCCACGTTCGTGGCCACGACCGCGAAGGTGTACCGGGTGTTGGCGGCCAGGCCAGTGATCCCGGCGATCGTCGTCTGCCCCGACACCGAGGCGTGGGCGCCGCCGGGCGTCGCCGTGACGGTGTAACCCGACACGGGTGCGCCTCCGTCGCTGACGGGCTTGGTCCAGCTGACGACCGCGCCGCCGTAGACCACCACCGCGCGCACGCCGCGCGGCGCGGACGGGGCGACCGGATGGACCGCGTTGATCACCTTGCAACCCAGGGAGCTGTTCGCCCCTCCGGAGACGTTGAGCGCTGAGATGCAGACGGTGTGCTCACCTTCTGAGGCCGGGACCGTGACGGAGTACCCGTGCCGCGCCCCGTACTGCGGGTACACCTGTCCGACGTCGGGGCGCGAGCCGCCCGCGGTCGCGACGACGGGTGCGGCGGCGTCCACCTTGACCGTGATCTTGATGGGTGTGCTGGTGTCTGCGTCGATGGCCCAGCCGTCGACGAGCAGGTTGTGCGATCCGGGGGGCCGGGTCACCGCGTCGACCTGGCCGAACGGGTTGAGGCGCAAGGTCACCGACCGGCACGCGGGCGGGCCGCTGCCGGTGCCGAACAACACGTTGACGCCGGCCGCGCAGATCGAGTGGGTACCGGACTTCAGCGTCAGCGCCAGGGTGAAGCTGTGGCCGGGATGTGGTGAGCCGGGGCCGGCGGCCGTGAGCTGCGCGAGCTGCCTGCCGTCGGCGCTGACCCGGACCAGGATCGCGGCGGCGGTATCCGGATCGGTCGTCCAGCCCGTCACGCGGACGCCGGTAGCGGTGGGGGTCATCGCGCTCAGTGCGGTCGTCGGGGTGTACCGCAGCGTGACCGTCGCGCAGGCGAGGGTCTTGCTGGCGCCGTAACCGAGGTTGACGGCGACGGCGCAGACGTGGTGCGGCCCTTCGGCCGGGCGAACGGTGGCGGCGAAGCCATGGCTGGGGCCGACGCCGGGGTAGATCGCCGCGACGTCCGGCCGGTCCTTGTCGGCGCGCAGGGCGCTCAGCTGTCCGTCGATGATCAGGTCGACCGCGAGTGGGGTCGTCGGTGAGTCCGGGTCGAAGGTCCACCCGCTGACGCTCAGACCGCCGGACGACTGGGCGAGCAGGTCGACCTGGCCGCGGGGGGAGTCGGCCACCGTCAGCGTCGCGCAGGCCAGCGTCTTGCCGGTGCCGTAGCTGAGGTTGCCGGCGACGGCGCAGAGGTGGTGGGCGCCTTCGGGCAGGCGCATGGTGGCGGCGAAGCCGTGCCTGGGACCGATGCCGGGGTAGAGCGCCGCGACGTCGGGTCGTGACTGGTTGGCGTTGATGCCGCTCAGCTTCCCGTCGGTCCACAGGTAGATGACCAGTGCCGTCGTCGGCACGTCGGGGTCGAAGGCCCAGCCGGCGACGGTGACGCCGCCGGGCACCGCTCTGAGGGCGTCCA
>QHCC01000180.1 GCA_003243915.1 Pseudonocardiales bacterium | reverse complement strand
AACATCGTCACCCACGCCTTGCTCGCCGAGTAGGTGGCGTTGCCGCCCCGCGGGACGAACCCGGCGACGGAGGAGATATTGATGATCCGGCCCGACCCGCGCCCGGTCATCACCCGCACGGCGGCGTGGGTCAGCCGCAGCACGGCGCGGACGTTGAGGTCGAGCTGGCGCTCCTCGTCAGCCAGGTCGGCCACCCCGAAGCGCTTGTACATTCCGAAGCCGGCATTGTTGACGAGGACGGCGACGGGTCGCTGGGTGTCGGTGACGCGGGCGGCCACCGCATCACACCCCGGCTCAGTGGTCAGGTCGGCCGCGAGCACTTCGACCTCGACCCCGAATTCGCTCGCCAGTGCGGCGCGGCTGGCCTCCAGCCGCACCGGGTCGCGAGCGACGATGATCAGGTCGTGTGCTGCGGCTGCAAGCTGGCGCGCAAACTCCGCGCCGATGCCGGCGGTCGCGCCGGTGACGAGTGCGGTCGGCATCTACAGCTCGGTGCGCCGTGACTTGCTGGCCTTGGCCCGACTGCGGGCAAGAGCCGCGCCCCGCGCTACTGCGGCTTCGTCGGAACGTACCTTGGCCCGGGGCCCGGCACTGGTGCCCTGAGCTGCTGCCTCGGCCCGGGCGGCCGCGGGCGGCGCCGCGGGCAGCGCCGCGTTCTTGCGCAGCCCGACGCCCGGCGCAGCCCCCTTGCGCAGCCCGACGGCCGGCGCAGCCCCCTTGCGCAGCCCGACGGCCGGCACTTTGTCCGATGCCGCCGGCGGCCGGAACAGGGAACCCCGACCTGCCCGCGCCTGGCCGGGTTTGCGCCGCGGCGACATCCGATCGAAGTAGCCCCGGGACTCAGGCAGGAACAACAGGACGATTGCCGCCGCTGCCCCCGCTGCTGCCGCCGTCGTAACGGCCCGTGGGGCAACAGGACCGGAGGAGATGACAGCCAGCAAGGCCAGCGGGGTGCCGGCGAATCCCACCACCACACCGACGAGGCTGACCGCGACGTAGACGGTCCGGGCCGATCTGATGCCCTTACGGATGCGCAGCAGTACGTAGACGATCACGACCACGACCAGCAGCGTGCTGATCGCGGTCTGCGTCTGGAAGGAGTGCACGGCCTTGGCCGGGTCCAGGCAGCCCTTGCCGGGGTGCGCGTCGCACAGGGGGGACGGCGTCTTCTTCTGATTGTTCGAGGTGGTGACGGCGCGCCGCAGCTGGTTGCCCAGTGGCCACTGCAGCGCCGCGTACAGCAGGGCGAAGCCGATCTGGACGCACACCGCAGCCGTTGCGAGGTTGATCGTGCGGGGCGGCGTCGGCCGGTCGGCAGGCTCCGCCTCGACCGAGCCCTTCGTGGTGTCGCTCACCGGCGCAGTGTACGTGCGCCGGTATCGCCACGTCGTTCGCCCGTCCAGGCCCGGGCGGTGAACCGGATACAGTCGTCGCAACGCCAGTGCTCACCAGCGACGGAGGACCACCATGACCACCCCGCCGCCCGACGGGCCCGGCACGCCCGACCCCGACCCGGGAGGCTGGGCCAAGCCCGTGCCGTCCGAGCCGGTGTCCTACGACCCGCTGTCGCTCGACAAGCCTGCGGCGCCGTTCGACCCCTATCGCTACGGCGCGCCCGAGCACCCCGTCCCGGCCGAGTTCGCACCGCCGGGATACACGCCGCCTCCGGTCAGCACACCACCGGCCGCCGCCCAGCCCTACCTGCAGACGCAGCCCGGTCACCACAACCCGGCGAATCCGTACCCGTACGTGGCGCCGCCGCCGTACGCACAGCAGTACCCGCAGCCCCGAACGGGTAACGGCAAGGCCATCGCCGCCCTCGTGCTCGGCATCCTGGCCATCGTCTTCTTCTGGACGAGCATCTTCGACGTGGTCCTGGTCGCGCTGGGGATCATCTTCGGCGTCCTGGGCATGAGCGACGCCAGCCGCGGCGGGGGTGGTCGGGGCATGGCGATCAGCGGTCTGGTCTGCGCGGTGGTGGGCGCACTTCTCGCCACCGTCTTCACGGTGGTCGTCTACTCGCGGATCCGCCCGTGCCTGGACAACTATGACCGGGGCTCGTCGGCCTACAACAAGTGCGTGCAGAACCACTTCTGACGTCCGGTCTAGAAGAACCCGCCCGAACGCGAGAGGACGATCGCGAGCGTCAGCGACAACACGGTGTCGATGATGCCGAGGATCACGCCGGCGATCGCCATCCCCTTTCCTGAGGCGCCCCCGTTCGCGCGCCTCAGCCCGATCAGGCCGAAGACGACCGCCAACGGACCGAGGATGACCCCCAGCACCAGCAGGCCGACGATGCCGAGCACCATGGCGGTGACAGCCAACCCGTTGCCGGCCGGCGGGGACGGGTACTGGTTGCCCGGCCCCGGCTGGTAGCCGCTGTACTGCGGCGGCGGCGGGAATTGCTGCTGCTCGCCGTTCGGGGGCCAGGACGTCATGTCGCTCCTCGTCGTTGCTGCTGGCGCGCCGATCTCCGCGGCCCGGCGCCGGATCTCGTCGAGCGCCGTGCCGCTACGAAGCGGGCCGTAGCGCGGTGATCATCGGCAGGTTACGCACGACGGCGAACATGACCAGCACCATGAGCACGCCGGCCGTCGTCCTGCGCGAGGATCGCCGCAGGGTGCCGCCCGCCCGGACCCGCAACACCCACGCCCACCACAGCGCGACAGCAACGGGCATCGCGGCGACGAGCACGGCGTTGTCGCGCAGCGCGGCGCCGACGTGGCCGTGGGCGAGCTCGGCAACGGCGCGCAGGCTGCCGCAGAACGGGCACCACCATCCGGTGATCGAGTGCAACGGGCACAGCGGCACGTGCGTGCTCATCGGGTCGATGGCCACGTCGGCGGCGGCGAGGGCGAGCACCCCCGCGCCGAACCGCAACGGCGCCTGGCGAGCGCGCGACAGCGCGGCGGATCCGAATGCATCGGACCGGACCGCGCTGTCGACGGACATCACCGGCTACTTGACGGAGATGACCTGGCTGCTGAGCGCCTTGTCGTGCCAGCCCTGGTAGCGCCCGCTGCCGCTGTCGAGGAATGCCGACCACAGACCCGCGTAGCACACGATGTTGCTCAGACCCTGTACGAAATAGCGGCCGAACGCCCGGCCGAAGCCGATCGGCGCTCCGGTGGTGGAGTCGACGATCTTGACCCCCATCGCCTTCTTGCCGGGCGTCTGTCCCGTCGATCCGGCCAGGTAGATGAAGTAGATGGCCGCGGCGAAGGCGAGCGCGATGACGAGCAAGAAGACGCCGGCCGCCCCGCTACCACCCGACGTGTGGCAGAAACCGTTGCTGTCGCACGTGGTGTGCGCCGAGGAGATGAAGACGGCCGCGGCGATGAAGTACAGGATGAAGACCGGAACGGCGATGATGGCCCAGTCGATGATGAACGCGAGAACACGGTTGCCCATCTGCAGCGGCCGTACCGCACCCGGCGGCAGCCCCGGTTGTTGTCCGTAGCCGTACTGCTGGCCGTACTGCTGACCGTACTGCTGGGGTGGCTGCCCGTAGGGCTGCGGCGCAGGCGCGCCATAAGGCTGCTGCGGCTGCTGTCCGTATTGCGGCGGCGTGCCGTAGGGCTGCTGCGGCGGAGTTCCGTAGGGCTGCTGCGGCTGCTGGCCGGGCGGCGGCGAGCCGTAGGGCTGCTGGGGCTGCTGCGGCTGCTTCTCGTAGGGGTCAGGCGTGCCGCCCGGATTCCACGACGTCATGTGCGCTCCTCCTGAGTCACCGGTGTGGCGACGGTTCGGGGGGATTCTCGCGTCAGGACCCGCTCACGTCCAGTCCGGATCGATCATCACGTGCATCTACCCGCACCGTCTGCCCGTCCCGGACGTCGCCGGCGAGCAGGCTGCGGGCGAGCGCGTCACCGATCGAGGTCTGCACGAGCCGCCGCAGCGGCCGGGCGCCATAGAGCGGATCGAAGCCGTTGATCGCCAGCCATTCGCGGGCCGCATCGGTGACCTCGAGGTGCAGGCGCCTGCCCTGCAGCCGCCTGGCCAGCGCCGCGACCTGGATGTCGACGATCTTGGTCAGGTCCTCTGTCGTCAGCGACTCGAACACCACGATGTCGTCGAGTCGGTTGAGGAATTCGGGCTTGAAGTGGTCGCGCACGACACTCATCACCATGTCCACCGTCTTCGCGCGCGCGCTCATCCCGGCATGCTTCACGTCATCGGGCAGCTCGCTCACCAGTAGGTGCGAGCCGAGGTTGGACGTCAGCACGAGGATCACGTTGCGCAGGTCGACGGTGCGGCCCTGGCCGTCGGTGAGCCGGCCGTCGTCGAGCACCGCCAGCAGCACGTCGAACACGTCGGGATGTGCCTTCTCGACCTCGTCGAAGAGCACGACGGAATAGGGGCGCCGCCGCACCGCCTCGGTGAG
>QHCC01000179.1:13512-26137 GCA_003243915.1 Pseudonocardiales bacterium | reverse complement strand
TGTTGCAGACCGTCATCCGGCCCTCCATGGACATCCGCTCGAACACGTCGCCGCGGTATTCCACCAGGTAGCCCTGCCCGCCGCCGGTGCCGGCCCGGGCGATGACGGCGAGGATGACGTCCTTGGGGGTGACGCCGTCGGCCAGCGCGCCGTCCACGGTCACGGCCATCGTCTTGGGACACGTCAGCGGCAGGGTCTGCGTGGCGAGCACGTGCTCGACCTGCGAGGTGCCGATCCCGAAGGCCAGCGCGCCGAACGCGCCGTGCGTGGATGTGTGCGAGTCGCCGCACACGATCGTCATGCCTGGCTGGGTGATGCCGAGTTGCGGGCCGATGACATGGACGATGCCCTGCTCCGCGTCGCCCATCGGATACAGCCGCACACCGAAGTCCGAGCAGTTCTTGCGCAGCGTCTCGACCTGGATGCGGCTGACCGGGTCGGCGATCGGGGAGAGGATGTTCTGGGTGGGGACGTTGTGATCTTCGGTGGCCAACGTGAGCTCAGGGCGGCGCACCGGGCGCCCGGCGGCGCGCAGGCCGTCGAACGCCTGCGGACTGGTGACCTCGTGGACGAGGTGCATGTCGATGAAGAGCAGATCCGGCTCACCGGCGGCACTGCGGACCACGTGACTGTCCCAGAGCTTCTCCGCCAGTGTCCTGCCCATGGCGCCTTCTTCCAGGTTGCGTCTCAGTATTTGAGACAATAGTATCGCTGTATGGGAAAGACTAGCAGCGCAGGTCAGCGGAGCGGTATCGGCGTCGTGGACAAGGCGGTGGCGATCCTGGCCGCCGCCGCAGCTGCACCGCGCACCCTGGCCGAACTCGTCGAAGCGACCGGGCTGCCCCGCGCGACAGCGCACCGCTTGGCGGTCGCCCTCGAGGTGCATGGGCTGCTCTCACGCGACGGCGAGGGGCGCTTCGTGCTGGGCGCCCGCGTGGGCGAATTCGCCGCGGCTCTACCGGACCCGCTGCTCACGGTCGGACAGGCCGTGCTGGCCTGGGTTCGCGACGAGTGTGGCGAGAGCGCCCAGCTGTACCGCCGAGACGGCAACGATCGGGTGTGCATCGCAGCCGCCGAGCGGGCGAGCGGGCTGCGCACCACCGTGCCGATCGGCTCCCGCCTGCCGCTCACAGCAGGCTCGGGCGCCCAGGTGCTGTGCGCGTGGTCCGATCCCGCCGCACTTCAGGACGTGTTCGCCTCCTCGGAGTTCACCGCACGCTCGCTGGGCGAGGTGCGACGGCGCGGGTGGGCGCAGTCGGTGGGTCAACGCGAGGCGGGCGTCGCCTCCGTCTCGGCACCGGTCCGCGCGCCCGACGGCGAACTGCTCGCCGCCATCTCCATCTCAGGCCCGATCGAGCGCTTCGGTCGCACGCCGGGGCAACGCTTCGCGCCGGTACTCGTCGCCGGCGCCCGGCGCATCACCACCGCCCTCGCCTGACCCGGCCTTCCGCCGTGTTCCGGCCGCCTTATTCGATCCACCGTATTCCGCGCGCCGTCGTCCGTCGGCCGTGTTACGGCCGCCGTGTTCCGCGCACAAGTGACCACTCGGCGAAACGGTGGCGGTGGGACCTTGACCGTCACGCCCCGTCGGCTACCAGCCGGTGGCCACGTAGGTGGTCTCCAGGTAGGCGTCGATCCCTTCGTAGCCGCCCTCGCGGCCCAGTCCGGACTGCTTCACGCCCCCGAACGGCGCCGCCGGATCGGAGACCAGGCCGCGGTTCAGGCCGACCATGCCGACCTCGAGCCGCTCGCAGATCCGCAAGCCGCGGGCCAGCGAGCCCGAGTAGACGTAACCGGTCAGCCCCATCTCGGTAGCATTGGCGATGGCGAGTGCCTCGTCGTCGTCGCGGACCGTGATGATCGGCGCGACCGGGCCGAAGACCTCGTCGGTGGCGACCGCGCAGTCTCGGGGTACCTCGGCCAGCACTGTCGCGGGATAGTAGAAACCCTTTCCCTCGGGGCGCTCGCCTCCGATCACGACCCGCGCACCGGCCGCCACCGAACGCTCGACCTTGTCGGCTATGCCGTCGACGGCACGCTGGTTGATCATCGGGCCGAGCTGGGTCTGTTCGTCGGTGCCGGGGCCGACTCGCAGTGCCCCCATCTGCGCCGCGAGTTTGGCCGCGAATGCCTGCGCGACCCCCTCCTGAACCAGGAACCGGTTGGCTGCCGTGCAGGCCTGGCCCCCGTTGCGCATCTTGGCCAGCATCGCGCCCTCGACGGCGGCATCGAGGTCCGCGTCGTCGAGCACGATGAACGCGGCGTTGCCCCCGAGTTCGAGCGAGGTGTTCACGATCCGGTCGGCGGCCTGTTTGAGCAACGTGCGCCCAACACCGGTGGACCCGGTGAACGACAGCTTGCGCAGCCGCTCGTCGGCGAGCGCCGCCTCGACCAATCCGCCGGGCGCGTCGGTGGTCAGGACGTTCACGGTGCCGGCAGGGGCGCCGGCTTCGGTCAGCAGCTGCGCCAGCAGCAGTGCCGTGAGCGGGGTCTCCCCAGCCGGCTTGAGCACGACGCTGCAACCGGCCGCGAACGCCGGCCCGATCTTGCGGGTGGCCATGGCCGCCGGGAAGTTCCAGGGCGTGAGCAGCAGCGCGACGCCTACGGCCTTGCGGAACGTCAGGATGCGGTTCGCGCCGGACGGGGCGGTACGCAGGGCACCGTCGATGCGGACGGCCTCCTCGCTGAACCAGCGGAAGAACTCGGCGGCGTAGGTGACCTCGCCCCGGGCATCGGTGAGCGACTTGCCCATCTCGAGCGACATCAGAAAGGCGATCTCGTCGCGGCGGGCGATCATCAGCTCGAACGCCTTGCGTAACACCTCGCTGCGCTCACGCGGCGCCGCGGCCGCCCACTCCGGCTGTGCCGCGGCCGCTGCGGCCAAGGCCCGATCCAGGTCGTCGAGCCCGGCACGCGGCACCGACGCGATCTGTTCGCCGGTGGATGGGTCCAGCACCGCGAAGCTGCCCGCCGATCCCTCGCCCCACTTGCCGTCGATGAACAGCCCGGTCGGTGTGCCTGCGGGGATCGTCATGCCCTCGGTGACCTCTCTGGAGATGACCGCCCGGGCGCGGTCGCCGCCGTCCAGCTTGCCATCCGCACCGCGATTGCGCCGACGGAGCCCAGCGACTGGGGGTGAGCTGCGCGAGCTGCCTGCCCGGCCCACCCGGCGCGTCTCCCGGCGCCATGACCGTGCGGGATAGGGTCGTTCGTATCGGCCGATGCGGTGAAGGGCGAGGGTATGCGCGGCGACGAGGTACGCGACACCGGAGCCCTGCTGGGTACCGCGCTCGGGGAACTCGCCGACATCGCCGCCGACGTGCACAGCTCGCTCGCCGGGCGGGTCTTCGGCCTGCTGGGTGTCCCCGCGTCGCCTGTTCGGGCCATGCACGACGCGATCGCCGCAGTGGCCTACGGCTCAGCCAGGCTGGGAGTGCGCCTCGCGCCGGCCGCGGTGGGAACAGTGGCCGGGGCGCTGAGCAACCCGGCGGCCGAGTCCGCTCTGGACGCGGCACGGGGCCGATTCGCTCTCGGCGCCATCAACGGCTTCTGGGGTGACCGCCTGGCCGAGCAGCGCCCGTCACTCGCGCCGCCGATGCGCCTGCGCACCCACGAAGGGCGCCTGCGTCGAGCGCCCGCCAACGTCGTGCACGACGTCGGCGACGGCGCGACCGGACGCATCGTCGTGTTCCTGCACGGATTGTGCGAGAACGACCTGTCGTGGTGGCTCGGTGCCGAGAAGAACTGGGGCGATCGTGGCGTCACCTATGGCTCGCTGCTGTGCGACGCCGACCGGTGGACGCCGCTGTACCTCTCCTACAACTCGGGTCTGCACATCTCGGCCAACGGCCGCGAACTGGCTGGGCAGCTCGACGAGCTCGCCACCGGTTGGCCGGTGCCGATCACCGAGATCGCGCTGGTCGGTCATTCGATGGGCGGCCTGGTCGCGCGCAGCGCCGGACACCAGGGTGCCGCGCTGGGGCAAGCCTGGGTGTCCGCATTGCGGCACATAGTCGGGCTCGGCGCGCCGCATCTCGGGGCACCGCTGGAGCGTTTCGTCAACGCCGGCACCCACTCCCTCGCGCGGTTGCCCGAGACCCGGCCGTTCGCGACCTGGCTCAACCGCCGCAGCGTCGGCATCAAGGATCTGCGCTACGGGGCGGTGCTCGAGGACGACTGGCTCGGCGTCGATCCCGACGAACGCCTGCGCGACCGGTGTACGGCCGCCACGCTGCTTCCCGGCGTTGCGTACTCGTGCGCGTCGGCCACCCTGTCGCGTCACCCGCGCGGGTTGCTCGCCCACGACCTGCTCGTCGCCCACTCCAGCTCTACCGGCAACGGCCGGACCCGGCGCATCGATTTCGATCCGGACCGTTCGTTCCACATGGGCCGCAAACACCACTTCGACCTGCTCGGCGATCCGCTCGTCTACGACCAGCTGCGGCGCTGGCTGGCCGGCGCCGACGGTGCCGCGCCGCCCAAGACCGCCTCGGCGGCGCGTCGGTGTCGTGCCGATGACTGACTACGCGGGACGAACCGTGGTCGTGGCCGGTGCCGGCGGCGCGCTCGGCGTTGCGTTGGCGGCGGCGTTCGCCGCGGCCGGAGCCGATGTGGTGGGGCTCGTCCGGAACCTCCCCGATCCGGCTGACCAGATCGGCGACGTCGACTACCAGGTGCTCGACGTCCTCGACGACACCGGCCTGGGTGCGTGGTTCGACGGCGTACCGCCACCCTGGGCGGTCGTCAACGTCGTAGGCGGATTCGCCGGCCAGAGTGCGTTCCCGTCGCTTGATCCCGCCGAGCTGAGCACGCAGTTGACGCTGAACCTCTCCAGCGCAGCGTTGCTCACCAAGCACGCGCTGCGCCGGATGGGCGAGACCGGCGAGGGTCGACTGGTGCACACCGCGAGCCGGGCCGCGCTCGTCACCAACGGCGCGGGTTTCGCATACTCGATCAGCAAGCTCGGGGTACTGCACCTCGTGCGGATGGCAGCAGCCGAAACCCACGGCACCGGCATCACGGTCAACGCCGTCATCCCCGCCATCATGGACACCCCGGCCAATCGGGCGGCGATGCCCCATGCGCCGCACGATCGCTGGCCTAAGGTCGAGGACGTAGCGGCTGTGTACCTGTTCCTGGCCTCCCCCGCGGCACGTCTGGTCTCCGGTGCCGCCATCCCCGTCTACGGACTGGTGTAGCGGCGATGATCACGGTGCAGCGCGCGGTAGAGGTCGACCGGCCGCTCGAGGCGGTCTTCGACTACCTCGCCGACTTCACCCATACCGAGCAGTGGGATCCGGGCACGGTGAGCACCGTCCGCACCGATTCCGGCCCTCTCGGTGTCGGCGCGCGCTTTCACAACGTGTCCGAGTTCCGGGGCAGGCGCACCGAACTCGACTACCGGGTGATGCGCTTCGACCCGGGCGAGCACCTGACGTTCACCGGCGACAACCGCACGGTGACGGCCACCGACGACCTGGCCTTGCGCGCGAGCGCGTCGGGCACGCACATCACCTACCGCGCGCACTTCCGGTTCAAGCGCTGGGCCCGGCTGGCCGAACCGCTGCTCAAGCGAGGATTCCAGAAGATCGCCGACGACACCGTCGCCCAGCTGCGCGCCACCCTGGAGACGCTGCCCCGCTGAGCACGCCGGCTGCCCCGCGGCATCACCCGATGAGCCGCACGACGTCCTGGGCACACCCGTACGCGAGGGTCACTCCCGCGCCCCCGTGCCCATAGCAGTGAATCGTGCCCGGTGCGCTCGGGTCGCTCTCCAGGCGCACCGCCGGGCGGCCCGGGCGCAGCCCGACCCGGTGCGCCACCACCCGCGCGCGAACCAGGTCCGGCACAAGCTGCACCGCCCGGCGCAGGATCACGTCCGCGACGTCGGGGCGCACCGAGCGGTCCTCGTCGCCCTCGACGGCCGTGCCGCCCAACACGATCGTGTCGCGGTGGGGCACGACGTAGGTGGGGGCGTTCGGGTCGGTCTCGTCGAGCAGCCATCGCTGCAGTCCGATCTGCTCGACGATCACGACCTGCCCGCGGACCGGCAGTAGTTCGGTATCGCCGACGAGCTCGCGCGCACCGAGACCGGCGCAGTTCACCACAGCCTGCACCCCGTCGTGCGCGACGGCGAGATCGTCCAGGCGCGCGCGGCGTACGGCGACCCCCATCGCGTCCAGACGGGCCATAAGCCAGGGCAGATGGACCGCCATGTCGATGACAGGAACCGTCAATTCGAGACCGTCGAGATACCCGTCCGGCAGATCGGCGGGCCGTACCCGATCGAGCCTCGGCACAGCGTCGACCCACCACGGGTCCGGCGTCCGCGCGCGGAACAGCTGTCGCCCGCACCGCAGGTCGACACCGGCGGCCGGGTCTGCGCACAACGCGTCGAGGGCGCGGTAACCCTGCGCCGCCCAGCGGGTGACCGCGGACTCGGGCAGCGCGCGGTAGGGATACCAGAGCGCGGCAGCCACCGCCGAGGTCGTCTCCAGCGCCAGCTCGGCCGCGACCACCTCCACCGTGTGCCCGGCCTCGCGAAGGCGCAGGGCGACCGCCAGACCCACGACCCCAGCCCCGACGACCCGCACCCGCATGCGGCCATCCTCGCGCGTCGCCCGTGGTGGGATGGGCTCATGGACGGATTCCACGAGCGACTGCACCACGTCGGCGGCGACACGCTGCTCGGCGACACCGCGCAGTCCACCGGCATGCGCCGGCTCGAGGCGATCAGCGGCAGGACGGTGGGATCGCAACGACTCTGGATGGGCCAGACGCACGTTCAGCCCGCCACCCGCTCGGCGAACCACCATCACGGCGAATCGGAGACCGCGATCTACGTCGTCGCCGGGCACCCGGCATTCGTCTTCCTCGACAACGGTGTCGAGCGGCGCCTGGAGACCCAGCCCGGTGACTACGTGTTCGTGCCGCCCTACGTGGCGCACCGCGAGGAGAACCCGTCGCCGTCGGACGAGGCCGTGGTCGTGATCGCCCGCACCACCCAGGAGGCGATCGTCGTCAACCTGGACTCCCTGGCGCCCTAGCGCCCTAGCCTGCCTGCGCCGCGAAATCGGGCCTGCCCGGCGTCAGTCGTGTTCGTCGCGGGACTCGGCCACCCGATGCGGTACCTGCAGCACCCGGATTGCGGTGACCAGGCCTATGCCGCCGACCAGGTTGCCCAGCGCCGCCCAGCCCAGCGCCCCGAGCCAGTCGACGTAGCCGAAGTCGGCGCCGGACACCAGTGCCGTGAACATGAATAGGGAGTCCAGTACGCAGTGGAACAGCTGCCCACCGGCCAGCACCGCGCTGAACAGGATGCCTGGGACCAGCTGCACCCCCAGGTTGTCGGTCGCGTGCTGCATACGGGTCATCAACGTGATCACGGCGCCGGCGAGCACGGCCAGCGCGAACGATCGCAGAGACACCCCGAGGTGGGCGTAGTGGCTGCCCACCGCGCGTGCGGTCGACTTCAGGTCGGGACGGGCGGTGATGATCAGCCAGCTGATGACCCAACCGCCGGCAAGGTTCACTACCAGGGTGGTCCCCCACAGCCGGGCCAGCGCGAGCGGGCCGCTCTTGCCCGCGACGAGGGTCATGACCGGGACGAGGAAGTTCTCGGTGAACAGCTCGCTGCGGCCGAGCAACAGGGCCACGAAGCCGAGCGAGAACCCGAGGCCGGCGAGCAGCAGGTTGTGCGTGCGATCCTCGACCAGCAGGTAGACCAACACCCCAAAACCCACGTCGATGCCACCGAGCAGCCCAGTCGTGGCCAAGGCGAGAGTCGAGCGCTTCAGGCGGACCTCGCCCTCCTCGACCAGTCGATCGAAGGCCTCCTCGATCTGCGGTTCGGGCAGATCGGGCGAATCTGCCTTCCCGTCACCTTCCTCGCAGGCCATCCCGTCAGTGCCCTCCGCCGTCGAAGCCGACCTGGACGAGAGCGGTGACACGCTGTCGCAACGGCGGCTCTAGCTCGCCCTCGCACTCACACAGTGCCCGGTGCGCGGCACGGATCTGGTGCGGGATGGCAGTCACGGCAGTGATGTTGCCACCCACGCGCTCGTTGAGCAGCTCCGCGCGCGGCGCGTCGACGGACGCAGCCACGATCGGTTCGCCGGCACTGGGAGGTGTCTGTCGATCCCCGCTCGTCGCGAGCGTCGCCCGGGCGGCCGCCGGCAAGGCGAAGCAGGAGGTCACACCGCTGTCTGTATGGACGGTCTAGCTTCTGACGGTCTAGGTTCTGACGTTCTGCGCACGGGCGGTCACGTTCGCGCGGCCGCCCGTCCCACGGAGCCTGCGGGCCGACCCGAGCGCCCGGGCGTGCCGCCGCCGGCCCAGAACGAATATCCTCTGCGCAGTGACGTCGGCGCCCAGCGAAGGAGCAGACGATGACCCGACCCCCAGGCCGCGGGACGAAGGACGACCCCTGGCTGCTCAGGACCCCCCCGGGAACGTCCGAGTACCAGATCTATCGCGATGACACCACCGACCCCGCGCGGCTGGTCTGCACCGTAGGGTCGACGACGCTCTACTACGACGCGCGCATCCTGCAGGATCTGCACGCGATGCTGGCCGAGCACGGCGACTGGATGCCGCTCGGCAGCACCGACGAACAGAAGACTCCGGCTGACGGCACGGTCGAGGCGTGGGCTCGCTCGCAGGACAATCCGGTCGGCGGCTGGTACGGGCTCAAGAAGGGTTACCGAGGCCGTGTCGGGATGTACCTTCCGCCCCTGATGGAGGCGCTGGGCCTGGCCGAGATCGAGCACAACGCGCGCAACAACCGCATGCGGGCGATCTAGCAACATCAGGACCAACGCTGCGCGGACCGGAAGACTACTAGTGTCCTGCGGGTGCTGCCGACACGATGCGCCGCCGCCCCGGTCGCCGACGAAACCGGGGTGACATTCGCCTTGAGCGACCCCACTGGCCGGCTCGGGGCGGTGCGACTCGACCAGGAACTGGGATTGCGCGCGGGCCTGGACTTCACCCTGCGGGCCGGGGTCTGGACCTTTCGGCTGCCCAGACCACCCGTCGATCGGATGGAATACCTGCTGGAGATCACCGACCGCAAGGGCAGGCGGGCGACGATCACCGACCCGGCCAATCCGCTTCGGGCCGGCGGGGCCTTCGGCGACAAGTCCGTCGTCCAGTTCCCGGGCTACCGCGAGCCGGCGTGGCTCGCGCTGGCCGGCGTCGCCGACTCGCTGACGCCGCTGAGCATGCGGACACGGGCATCCGACATCACGATCAGCGGCGTGCTCTGGTCGCCGGACCAGCTCGCCCCCGGCGAACCCGCACCGATGCTGCTGGTGCACGACGGGCCCGAGTACGCGCAGCTCGGATCCTTCACGCACTACCTCGGCGCGCTGATCGGCGAAGGTACGCTGCCGGCGCTGCGAGCCGCACTGCTGGCTCCTGGTGACCGCAACGCCTGGTACTCCGCCAACCCGGCCTACGCGACGTCCCTGTCCACGGCTGGCGTCGCCGAACTGGATCGACTCGCTCCCGCGACGGTGCGCATCGGCGTCGGGGTCAGTCTGGGCGCCCTCGCGATCCTGCACGCGCACTGCTCCTACCCGTCCACGTTCGACGGACTGCTGCTCCAGTCGGGCAGCTTCTTCACTCCGGGTCTGGACGCCCAGGAGAGCGGATTCTCCGGCTACGGACCGGTCACCGCGTTCGTCGCCGAAGTCGGACGGGCGCGCGGCGGCGGGCGGCCGGTGCCGATCGCGATGACCTGCGGCGGCGCGGAGGAGAACCTGGCCAACAATCAGGAGATGGCCGAAACCTTGACGCGGCTGGGTTATCCGGTCGACTTCCACGAGGTGCGCGACACCCATAACTTCACGGGCTGGCGCGACGGCCTGCACCCCGCACTCACCGATCTGCTGACAGCGGTGGTCGGTGCCCGTGCGGCGTGAGCAGGTCGAACTCGGGGCTTTGACGCTGGTGGCTTTCGGTCATCACGGGCGTCCGGTACTGGTGTTTCCCTCCGAACAGGGACGGGCCTGGGACTTCGAGAACAACGGCATGGTGGGCGCCGTCGCAGACCTCGTCGACGCCGGGCGCGTCAAGCTGTACTGCGTCGACAGCGCCGATGCCTATACCTGGTCGGACAACTCGGTGCCGATCGAGGAGAGGGCCCGCCGCCACAGCGAGTACGAAACCTGGATCGTCGACCAGGTCGTGCCATGGATCGCCGAGGACTGCGGCGCAGCGGCCGACATCGCCACGCTCGGTTGCAGCCTCGGCGCCTTCCACGCGGCGAACATCGCCCTCAGGCGTGCTGACCTGTTTCCGCTCGCGTTGTGCTTCTCGGGCAACTACGACCCGAGCGCCTGGAACGCGTGGGGCAAGCGCGGGGACGCGACCTACTTCAGCAACCCGATGGATTACGTGGCCAACCTCGGCGGTGAGCACCTCGACTGGCTGCGCGGGCGGGTGAGTGTGCTGCTCGTGGTCGGTCAGGGCGCGTGGGAGGTGCACCCGACTCGCTCGTTGCCCGGCACGCTCGCGTTCGCACAACTCCTGTCCGACAAGGGCATCCGGCACGAGCTCGACGTGTGGGGTCACGACATCCCGCACGACTGGTCGTCCTGGCGTACCCAGCTCGCCCACCACCTGCCGCGCTTCTGCTGAAGGGCCCGCCATGACTGAAACCACTCACCTGCTCGGTCTGCTGCTCGGTACCGAGCAGGACTGGCCCACCGCCTTCGAATCGATCGTGCGGCATCTCGGTCCGGTGAGCGACGCCGCAGGCACTGCGCATCGATACGACGTCGAGCGGATCGCCATCGAGCCTTTCGACCTGCGGGCCACGCCGCGCCACGACCTGGTCATCGACCGGTTGGCGTACTGGTACTACCACCCACGGGAGTGGCTGAAGAAGGTCGCCCTGATGGACGACGTCTACCTGCTCAACAGCCCGTTCACGTTCCAGAGCATGGAGAAGCACGCCGCGTACTGCGCGATGATGCGGCTCGGCCTGAAGGTCCCCGACACCGTGCTGGTTCCCTACAAGAACCCGCGCGAGCACGCGAAGTACGCACCCACCGCTGCGCAGTACAACCGCCCGTTCGATCTCGATGCCATCGCCGAGCGGCTCGGATACCCCATCTTCATGAAGCCCTACGACGGCGGCGCCTGGGTTGGCGTGAGCCACATCCGCAACCGCGAGGAGCTGCACCGCGCCTACGACGAGTCGGGCCAACGGCTGATGCACCTGCAGAAGGCCGTCGCAGGCTACGACGTCTTTGCCCGGAGCCTGTCCATCGGAGCCGAGACGATGGTGATGAAGTTCGACGCCGAGCAGCCGATGCACGCCCGCTACTCGGTGACACACGACTTCCTCGACGCCGGCACCGGCGAGGAGACGGTGACGATCGGCCGCCTGGTGAACGCCTTCTTCCGCTGGGAGTTCAACTCCTGCGAGACGCTGATCAAGGACGGCGGTGTGTACCCGATCGACTACGCCAATGCGTGCCCCGACGTGGCGATCACCAGCCTGCACTATTACTTTCCGTGGGCGATGCGGGCGCTGGTGAGGTGGTCGATCTTCTGCACCGCGACCGGCCGCCGGCCACGCCTGGATCTGGACACCCGTCGCTACTTCGACATCGGCGATCGCGCCGACCTCAGTTACACGGAAAAACTCGTCGCCTATCGGGGACTCGCCGACGACTACTTCGAGGTCGAGCACTACCGCGACTTCTGCGCCAGCAGGCTGCCCCATCTGGACGGGGTGGTGCTCGAGTGGGTCGAGGGGGCCGAGTTCGACAGGCTGCTGGTGGACACGGTCCGCGCCACGTTCCCGGTGCACGAGCACGACCACTTCGTCGCGCACTACCGCGGACTGCTGGGCGCGTGGGCGCGCGACGAGCGGGGCCGCCTGGGCTGAGGGCTGCGCACGCCCCACCGCCGCCCTACCTCTGCGCTACACCGCCCAGGTGTGCACCGGCTCGTTGGTGTGCATGTGCTCGACATAGCGGCGCAGCATCTCGCGCAGCGAGTCACCGCGGTCCAGTGGCTGCTTCTCGTCATCGATGCGGTGAAACGTCCTGGCCTGCCACTCGGCGCCGTTGGTGTGCCCGATGCAGCGTTGCTCGATGATGCCCAGCAGCCGATCGGCGATCGTGGAGTCCACTCCCCAGGCGGCCAGCCCCTCGTGCGCCAAGGGCAGTAACCGGCGCAGTACGAGCTCAGTGGCCGGAACCTCACCCAGCCCCGGCCAGTAGATCTTGGCGTTGATGCCGTGCCGAGCGCCGGCTTCGAAATTGTCCGCGGCCGCCGCGAAGGACATCCGCGACCAGACCGGTCGGTCCTCCTCGGCCAGCGTCCGGAGCAGCCCGTAGTAGAGGGCGCCGTTGGCCAGCACATCGACGACGGTCGGGCCCGCGGGCAACACCCGGTTCTCGACACGCAGGTGCGGTTTTCCCCGGTAGACGTCATAGATCGGCCGATTCCAGCGGTAGATCGTGCCGTTGTGCATCCGCAGCTCGCCCAGGCGCGGGGTATCGCCGCGTCCCAGCACATCCGCCGGATCCTCGTCCTCGCAGACGGGAAGCAGGGCGGGAAAGTAGGTGACGTTCTCCTCGAACTGATCGAAGATCGAGGTGATCCAGCG
>QHCC01000179.1:0-13502 GCA_003243915.1 Pseudonocardiales bacterium | reverse complement strand
GTCTCGCGCCAGAGCTCCTTGCCGAAGAAGAACGGGGAGTTGGCGCCCAGTGCAAGCTGGATGCCGGCCAGGCACTGGGCGGCGTTCCAGGTGTCGGCGTAGTCCTGCGGGCTCACCTGCAGGTGGAACTGGACGCTGGTGCAGGCTGCCTCGGGCGCGATCGTGTCGGCATAGGTCGACAACCGCTCCGGGCCGTCGATGGAGATGTGCAGGTCCTCTCCGCGGGCGGCGAAGATCTGCTCGTTGAGCAGCGCGTAGCGCGGATTCGCGCTGAGCGCTCCGCCGGTGAGGTGCTCACGGTTGATCGTCGGCAGCACGCCGATCATCACGATGTTCGCGCCGAGCGCGTTCGAACGTTCCTCGGCGTCGTTCAGGCTGGCCCGCAGCTCCCGCTCGAGCTCGGCCAGCTCCTGTCCGCCCAGGCCGCGCGGTCGGACGTTGATCTCGATGTTGAACTGGCCGAGCTCGGTCTGGAAGTCGTCGTTGGCGATGGCGTTGAGCACGTCGGCATTGCGCATCGCCGGATTCCGGTCGGCGTCGACGAGATTGAACTCGATCTCCAAGCCGGTCAACGGGCGTTCGAAGTCGAACTTGGACTCCGTGAGCATCCGGGCGAACACGTCCAGGCAGCGCCGGACCTTCTCGCGATACCGCTGCCGGTCCTGTCGACTGAACTCGGTACGGTCAACGTCCTCGCCCATGCCGGCACCTCCGCGCGATCGAACTCACGTAGAGCCTGCCACGTTGAGCCGAAGGACGTAGCGATCGCGACCGACGGGCTATGCGCCGAGGTCGACGATCGCGGCCACCGGGCCGCCCCCGTCGGGACCCTGATGGGCCGCGGACACGGACACGAACACCGCAGGATCACCGGTCACGGCAGCGGTGACGCCGCCGACGCACGCCTTGATCTGGCGGTGCCAGTGCACGTCTGAATCGTCGAGCATGGCGTTGCGTCGGCCCCGAACCTGGCCGTCCTGGCTCGTCTCGCACTTGAGGAAGACGTTGACCAGCCTGCCGTCGAGGTCCGTGTGATGCGGCCGCTCGGGAAGCTCGAGGCCGGCGTCGCGGATGGCGGCCCAGATGCCGTCCTGGTCCAGCGCGTCGCTCATGACGCTGTGGCCGATGCGGTAGCGCCCGCCGATGCCGCGTGCGTTGCCGACCACGACCACCTGCGCCCGATCCAGCTCGACGCCCGACGAGCAGGACGCCACCGACGAGTAGAGCGTGCGGTCGCGCAACACGTCCTCGTCGCGCGGCATCTCGATCTCGCCGAGGGCCACCGCGACACCCAGCGCCGTGCCGCCGTTGGACACGTCCATCGACGTGAGGGTGTCCTCGGTGAACACGTCGTGACCGCGGCGCTTTGCATCGCGGATGGTGTCGATCGTCAGCAGGGGCGTCTTGGTCTGCACGTAGTGCACGTCCGCGACGTCGGTGATACCGGCCCGCTGCATCGCCTCGGTAACCGCCGCGGCGACCTTGGTGATCATCGCGGTCCGGCCGATGTCCTCGGGGAGCAACTCCTCGCTCATCGCGAAGCCCACCGTCAGCCGCGGCTCATCGCTGGGCGCCGCCTGCTCGCGGGGCAGTGTCGCGAAGATCGTCGCGTGCGGGCTGATCACGCCGTCGGTGCCGCCGGACCACACGATCGGCACCCGCTTCACCTCCTCTGCGCTGCGAGTGCCCTTGGCCACGAGCGCCTCCCGGAACGCGCGGTCGGCCAGGATGCGGGTGTAGTCGTTGACGCCGCCGTTGCCCTCGGTCTTGCCTATGACGGCGACCACGCGGTCCGCGTCGAGCACGCCGTCGTCGATGAGCCTCACGAGCTCGCTGGCGTCGGTGACCGTGTGCAGCGGGACCTTGCGGACCTCGATCGGTTCGGGCACAGCGCTCTCCTCGGTGTGGATGGTCAGGGCGTGACGATCGTGCCAGCGGCGCCAGTGGTGTCGGCCACCGCGTCGGCGATGCGGTCCAGCGAGGTGATGACGGCCCGTCCCCCGGCCTCGGCGAAACGGCACGCCGCCTCGACCTTGGGTCCCATGCTGCCCGCCGCGAAGTGGCCCTGCGCCGCGAGTGAGCGCAGCTCTCCGGCCGACACCGCGCCGATCGCCTGGGCATCTTGCGTGCCCCAGTTGAGGACGACGGCGTCCACGTCGGTGGCGATGACCAGGACGTCGACGCCGAGCTGTCCCGCCAGGACGGCTGCGGTGAGGTCCTTGTCGATGACGGCTTCGACACTCGCCAGTGGCCCGGCGGCGGTGCGCACGACTGGCACGCCGCCGCCGCCCGCGCAGACGACCGCATACCCGGCTGCGAGCAGCACGCTCGCCGCCTCGACTTCCAGGCACTCGATCGGATCCGGCGAGGCGACGACACGCCGCCAGCCCGGTGCGCCGCGGTCCTGCCAGCTCTGGCCGTGCTCGATCATCGCCGCCGCTTCATCGGCGGGCAGGTAGCGGCCGATCGGCTTGCTCGGCGCGGTGAAGTGCGGGTCGTCGGCGGCAACGAGGGTGCGCGACACCAGGGCGGCGACGCGCGGGGTGCCGCCGCGGGCGGACAGCGCGGCTTCCAGCGCGTCCAGGATGAGCAGCCCGATCGTCCCCTGCGTCTGGGCCCCGCACCAGTCCAGCGGCACCGGCGGCACCACCGACGCGGCGATCTCGTTCTTGACCAGCAGGTTGCCGACCTGGGGGCCGTTGCCGTGGGTCAGCACCACCTCGGCCCCGGAGGCGACCACCTCGGCCACGGCATCCATGGCTGCGGTGACCGCGGCCCGCTGGTCCTCCGGACGGGCGCTACCGTCGGGTGCGGTCATGGCATTTCCGCCCAACGCGATCAGCACCCTCACGGGGTGCTGTCCGGCGTGCTCAGCCAGGCGCGGATGGCGGCGCCGTGCTGGTCGAGGACCGGCGGCGCGGTGTGCACCGGCGGCCCGGCGCCGTCGAAGCGCAGCGGCGGCCCCGGCAGCGTGATCGCTCCGAGCGCGGCGTGCTCGACGTCGATCAGCAGGCCTTGCGAGCGGGTCTGGTCCCAGGCGTAGACCTCGGCGAGGTCGCGCACCTTGCCCGCAGGCACGCCGAGGGTGTCCAGGCGTGCTAGCAGTTCAGCGGCGGGATGGGCCGCGAACGCACGGTCGATCGCCGCGATGACCGCGTCGCGGTCGGCGACGCGCGCCGGGTTGGTGGCCCAGTCAGGCCGATCCAGCTCGAACTCGGGCGCGAACCGGCGCCACAGTCCATCGCTGCCGACCGCGATCTGCACGGGACCGTCGGCGGCGTGGAACAGCCCGTACGGGCAGATCGACGGGTGGTGCCCCCCGGTGGCGAGCGGCACGTCACCGGCCACCGTGTAGCGGGTGCCCTGGAACGCGTGCACGCCGACGATCGCGGCGAGCAGGCTGGTGCGCACCACTCGCCCGACCCCCGTGCGCTCGCGCTCGTACAGCGCTGCGACCACGCCGTAAGCGCCGTACATGCCGGCGAGCAGGTCGCCGATCGGCAGGCCCACCCGGGTCGGTTCGTCCGGCGACGGACCCGTCAACGACATCAGCCCGGCCTCACCCTGGGCGATCTGGTCGTAGCCGGCCCGCCCGCCCTCCGGACCGTCGTGACCGAAGCCGCTGATCGAGAGCACAACGAGCCGCGGGTTCAGCCCGTGCAGCCGCTCGACCGGGAAGCCCAGCCGGTCGAGCACGCCGGGCCGGAAGTTCTCGACGAGCACATCGGCCCGGCTCACCAGCGCGGCCAGCGTCTCGCGGCCGTCGTCGCTCTTCAGGTCGAGCGCTATGGACTCCTTGTTCCGGTTACAGGACAGGAAGTACGTCGAGTGCTGCTGGCCGTCGCTGCCGGGCAGGAAGGGCGGACCCCAGGACCGGGTGTCGTCGCCAACGTCGGGCGTCTCGACCTTGATGACCCGCGCGCCCAGATCGCCGAGCATCATCGCCGCGTGCGGGCCGGCGAGCGCGCGGGACAGGTCGACGACTACGACGCCGTTGAGGGGACCGCTGATCACGGGCATGCCGTCGTGGATCTTGTACAGGCACGCCGACCTGCGGCGGCGGGTCTGCGTGAGATCGCCAGGTTTGCCTCGCTCACATCCAGTCCACCTCCGCGGCTGCGCGTCCGCCCGAGAGCCTCGCATAACCTGGGCCGCGGTCGAAGAACGGCCGGGCGTCCGGCCGCTCGGCGCGCATCCGCTCGCGCAGTGCGCGGGTCGCGTCCGCGTCGGCGCTCGGCTCGTCGTCGGGTCCTTCGACCACGACGCCGTAGTCCTCGGTCGCGCCGGTGCGCGACACTTTCGCCCACAGCACGTCGCGCACCACCAGATCGACGTCGCGCTCCAGCGGGTCACCCCAACCCCCACCGCCCGTCGTGCGGATGCGGATGACCGTCCCGGCCGGGACGAACTCGGCGTCGACTAGAGCGTCCACGTCGTGCTGGTCCGGGGTGCCCGGGTCGATCGTCACCTGGAACGACTTGCCGGCCCTGCCGTCCTTGACGCCCCAGCAGGCGAGGATCGAGCGGTCGGCGATGGACATGAAGTGGGCGTCCTTGCGCATCCTGAGGTGCTTCTCGTAGCCGAGCCCGCCACGGAACTGCCCCGCGCCGCCGGAGTCGACGGCCAGCCCGAGCCGCTCGACGGTGAACGGAAAGCGCGCCTCGGTGAACTCGCTGGGCAGGTTGCGCGAGTCGGGCACGACATGAATGGTGTCCTCGCCGTCGGCGTAGTACCGCCCGCCCGAGCCACCGCCGAGCACCTCGCGCATCAGATACGGCTCACCGGCCTCGTCCTCGCCGTACACGCCGGTGTAGCGGATCGTCTCCTGGTCGGCCGGCATTCGGCCGTCGACGGCCTTGGCCACGACACCCGCGAGCACGCCGAGCAGCCGCAGGATGACGAACGTGCGAGCGTTCGTGGGCGCCGGGAAGATCGGGGTGAGCAGCGTGCCCGGTGGCGGGAAGCGCATCTCGATCAGCTCGACGACGCCCTCGTTGACGTCCAGTTCGACCATCCGCTCCGGGGAGTCGGCCAGATTGCGCAGGATCGGCGCGAGCCATTTCTTGAGGAAGTTGCCCTCGGCGTAGTCGCCGCAGTGGTTGATCGGGCCCTTGGCCTGCGGTGCGGTACCGCTGAAGTCGATGATGAGCTTCGGGCTGGGCTCCTCCACCTTGGTCAGCGTGATCCGCTGGGTGTGCAGCCTGGGTTCCTCGACCCCGTCGTGCTCGGCGTAGTCCTCCCACGTCCAGGTACCGGCCGGGATCTTCGACAGGATCTCGCGGCGGTACGTCTCTGCGGTAGTGGCCACGATGGCGTCGAAGCACGCCTCGACGGTGTCGCGGCCGTAGCGCTCGAACAGCTCCGCGAGCCGGCGCGATCCCATCAGGCACGCCGAGCACTCCGCGTCGAGGTCGGCGGCCAGCGACTCCGGCATCCGCGAGTTTCTGGTCATGATCGTCAGCGCGGCCCGGTTCGGCACGCCCGCGTCCCACAGCTTGATCGGCGGGACCATCAGGCCTTCCTCGTACACGCTGGTCGCGTGGCTGGGCATCGAGCCAGGCACCGACCCGCCGATGTCGTCGTGGTGGCCGAACGCCTGCACGAAGGCGACGACGTCCCCCCCGGCGAAGACCGGAACGGTGACGCACAGGTCGGGCAGGTGCCCGATGCCCCCCTCGGAGCGGTAGACGTCGTTGTGGAAGTAGACGTCGCCCGGGCGCATCGTCTCCAGCGGGAAGTCGCGCGCCACCGGGTGCACGAGCGCGCTGTACGAGCGGCCGGTGAGCTTGCGCAGCAGCCGGTCGTGGATGCCGGCGCGGTAGTCGTGCGCGTCGCGGATCATGGGCGAACGCGAGGTGCGCCCGATCGCGGTCTCGACCTCCATCTCGATCGAGGCCAGACTGCCGGCCACCACTTCGAGCAGCACCGGGTCGACCGGAACCGTCTTGTCGTGCAGGGTCTTCACGCCGCCCCCTCTGCCGTGACGAGCAGGTTGCCGTACCCGTCCACGCGCCCCACGAAACCGGGATGAAGGGGCACCGTCGAGCCGTATTCCTCGACGATTGCGGGCCCGGCCACGACGTCGTTGGGCGCGAGACCTGCGCGCTGGTACACGGCGGCCTCGACGTAGCCGCGCGCGGCGTCGAAGCAGACCGGGCGCACGCCGGTGCTCGCGCGGGCGGGGTTGCCGTCGCCCGGGGGCAGTTCACGCAGTTCCGGGCGCCGGATCGGCCCGATCCCGGACACCCGCAGGTTCACCCACTCGACGTGCTGGGCGGTGTCGCCACGGAAGTCGTAGCCGTACAGGGCCCGATGCGCGTCGTGAAAGCTGCCGGCCACCTCGTCGGCGCGTGCCGCATCCAGCTGGCCGGCGACCGGCACCCGCACCTCGAAGGCCTGGCCGTCGTAGCGCAGATCGGCGGAGCGCACGAACCGGTGCGCAGGCTCGCCGAAGCCCTCCCGCGTCAGCGCCCCGGCGGCCTGGCACTGCAGGTCGGCGAAGATCGCCTCGACCGCGGCGGGGTCGAGGTCGTCATGGCGGCGCACGGCGGTGCGCACGTAGTCGTTCTTCACGTCCACGGTCAGCAGGCCGAACGCTGAGACGTTGCCGGGATCCGGCGGGACGAGCACCCCGCGCAGGCCGAGGATGTCGACGAGCCGGCACAGCAGCAGCGAGCCGGACCCCCCGAACGTCGTGAGGGTGAAGTCGCGGACGTCCAGCCCCCGCTTGACGGTGATCTGGCGCAGCGCGTTGGCCTGGTTCCACGCGGAGATCTCGAGGATGCCGGTCGCGCACGCCTCGAGCGTCAACCCGAGCCGCTCGGCCAGTGCGCTCAGGCCGTTGCGCCCGGCGCCCACGTCCAGCGGCACCTCGCCGCCGAGCAGATGCGGCGGGATGCGGCCGAGCACTGCATGCGCGTCGGTGATCGTGACCTGCGTCCCGCCCGTGCCGTAGCACAGCGGGCCGGGGTCCGCGCCGGCCGATTTCGGCCCGACCTTCAGCGTGCCCTCGGGCGACACCCAGGCGATCGAGCCGCCGCCCGCCCCGACGGTCACCACGTCGATCATCGGGATCTTGGACGGGTAGGCCCCCACGTGGCCTTCGGTGGTGAGCGTCGGCTGCCCGGCCAACACGACCGACACGTCGGTCGACGTGCCGCCGCCGTCGCAGGTGAGCACCTTGTCGAAGCCAGCGGTGCTGGCGATCAGAGCCGCTCCCAGAGCACCGGCCGCGGGGCCGCTGAGCACCGTCGTGATGGGTTGGTGCACCACCTCGTGCGCGGACAGCACGCCGCCGTTGGACTTCATGACGTAGAACGGCACGTGCTGCGAGGCCACCGCCGCGAGCCGGCGGCTGATCGCCTGCACGTACCGCGACACCTTCGGCTTGACCGCCGCGTCGACGAGGGTGGTCATCGACCGCTCGTACTCGCGGTACTCACGCAGCACCTGCGAGGAGATGGACACGACCGCGTCCGGGTGTTCGCGCACCAGGACGTCGCGCATCCGCTGCTCGTGGTCGGGGTTGGCGTAGGAGTGCAGGAAGCACACACCAAGGGTGTCGATGCCTCGCGCGCGGTACCAGCGGGCCACCTCGACGGCGCGCTGCTCGTCGAAAGGGCGCAGCTGCGCTCCGTTGTGGTCCATCCGGCCGCCCACCGTCTTGACCAGGTGCGCCGGCACGATCCGGTCCGGCTTCACCCAGAAGTAGGAGTTGCCGTAGCCGTCGGGGACGGACTGGCGCGCGATCTCGAGCACGAACTCATATCCCTCGGTGGTGATGAAGCCCAGCACCCCGACGTTGCCCTCGAGCAGTTGGTTCGTGGCCACCGTCGTGCCGTGGCAGACGACCGTGACGTCCTCGCCGGTTGCGCCGAGCAGCCCGAGCATCTTGTCCATGCCGGTCATGAAGCCCTCGGCGGGATCGGCCGGGGTGGACGGCGTCTTGGTGGTGGTGAGCGCGCCGGTGCGCTCGTCGAACGCGACGACGTCGGTGAAGGTGCCGCCGGTGTCGATGCCGATCCGGATGTGCCCCGAGCTCATGGCCTCGAGTCAACTGCCAGGACTGCCCGAAGTCCCTGGCAGATACTGCCGAGAGGTGCGGACGGTCGCCGCCAGGTCACATCCCAGACGGACCACTAGCCTCCCGCCGGCAGCTGACCCACGCAGAACTCGTTGCCTTCCGGGTCGGCCATGACCGTCCACACCGCGCCCCACTCGTCGTGCTCGGAGGACCGGGTGGCGCCCACCGCGACGAGCCGCTCGACCTCGGCCTCCCGGTCTCGGGCGCCCATGTCGGGGTGTACCCGATTCTTGCCCGCCTTCGCCTCGCCCACCCGGATGAAGAACCACGACGGCCGATCCTGCTCATGGTCGTCGATAGAGGCGAAGAACTCGCTGGCGCCGTCATCGACGGGCCGCTCCAGAGCGGCTGACCAGAACCGGGCCACGGAGCGAGGGTCCGCACAATCGAAGGTGAGGTGGCCCAGGGTGATTGCCATGTCGGGAGGATAGCGACGGCATCACGAGACGGGGTCTCTGCCCGCCCCGAGGTCGTAGGCGGCACGCACCAGCTCGGCATTGCTGGCAGCGGGCTGGTCATCGGGCAGCAGGAGGGTGTCTTCGAAACCGATGCGGGTGTCGATGCCCCGACGGACGGCGTCTTCGATCAGGACCCAGGTGGCGTCCCCGTCGCCGTGCTGCAGGCGGGGAGCCCGGGCCCCAGCCCGGTCCAGTACGTCATGGATCGCCGCGACGAGCGGCACCGCGTCAGCTCTGCTGACCGCCACCGGCTCGATCATCACCCGCGACACCCGGTCGTGCAGCCCGCTGCCCACGAGGCGTTCGGCATCGGCGACGGTCCACACCCCCGCCTCTATGCCCACCCTGGTCCCGAGCAGGACCTTCATGACGTCCAGCGCCCCACGCTCGGACAGGTTCACCGAGGCGTACGCCGGCTCGGTCCACCCGCCGATCATCGCCAGGCGCCGGGGCAGGTCCGGCTCGATCCACTCCCCGGTCGTCACGCCCACCGGCATGCCGTGCGGCTCGCGAACGGCCCGGACCACCGCGTCCACGACCGCGGCATCGAGTGTCTCCTGGCCCGCATCGTCGCGCGGATGGATGTGGAACGCCCGGGCGCCGGCCTGCACGCACTGGACGGCATCGGCCGCCAGCTCCTTCAGCGTCATGGGCACGGCGGCGTGATCGAGCTTGGTCAGCGGCCCGTTCAACGTGGCTTGCAGCAGCATTGCCGCGATGTTAGCCGTCGGATTGACCACGGACGCTGCGGGCCACACGCTGAACAGGTGAAGCTGAAACTCGACCTGCACGACATCTACAACCGCGGCGAGGACATCGAGCGGGCTCTGCACGCCGTGATGGCCGAGGCGGTCGCCAAGAAGGCGCCGCTGGTGGAGATCATCCCGGGTAAGGGTTCGGGGCAGCTGAAGAAGCGCGTCCTGCGCTTCCTCGACCAGAAGGAGATCAAGGCGCTCTATCACCGCGTCGAGAAGGACTCGAACAACTTCGGCCGGGTGTTCGTCCACTTCCGCTGGAAGTAGCCGCACCGCAGAATTGCCTGGTTGCCTTAACCGGGCGGGGCCCATTCCGATGGCTCGCCGGGCGCCGGGGGCAGCTCCGGCAGGGTGCGCTGCCACCAACCCACGTCGTGCCAGGAGCCGAACTTGTGGCCGACGTGTCGGAATACGCCGATCGGCTGGAAGCCCATCGCCTGGTGCAGGCCGACACTGGCATCGTTGGGCAGCGCGATAGCGGCGAACAGCGACACGTAGCCCAGCTCGGTGAGTTCCGCGACCAGCCGCCGATAGAGCCCGCGCCCGATTCCGCGGCGGCGGTACCCGCCATCGAGATACACCGCACAGTCCGCCGACCAGCGATAGGCCGGGCGTTGCCGATGCTGGGATGCGTAGGCGTAGCCCGCCAGCCGGCCGGCGTCCTCGGCGACGAGCCAGGGCAGCCGGGGCCGAGCGAGCATCCGGTGGACAATGTCGGCGACGTCGGGGGCGGCCTCCTCGAACGATGCGAAAGTCCCGGTGACGATCGGTGCATAGATCGACTGGATCGCCGCGGCGTCTTCTTCGGTCGCCGCCCTGATGGCAATCTCGGCCCCCACCTTGTGCGACCCCGTTCAGTCGACGATGTCGTCGGGTTTGCCGCCGTGGACGAACGAGGTGGCCGCCTCGCCGAGCAGCGCGTCGGCATGCCGGCGGATCAGAGCGAGGTTTCGGTCGGCCAGGTGATCGAAGGGCTGCGGTACCGACGACCCGGGAGTGAGCGAGGCGAGCGCCGTGGCGGGATCCAGGCGGGCCGACACCCAGCACTCGTGCGAGGCCGCCCGGGCCACCACCTCGGCGATCGGTGTGACGATCATCGAGTTGCCGAAGTAGATGATCCCGGCCGGGTCGACGCCCGTCGCGTTCGCACCGATCACGTACACGTGGTTGTCATACGCGCGGGCCCGGTTGGTCAGCTCCCAGATGTCGGCCGAGCGCAACAGCGCCGACGGGCGGCAGATGATCTCGGCGCCCTTGATGGCGGTGATGCGCGACAGCTCCGGGTTGTCACCGTCGAAGCAGATGATCAGGCCGATCCGGCCGAGCGGCGTGTCGACGACGCAGATGTCGTCGCCGGGTGTCACCCAGCCGCCCCGGTCGGCACGCTCGCCGCCGAACGGGTGCGTCTTGCGGTAGACGCCGAGCACGTCACCGGACGGGCCGAGCAGCACCGCCGCGTTGTGCACGACGCCGCGCCGTGGGTCGCGCTCGTAGGTGCCGACGACGAGATGGATGCCCAGGTCGGCGGCCACGGCCGCGTAGGGGTCGAGCACGGGGCCCGGCACCGCGGACACCAAGTCCCACAATGTCTCGACGTCGACTCCAGGGGTAAACCCGGTGGTCACGGATTCCGGCAGCACGACCAGCTCGGCGGCTGTCGCCGCGGCGCAGTCGCGCACCATGGCGACGGCGCGTGCGCCGTTGGTCGCGATCGTCTCCGCGGTCAGGGGCGCCGACGACGGGGCCAGCTGCACAGCGGCGACTGTGACCTCGCGCATCAGCGCCGCCTACGCTCGAGCAGGCCGCCGACCAGCACGCCGGCCAGCGCGATCGCGGCACCCACCAGCGCGCCCCGCGCGAAGTCGTCGCCGCCGGTCGTCCGCGCCGCGCCGGCGTCCGGCGCCACGAACACCCCGGGCTCGACTGGAGTATCGGGCCCCGTCGCCGCCGGCTCGGCAGCCTTGCCGGTGAGCACGTCGTCGACGGCCCGGAAGAACTCGCCGGCCATCTTCTTCGCGACGCCGGCCAGCATGCGCTGCCCGACGCCGGCGATGACTCCCCCGACGACGGCGTCCGCGTCGTAGCGCAGCGTGGTCGACCCGTCGCCCGCGGCGGCGAGGGCGACCCGCACCTCGGTGCTGATCGTGCCCGGACCGCCCGCACCGGAGGCCGTCATCAGGAACGAGTCCGGCTGCTGCTGGTCGCTGAGTTGCACCTCGCCGGCGTAGGTCCCCTTGATGGATGCCACGCCTGCGGTGACCACCATTCGGTAGGCGTCCGGACCTGTCGTCTCGAGCCGCTCGCAGCCGGGGATGGTGCGCACCAAGACGGCAGGGTCGTTCAGCGCCGCCCAGACCTTGTCGATCGGGGCGTGAAGCGTGGCATCGCCGGAGACCTTCATGTGGACGTCCCTTCCGAATGCAGGCGGCGCAGTTCGAACAGTTCGCTGGGCGAGATGGGCATGGCGGTGATCGGGAAACCCTCGGCGTCCTCGATGGCGGCGGCGAACGCGGCAGCCGCCGGGATGACACCGGCCTCGCCGGCGCCCTTGACGCCCAGCGGGTTGAGCGGCGACGGCGTCTCGAGATGGTCGATCTCGATCCGTTCCGGGACCTCGCTCACGTAGGGCATCAGAAAGTCCATGAACGACGCGTTCTGCAACTGGCCGGCGTCGTCGTAGGCCATCCGCTCGTACAGCGCACCGGCGACGCCCTGCGCGACACCGCCGTGGATCTGCCCCTCGACGATGCGCGGGTTGATCAGGCGGCCACAATCGTGCACGACGCAGTAGCGCAGGATCCTGACCTCGGCGGTGTCCGGGTCGGTCTCGATGACGACCGCGTGCATCCCGCTGGCGAAGGTCGATCCCATCGGCGAGAAGTAGTCACGGCCCTCCACGCCGGGCTCGTCGTCCTCGGGCACCGGCGGCTTCCCGGTGTCGCCCACCGCGAATTGGGTGGCGGCCTGGGCGGCGTCGTCGAAGGCGTAGCGCAGCGGGTTGGACAGCACCGCGACCGTCCCCAGGCTGATCTGCGTCCCCGGCACGCCGGCCACCCGCACGATCCCGTCGACGATCTCCAGGTCGTCGGGGTTCGCCTCGAGCGCTTCGGCGGCGACCTTGAGCGCCTTCGCCCGCGCCGCCCGCGCCGCCAGGGCGATCGCCGAGCCGCTCACCACCGCGGCCCGCGAGGCGAACGTCCCGACGGCGTAGCCGAAGCGGCGGGTGTCGCCGGTCACCACCTCGATGTCGGACATCGGCACGCCCAGTTCGTCGGCCACGATCTGCGCGAACACCGTCTGGTGCCCCTGCCCCTGGGTGGTGAGCCCGGTCGCGACCTTCACCTTGCCCGACGGCTCGACGACGACATGCCCGCCCTCGTACGGCCCTACGCCGGTGCCCTCGACGTAACAGCCCAGCCCGATGCCCAGCCGGCGCCCCTGTGCCCGCGCCGCGTCCCGGACGGCCGCAAACTCGTCCCAGCCGACAAGTTTCTTCAGCTTCTGCAGGGATGCCGGATAGTCGCCGGAGTCATAGATCAGCGGCCGGCCGTCCTGGAAGACCAGCCCGTGGTCATAAGGCATCTCCTCGGGCTGGATGAAGTTGCGCTCGCGCACCACGGTGCGGTCCAGACCGAGCGCGGCGGCAATGGCATCCATCGTGCGCTCCATCACGAACACGCCCTGCGGCCGCCCGGCGCCGCGGTACGGCGTGACGATGACCGTGTTCGTGTAGAGCGAGTCGAACTCGACGCGGTAGGCGCCCGGCTTGTAGGGCCCGAGCAGCTGGGTCGAGGTGATGATCGGCACGATGAGCCCGTAGGGGATGTAGGCGCCGTGGTCGTGCCAGAATCGCACGTCCAGCCCCAGCAGCCGGCCGTCGTCGTCGAAGCCGACCCGAACGTGGTGGCGCTGTGCGCGTTCGTGGGCGCTCGCGATGAAGTGCTCGCGGCGGTCCTCGACGAACTTCACCGGCTGCCCGAGCAGCCGCGCAGCCCACGGCACGAGTACCTCCTCGGGCCACGGGTGCATGATCTTCACTCCGAACCCGCCGCCGACATCAGGCGTGATCACGTCGACATCGGCCAGGGCGAGGCGCAGCTTGGTGGCCACGGCGGCTCGTACGCCGGTGGAGGTCTGCGTCGAGGTCCACAGCCGCAGCCGGTGCGTCTCGGTGTCCCAGCGGGCCAGCACGCCGCGGCCCTCCAT
>QHCC01000178.1:36824-55954 GCA_003243915.1 Pseudonocardiales bacterium | reverse complement strand
CGCTCGACGCTGCGCAGCGAGTTGACGTTCTTCGTCTCGGTGCGGGTGCCCCACTGCTCACCCGGCCGGTTCAGCGAGGTGTTCACGTCGCAACGCAGCGAACCCTGCTCCATCCGCACGTCGCTGACGCCGAGTGTGCGCAGGATGTCACGCAGCTCGCTGACGTAGACCTTCGCGGTCTGCGGCGCCAGTGCACCCGTGCCGGGCACCGGTCGCGTCACGATCTCCACCAGCGGGATCCCGGCTCGGTTGTAGTCGACGAGCGAGTAGTCCGCGCCGTGGATGCGCCCGGACGTGCCGACGTGCGTGTTCTTGCCGGTGTCCTCCTCCATGTGCACCCGCTCGATACCCACCCTGACGAGGACCTCTCCGACTGTGACATCCAAGTAGCCCTCGACGCACAGCGGCTCGTCGTACTGCGATATCTGGAAGTTCTTCGGCATGTCGGGGTAGAAGTAGTTCTTGCGGGCGAAGCGGCACCACGGCGCGATCGAGCAGTTCAGCGCCAACCCGATGCGGATCGTGGACTCGATGGCCGCCTCGTTCACCACCGGCAGGGCACCGGGCAGGCCCAGGCACACCGGGCAGGTCTGGGTGTTCGGTTCGGCGCCGAAGTCGGTGGCGCAGCCGCAGAACATCTTCGACGCGGTGCCCAGCTCGACATGGGTCTCCAGGCCGATCACCGGTTCGTAACGGGCCACGACGTCGTCGTAGGACAGGCTCATCGCACCAGCTCCGGGATCGAGGCGAGCGTCGGCTCGACGGCTGCCTCGAACGCCGCGCCGACCCGGTAGCAGCGCTCGTCGCGCAGCGCCGGCGCCATGACCTGCAAGCCCACCGGCAACCCCTCGGACAGCCCGCACGGCACCGAGATCGCGGGCGTCCCGGCCAGCGACGCGGGCAGCGTGCAGAGGTCGTTGACGTACATCGCCATCGGGTCGGCAATCCGCTCGCCGATGCCGAACGCGACGAAGGGCGAGCTGGGCGAGACGAGCACGTCCACCCGCTCGAACGCGGCCGCGAAGTCGCGCGCGATGAGGGTGCGCACCTTCTGCGCCTGCCCGTAGTAGGCCTCGTAATAGCCCGAGGAGAGCGCGTAGGTGCCGATGATGATGCGGCGCTTCACCTCCGGGCCGAAGCCGGCCTGCCGGGTGAGCGACATCACGTCCTCGAGGGAGTTCACCCCGTCGTCGCCTGCGCGCAGCCCGTAGCGCACGGCGTCGAAGCGGGCCAGGTTGGACGAGCACTCGCTGGGTGCGATCAGGTAGTACGCGGCCAGTGCATACCCGAAGTGCGGGCAGCTCACCTCGCGAATCTCCGCTCCGAGGCCGCGCAGTGTCTCGACCGCCGCCTCGAACGAGGCGAGCACCCCGGGCTGGTAGCCCTCGCCCCCGAGCTCGCGGACCACACCGATGCGCACGCCGGACAGGTCACCGCAGGCGCCGTCGCGTGCCGCCGCGACCACCGGCGCGACCGGGCCCGCGATCGAGGTCGAGTCGGCCGGGTCGTGCCCGGCGATGACCTCGTGCAGCAGCGCCGCGTCGAGCACGGTGCGCCCGAACGGACCGGCCTGGTCTAGGGAGGACGAGAACGCGATCAGTCCGTAGCGCGAGACCGCGCCGTAAGTCGGCTTGTGTCCCACGATGCCCGTGACGGCGGCGGGCTGGCGCACCGAGCCGCCGGTGTCGGTGCCGATCGCCAGCGGCGCCTCGAACGCGGCAACCGCGGCAGACGAACCGCCCGACGATCCGCCCGGTATCCGGGACAGATCCCACGGGTTGTGCGATGGGCCGTAGGCGGAGTTCTCGGTGGAGCTGCCCATCGCGAACTCGTCCATGTTCGTCTTGCCCAGCAGCACGATGCCGGCGTCCTTCACCCGCCGGGTGATCGTCGCGTCGTAGGGCGGGCGCCAGCCCTCCAGGATTTTCGAGCCCGCGGTTGTCGGCAGCCCCTGGGTAACGACGACGTCCTTCATCGCGAGCGGCACGCCGGCCAGCGGCGAGAGCACTGCGCCTGTTGCTCGGCGCTCATCCACGGCCCGCGCCGCGGCCAGGGCTCCGTCGGCGTCGACATGCAGGAACGCGTGCACCTGCCCGTCGACGGCGGCAATACGGTCGAGGTGGGCCTGGGCGACCTCGAGCGCCGACACCTCCCCCGCGGCGACCTTGGCGGCGATGTCCGCGGCGCTGAGCCGTGTCAGCTCGCTCATGACTAGGCCTCGTCCAGCAGGATCCGTGGCACCCGGAACTTGTGATCCTCGACGGCCGGCGCGGCGGCGAGCACCGCATCGCGTGGCAGCGACGCACACACCTCGTCAGGTCGGAACACGTTCGTCATGGTCACAGCGTGCGAGGTCGGCGGGATGTCGGCAGCGGCGACCTCGCCGACGCGGGCCACCGCGCCCAGGATCACCTCCAGCTGGCCGGCGAAGATGTCCAACTCGTCGTCGCTCACGGCCAGCCGCGCCAGCCGCGCCAGGTGCGCGACCTCCTCGCGGCTGATGATGCCGCTCGGGGCGGCAGTTCCAGGCGATGTGTCGGTTGCGTCGGGCACGACCGGTGAGTCTACGAGAGCGCGCCGGGCGCTCGCGAGCGCGTAACGCTGCCGTCATGTCGGTCCGGCAGGCTGGGCGGCGTGTCCTACCTGCTGCGCATCGTCCTGCCCGACCGCCCCGGCGCGCTCGGCGCGGTGGCCACGGCGCTCGGCGAGGTGGGTGCCGACATCCTCAGCCTGGACGTCATCGAGCGCTCGCCGGGCTGCGCGATCGACGACCTGGTGCTGGAACTGCCCCCGGACCGCCTGGCCGACTCGCTGGTGAGCGCGGCCGTCACTGTGCCGGGCGTCCGGGTGGAGTACATCCGTCCCTACGCCGGGCAGATCGATCCCTATCGCGAACTCGAGCTGCTCGACCGGCTCGCCACCATGCCGGGGCAGTCACTGCCGGTGCTCGCCGACGGAGTCGCCCGCATCTTCCGGGCCGGCTGGGCGCTGGTGCTCGCGGCGCCCGAAGCCGGTCACGCTGCCGTACTCGCGTCCGGCGGCGCGGCGCCCGAGCTCACCAGCCTGCAGGCGCCGTGGTGGCCGCCGTCGCCGACCCGGGTGCTCGATGCCAGCGGCGGTTGGGCGCCCCCGGACTGGGACCGCCTGGGCACCGAACTCGCTGTCGCGCCGCTCGGCGACGGCGCCCTGCTGCTCGGGCGGCCCACGCTGCTCTGGCTGCCGGCGGAGCTGCTGCGCCTGCAGCACCTCGCGGCCATCGCCGCGACGGTAACCGGCTGACCCGGCGCTCGGGCGGCCGCCGATCGCCCTCTACCCTGCTTGCCTATGACGAAATGGACCGCGGCCGACATTGCCGACCAGACCGGACGCAGGTTCGTCGTCACCGGAGCGAACAGCGGCCTGGGTGCGAGCACTGCGCGCGAACTGGCTCGCGTCGGTGCGTCGGTCGTGCTGGCCTGCCGCAACACCAGGAAGGGGTCGGTGGCAGCGGCGTCGATGCCGGGCAAGGTCGAGGTTCGTCAGCTCGATCTCGCCGATCTCGCGTCGGTGCGCTCCTTCGCACAGGGCCTCGAGCACGTCGACGTCCTGGTGAACAACGCCGGGATCATGGCGGTGCCCAAGGGCAAGACCGCCAACGGCTTCGAGAGCCAGGTCGGCACCAACCACCTGGGCCACTTCCTTCTGACCGGGCTGCTGCTGCCGAAGATCACCGACCGCGTGGTGACCCTGTCCAGCTATGCCCACCGAGTCGGCAGGATCAACCTTGCCGATCTGAACTGGGAGCGTCGTCGCTACCAGCGCTGGGGCGCGTACGGCCAGTCCAAGCTCGCCAATCTCATGTTCGCCTACGAGTTGCAGAGACGCCTGGCGGCCGCCGGATCGCCGGTGAAGTCCCTTGCCGCCCACCCCGGCTACGCCTCGACCGAGCTGCAGTCGCATACCGAGTCCTTCCAGGACCGGGTGATGGTGCTCGGTAACCGGCTGATGGCTCAGAGTGCCGACATGGGCGCGCTGCCGGAGCTCTACGCTGCCACGGTCACGACCTTGCGTGGTGGTGAGTTCGTGGGTCCCGACGGTCGCCTGGGCATGAACGGCCATCCCAGGGTCGTGGGTTCCAGCGCCGCGTCGAAGGACAAGGCGATGGCCGCCGAGCTCTGGGCGCGGTCGGAGGAGCTGACCGGTGTCAGATTCCCCTGATTCGCACCTGCGTCAGGACCGGGCGGAGGAGCTGACATGACCCAAGCAGAACGACCGGACGAGCGCCCAAGGTCCCCGGTCGGCCGGCTGCTGTCCGGGCTCGACCGCTGGGCCTCCGCCCCGCGTTGGCGCTGACGCTGCTCGTCGCCGACCTCGCCTGGGTCGTGTTCAGCGTGATCGTCGGATTTCCCAACCGGCTGGAGGTCGTCTTCCAGACCCTGGTCGCCGGGCTCACGTTCGCCCTGGTCTTCGTCATCCAGCACACTCAGGCGCGCCAACAAGCCGCGACGCAACGCAAACTCGCCGAGATCTTGCGGACCCTGCCCGGGGCAGACAATGCGCTGTTGACCCTGGAGCACGCCTCGGAGCACGAACTGCAGGCAGCCACGGACTCCCATCGCGCCGTCCGCAGGGAGGCGCTGTACGAGGCAGCCGAGCCCAATCCCGAAGCGTGAGCGAGCGTCGGCGTCACCCCAGCGCGGCGACCTCGGGCCCCAGCGCATGCCCTGTCATCCGGAGATCGCAGGAGCACCCTCGCGAAGCCGGTCGTGCGCGCCGCCAGCCGAGCGCGGCCGGCACGGCAAACATGGATAGCCGGGGTCTGGACGCCTACCTCTTTCGAGCTTGCTGCTTGGCCTCGCTCAGCGTGGCGAGCTCATCGGCTTCGGCGCGGCGGGACGCGGCACCGGCCTTCTTCTGGGCTGCCTCGCTGAGGTTGGCCTTGGCCTCGGTAGTCGCGCGCCGGGTGCGGGCATCCGCTCGCGCCTCGGCCGACGTGCGCTTCTGCTCGATCATCTCCAACCTGCTGGCCGCTCGCGCGTCCGCCTGCTGCTTGGCGGTGCTCGCCTGCGTGCGCGCTCGGCGGGTAGCCGCGCCGCGGTCCCGTCGCTCGTTCTCGACGGCCTCCTGGACGCCCTCACGCTGCCGGTGTTGGGCATCCTCACGTAGCGTGCTGGCCTGCCGGCGCGCTTCCTGCACGGTGCCGGCTGCCGCACGGCGGCGCTGCTCGGCGTCCTGCTCGAGCTTTACGGCGTCGCTGAGGGTGTCGGCGTGCTCGCGCAGCCCGGCCCCGCGGTGTTCGACCCCCCTGTCGCCGAGCAGCCGGCCGGCCACGATGTCCAGCGAACCGAGCAGGCGCTCGAACACCAAGCGGGGTGGGGAGTCCGCGGGCAGCCGCTTGAGCAGCGTGGCGTCCAGAACGGTGAGCGGAATGCGGGCAGCCTGATAGGGCAGCTGCAACAGGGTGCGGGTTCTCATGGGCGGTCTCCTTCGAGGGTCGCTGCCTTGGCTCGGAGCTGAGCCGCCCGGCGCTCCTGCATGTCAGCATCGCTGAGCAGGCTCTCGCTCTCCCGCTGGGCGGCGCGCTCGGTGGCCTCGGCCCCGGATCGGAGGGACTGCGGCTGCGCGACGGTCTCCCGGACGTCCTGCCTCGCCGCCATGTCGGCCTCGGCCTGGCCGAGCTGCTCCTGTCGCTGTGCCGCGACCTCCGCGTTCGCCCGCTCGGCGGCTGCACTGTGCTGGACGGCTTGTTGCTGGTCGCCGGCCTCGGCGTAGGCGGCGCGTCGCTCCTCGGCCGCCCGCCGCTGCTCGCGGGCAAGCTCGTCGGCTGCCTGTTCGGCGCGGGCGTCGGCGATGGCCTCCTGGCTGTCGGCCTCGCGTCGCGCAGCGGCGCCGGCTTGCTGGAGTTGACCCTCCTCGGTCAGCCGGTCCTTCCCGGTGAGGGCACCGGCGATCTCCTTGGCCTTGCCGGAAACTGAATCGAACAGGCCCCTGCGGGCCTGCCTGGGCGTGTCGTCGTCAGTCATGCCGTGGTCCTACCCACCCACGACCCGCGCCGATGCGAACGTGACCGCCACCACGGTAACCGGCCGCGCCGTCAGCGCCATCAGGGCAACGGACCGTGGAAGTAGGAGCCGGGTGTCACCCCGGTCTCACGTCGGAAGGCGGCGACGAATGCGCTGGGGGTGCGGTAGCCGACGCGGCGCGCAACGTTGCTGACCGGCGCTCCCGCGGCCAGGTCCGTGACCGCCGCGCGCACGCGCAGCGAGGTCCGCCAGCGCCCGAACGGCATGCCGGTGTCGGCGAGGAATGCCCGCGCCAGCGTGCGTGCGCTCGCTCCGACCTGGCGGCCCCAGTCGTCCAGGCTGCGCTGGTCTGCCGGGTTGTCGACGAGCGCCTGGGCTACCTGCCGGGCCCGCTCGTCGCTAGGCAGCGGTGCCTCGATGGTGACCGTCGCGACCGGGCGGAGCACGTCCACGAGGACCCCCTCCGCATTGGCGCGGTGCTGCGGATCGAGGTCGTCGCCGGCCAGGTAGTCGATCAGTGCGGCCAGCAGCGCGCCCACTGCCACACACTGCGGGCGCGGCCAGTCGATGGCACACCGCTCCGGACGGATGTACAGCGCGCTCATGACGGCGCGGCCCGGGGCCAGCACCTCGTGCGGGACGTGGGCGGGTATCCACAGCGCGCGCGAGGCCGGCAGCAGCCAGGTTCGGTCGTCGGCGAAGATCGTCAGAACACCGGTCCCCGCCCAGGCCAGCTGGTGCTCGCTGTGCGCGTGGCGGCTGAAGGTGGCCCGGGGCGCCATGGCGAAGGTGGCGACGACGACTGCGGGGGCATCGCCCGGGGCGATCACGCGACGTGTCCGGTACGCGACATGACTTGGCAATCTACGGCGTAGCGACCAGGCAGGTCAGTGCTTAGCGTTAGCGGCGTGAACGACAACCATGCCGCACTGTGCCCCAGCCCGGAATGGGCCGAATTCCTGCAGACCGAGGTTCTGCCGCCCCTGGTCACGGGCGTGCAGCTCGGCGAGCACATGATCGAAGTCGGACCGGGGCCGGGAGCGAGCACCGACTGGCTCCGGCACCGGGTGGATCGACTCACCGTCGTCGAGATGGACGAGCGGGCCGCCGCCGAACTGGCCGCCAAGTACGCAGGCACCAACGTCGAGGTCGTCAACGGCGATGCAACCGAGCTCACGTTCGCCGAGGGCACGTTCGACTCCGCGGGATCGTTCACGATGCTGCATCACGTGCCCACGGTGCGCCAGCAGGACAAGCTGCTGTCGGAGATCCTGCGGGTGCTCAGACCGGGTGGCGTCCTCATCGGTTCGGACAGTCTGCCCAGCGACCGGCTGCACCAGTTCCACGAGGGCGACACCTACAACCCCATCGAACCCGCTACCCTGCTCGGGCGCCTGCAGACCCTCGGGTACGGCAGCCTCATGATCAGGGTCGGCCAGACATTGACGTTCACCGCCCACAAGCCGGTCCCGCCCGCCGGCCCAGCGCGTCCCGAGGAGGCATCGTGACACGCACCGCCAAGGGGACAACCGCGTCGTGGCGGCACGCCGGCGAGTCTGGCGAGCGCGAGCTGGCCACGGCGTGTCTGGCCGAGGACGTTCAGATCATCTCGCCATGGCCGCGATCGGACCGGTTCTGGTCACCGGACAGCAACGTCGCGCCCTGACGAAGCTGCTCGCGGTGGCGGGCGCACCGCTGGCGTTCATGGCGCGCGTCGGCGATGCTCGGCTCGTTCCCCTCGCCGACCCCAACCGCCCGTCAAGCCTGGGAGTTCTCACTCCGGCGTTGGGGCGGCTGCGGTGACCACCTCGGGGCCGTGGGCCAGTAGCGCCGTGAAGCCGTCCTCGTCCAGGACCGCCACGTTCAGATCGCTCGCCTTGTCTGCCTTGGTGCCGGCGTTCTCGCCCACGACGACGAAGTCGGTCTTCTTCGACACCGAGCCCGCGGCCTTGCCGCCCCGGGCCAGGATCGCCTCCTTCGCCTCGTCACGGGAATAGCCGACGAGGGAACCGGTGACGACGACCGTGAGCCCGGCCAGCGTCTTGGGCGTCGAGGGGTCCACCTTGTCGGCCATCCGCACGCCGGCCGCGGCCCACTTGTCGACCATCGCGACGTGCCAGTCGATGCCGAACCACTCCCGCACAGACTCCGCGATGATGCCGCCGACGCCCTCGGCGGCCGCGAGCTCGTCGATCGATGCAAACCGGATCGCCGCCAGCGAGCCGAAGTGGCCGGCCAGCGCGCGGGCCGCCGTGGGCCCGACATGCCTGATCGACAGCGCCACCAGCACCCGCCACAGCGGCTGGGACTTCGCCCGCTCGAGGTTGGCGACCAGCTTGTGCCCGTTGGCCGACAGCGTGCGGGCGTCGCTGACCGAGGCCGGCGGATCGGTCTTCTTCGCGGCGCGGGTGTAGAACGGCACCGCGGCCAGCCTGCGCGCACCGGCCGCCGGATCGCCGTCCGGGGCGAGGTCGAACAGATCTCCCTCGTCGGCGATCGCGCCGGCTTCCAACAGGGCCACGGCACCCTCGTAGCCCAGCGCCTCGATGTCGAACGCTCCGCGCGAGGCCAGGCTGGACAGCCGCTCGCGCAGTTGGGCCGGGCAGAACTGGCTGTTGGGGCAGCGGATGTCCTTGTCACCCTCCTTCGCCGGCCCCAGCGCCGTGCCGCACGCTGGGCACTCGGTGGGCATGACGAACGGCCGCTCGCTGCCGTCGCGCAGCGCCACCACCGGCCCGACGATCTCGGGGATCACGTCGCCGGCCTTGCGCAGCACGACGGTGTCGCCGATCAGCACGCCCTTTCGCTCGACCTCGCCGGCGTTGTGCAGCGTCGCCTGCTCGACGGTCGAACCGGCCACGAGCACCGGCGCCATCACCCCGAAGGGCGTGACCCGCCCGGTGCGCCCGACGTTGACCCGNNGGCGGGTACTTGTAGGCGATCGCCCAGCGCGGGGCACGGCTGGTGGAGCCGAGGCGGCGCTGCAGGGCGAGGTCGTCGACCTTGACCACGACGCCGTCGATCTCGTGCTCGACATCGTGACGGTGCTCGCCGTAGTGGTCGATGAAGGCCTGCACGCCGACGAGATCAGGCTTCACCTGGGCACTGGCCGCCGTCGCCAATCCCCACCCGGCGAGCACGTCGTACCAGCCGGACTGGGTGCTCACCTCCGGCCCGTCCTCGACCCGGCCGACGCCGTGCACGACCATCCGCAGCGACCTGGTCGCCGTCACCCGTGGATCCTTCTGTCGCAGCGAGCCGGCTGCCGTGTTGCGCGGGTTGGCGTAGGGCGTCTTGCCCGCCGCCACCAGCCCGGCGTTGAGTTCCTGGAAATGCGCGACGGGGAAGAACACCTCGCCGCGGACCTCGAGGATGCGCGGAATGTCCTTGCCGGTCAGCCGATCCGGGACATTGGCGATGGTACGGATGTTCGGTGTGACGTCCTCGCCGGTCCGCCCGTCCCCGCGGGTGGCACCGCGCACCAGGCGGCCGCCGTCGTAGAGCAGGTTCACCGCGAGGCCGTCGACCTTGAGCTCGCACAGGTACGCGGGCGCCGCCCCGGTGTCTCGCTCGACGCGCTGAGCCCAGCTCGCCATCTCCTCGGCCGAGAACGCGTTGTCGAGGCTGAGCATCCGTTCGAGGTGATCGACGGCGGTGAACAGGGTCGAGTACGTGCCGGCCACCCGCTGCGTCGGCGAGGACGGCGTGCGCAGCTCGGGGAAGTCGCCCTCGAGCGCCTGCCCCCGCCGCAGCGCGGAGTCGTACTCCGCATCGCTGGCAGTCGGCGCGTCAAGGACGTAATAGCGGTAGGAGTGCTCGTCCAGTTCCTGCGACAGACGTGCGTGTTCCTGGCGGGCATCGTCGGGGGCGGCGCGGACCGCGTTGGGCTCACTCACGACCCGAACGGTAGCGACCCCCACCGACGTTCGGCCCGCGCCACCACCTGACAGCGGTTCATTCGAGGCTGGACGGGACCTGGCCCGCGATGCGGCTGCCTTCGGCGCAGCGCTCAGCCCGCGAGCTCGTACATCCCTCGCCCGACGTCGCGCAGGACGCCCAGGACGCGTCGCGCGTAGTCGGGGCTCGCGCCGGCGAGTCCGCACGCCGGGGTCGGCACCACGGCCGCCGCCAGGTCACCGACCGGGAAGCCGAGGGCGTTCCAGAGGCGACGGATCGGTTCGCGCGCGGCATCGAGGGTGACCGTGGCGTCGAGGGAGGGGAGCACGCCCAGCCACAACGACGTGCCCGCGTCGACAGCCTCGCCGAGCTCGTCGTAGCGCCCATCGCCGAGCAGCGCCAGATCGAAGGCCAGCGCGTCTGCACCAGCGCTGCGCAGCGCGGCGATCGGGGCGTCGGCGGCACAGCAGTGCACGACCCGACCGCCGGGCGGGATCACACCGAGCACCGCGCCCAGCGCCTGTTCGACGACCTCGCCGGAGACCGCGCGCACCGTGCCGAACCCGGACGGGGTCGGCACGGTGCCACCCAGCACGGCGGGCAGGAAGGGCTCGTCGAGCTGCACCACGAGCCGCGCGCCGGGCACCCGGGAGCCGACGTCCTGGATATGTGCGCGCAGCCCCTCGCTCAGCGAGTCGGCCAGGTCGCGGGTAGCACCGTGGTCGCCGACAACCCGGTGTCCGGAGGGCACCTCCACGCCGGCAGCCATCGTCCAGGGCCCGGCCAGCTGCAGCTTCAGGGTGCCCACGTAGCTGCCGGCCACCTGCTCGAGCGCGTCCAGATCGCGCGCCAGCACGTCCTGTGCGCGCCGAAGATCGCGTCCCGGGCGAGAGGCCAACCGCCACCCGGACGGCACGATCTCGGCCGCGAGGCCGGCGAGCAGCGCGGCGGTCCGGCCGATCATGTCGGCGCCCGCGCCACGAGCCGGCAGCTCCGGGAGGTGCGGTAGGTCGGGCAGTTCGTCGAAGACGAGACGTGCTGCCTCGATCGGATCGGTGCCGGGCAGCGACCCGATGCCCGTCGCCGCGCCGGGCGGCCATGGCCGAGAATTCATGCCCGCACGTCGGCACGGCGCGCGGCGGCGATCGTCGCCGAGCCCAGCACGACATCGCCGTCGTACATCACCAACGCCTGGCCCGGGGCCACCCCGCGCTGGGGGTGGTGCAGCCGCGCGACGACATCGTGCGCACTGACGCGCACCGTCGCGGGCGAGACCATGCCATGAGCGCGCAGTTGCACGGCGCAGTCGAACGCGTCCGTCGGCGCGATGCCGGAGGTCCACAGGGGGCGGTCGGCGATGACCTCGTCGGCGTCGAGCAGGTCGCCCCGGCCGACCACCACCGTGTTCGTCTTCGGTGCGATCGAGAGCACGTAGCGCGGCTGGCCTCCGGGCGACGGGCGCTCCAGGTGCAGCCCGCGCCGCTGCCCCACCGTGAAGCCGAACGAGCCGCGGTGCGAGCCGACGACCGCACCGCTGTCGGCGTCGACGATCGGACCTTCCCGCTCGCCCAGCTGCCGTTCCAGGAACCCGCGGGTGTCACCGTCGGGGATGAAGCAGACGTCGTGCGAGTCGGGCTTGCCGGCCACGGCCAGCCCCCGCGCCGCAGCCTCGGCGCGCACCTGCGTTTTCGTGGAGTCGCCGAGCGGGAATTGTGCGTGCGCGAGCTGCCGCGCGGTGAGTACGGCCAGGACGTAGGACTGGTCCTTGTCCATGTCGACGGAACGCCGCAGCCGTCCTGCGTCCAGCCGGGCGTGATGGCCGGTGACGACGGCGTCGAAGCCGAGCGCGAGCGCCCGATCCAGTACGGCCGAGAACTTGATCTTCTCGTTGCAGCGCAGGCACGGGTTCGGGGTGCGGCCCGCGGCGTACTCGCTCACGAAGTCGTCGATCACGTCGGCCCGGAAGCGTTCGGCAAGATCCCATATGTAGAAGGGGATTCCCAGAACATCTGCCGCCCGGCGCGCGTCGTTGGCGTCCTCGAGCGTGCAGCAGCCGCGGGCCCCGTGCCGCAGCGTCTGCGGTGCAGCCGACAAAGCCAGGTGCACTCCGGTGACGTCGTGTCCGGCGTCGACGGCCCGTGCGGCCGCGACCGCTGAGTCGACACCACCGCTCATGGCCGCCAGGACCTTCAACGGAGCTCCGGAGGCGATCATGAGACCACCGACGTCAGCCCGGCGCGGCGGGCCCGCTCGACCACTGGACCGATGGCGTCGAGTACGGCGCTCACGTCCTCGGCCGTAGAAGTGTGGCCGAGCGAGAAGCGCAGCGACCCACGGGCTTGCGCCGTCGATGCCCCCATCGCGATCAGGACGTGCGAGGGCTGGGCGACACCGGCCGAGCAGGCCGATCCGGTCGAGCACTCGATGCCACGGGCGTCGAGGAGCATCAGCAGCGAGTCACCTTCGCAGCCGGGAAAGGACAGGTGGGCGATGCCCGGCAACCGCTGGGTCGGGTGCCCGTTGAGGATGACGTCGGGCACGGTCTCGCGCATGCCCCGGACGAGCGAGTCGCGCAGCACGGCGATCCGCGGCGCGAGCCGCGATCGGCGCTCGACGGCCAGCGACGTCGCGGCAGCGAGCCCCACCGCGCCAGGCACGTCGAGCGTTCCGGAGCGCACGTCACGCTCCTGCCCACCCCCGTGCAGCAGCGGCACACAATCCACGTCGCGCCGTAGCAGCAGCGCACCCGCGCCGTAGGCGCCGCCCAGCTTGTGCCCGGTCATCGTCAGCGCGTCGGCGCCGCATGCAGCGAAGTCCACCGGCAGTGCGCCGACGGCCTGCACGGCGTCGGTGTGCAGGGGGACGCCGAACTCGTGCGCGACTGCGGCCAGTTCAGCCACCGGCGCCACGGTGCCGACCTCGTTGTTCGCCCACATCACCGTGACCAGAGCCACCGAGTCGGGGTCTTCGGCGAGCACGGCGCGCAGGGCTCCCGGCGCGATCGTCCCGTGCTCGTCGACGGGCAGCCAGCTGACCTCGGCGCCCTCGTGCGTGACCAGCCAGTCGACCGCGTCCATCACCGCGTGATGCTCGATCGAGCTCGCGACGATCCGGCGCCGGCGCGGGTCGGCGTCGCGGCGGGCCCAGTAGATGCCCTTCACCGCGAGGTTGTCGGCCTCCGTGCCCCCGGCCGTGAAGACGATCTCCGAAGGGCGGGCGCCGAGCGCGGACGCGAGCTGCTCGCGCGACTCCTCGACCCGGCGCCGGGCCCGGCGACCGGAACCGTGCAACGAAGAGGCATTGCCGAGTTCGCCCAGTGCCGCGCTGAGGGCCGCGATGGCCTCGGGCAGCATGGGCGTTGTGGCGGCGTGGTCCAGGTACGGCATCGCGCCCAAGCTTACGTGGGCACGACGTTTCCCTGGGTGGCTCACCAGCCGGCGCCGCACCGCGCCGCATTCCGGTGAGGTCCGGTCCGGTGAGGTCCGGTCCGGTGAGGTCCGGTCCGGTGAGGTCCGGTCCGGTCCGGTCTGGTCCGGTCTGGTCTGGCCTGGCCTGGTCTGGTCTGGTGATCGACTCACGTTCACCGCGCGACCGCGGCTCAGATCGCGCACCTAACGCGGGATGATCACCTTGGCTGGAGACGGGGCCGGACCTGGCCCGCCACCAGGACGCCCACCAGTGCCACCGCGGCCATGGCCAGGTCGAGCATGGTGAACGCCGCCGTGTAGCCCAGGGCGCCACGGGCGGCAGCCGCGACGAGCACTCCGGCCATCCCCGTCGTCACCGCGCTCGCGGTCGCGTCCGAGAGCTGCAACGCCGCCGAATCCGCGCCGCGGTCGGCATCGTTCGTGTAGTTGAGCAGCAGCACACTGACGCTCGACATGGTGAGCCCGGCGCCGATACCGGCCAATCCCCAAGCCGGGTAGATCAGCCAACCCGGCAGGCCCGGCTGCGCGGATACGGCGACTGCGAGCGCGGACAGCAGCAGGAACGCGAAACCGGCGCGAACCAGTCGCACCCGGTGCTCCGGCTCGTCGGCGTGTCCGTCGCGACCCTGCCACCACGACCCGGCGGCCCAGGTCAGCCCCGAGCACGCCAGCGGCAGGCCGGCGGCGGTCGCGCTGTAGCCGTGTTGCACCGTCAACGACAGCGGCACGAGCGACTCGATGGCGAAGAACGAGCCGGCGAGCAGGCCACGAATCGCGATCGGCGCGGCGACACCTCGTCGCACCCGGATGGTGCCGGGCGGCAACAGCGCCCGCAGCCCCCACACCAACGCCCCGAGGCCCAGCACCGCCAGGGCCACCGAACGGGGCGAGGGATGCTGGCCGGCACCCTCGAGAGCCGCGATGCCACCGGCGACAGCGAAGGCGCGCAGGACCCGGCTCGGAGCGGCCGGCACACCCGCCCGAGAGGCGGCCCCTGGCGGTGGTGGACCGGGGGACGCATGCACCTCGGCCGGGCGGGCCACGGCGCGCAGCGTGCGAAGCACCGGCATCACCAGCGCGGCGCCGATCGCGACGAAGGGCAGCAGTCCGAGAAACACCCAGCGCCAGCTGAGCTGCTGCGTGAGCGTCCCGGCGACCAGGGGGCCGACGAGCGACGGCACCACCCACGCCCCCGAAAGCGCGGCGAAACAGCTTCGGCCGTAGCGCCTCGGGATAGGTCTGGCCGATGACGACATAGGTAGCGGTGATGAGCAAGCCACTGCCGAAACCCTGGATCACCCGGCCGGCCACCAGCTGCGTCATCGTCGCGGCGGTGCCGGAGAGAATCAGGCCGCCGACGAAGCAGGCCAGGCCGGCGATGAGGGGGCCGCGCGGGCCGCGGCCGTCGCTGACCTGCCCGGCCACGACCATGCCCACGACGTTCGCGATCAGGAAGCCGGTGAATGCCCAGCCGTAGCCTCCAAGGCCGTGCAGGTCGCGCGCAGCGGTCGGCAGCGCGGCCGAGACGGCCATCGCCTCGAAGGCCACGAGGGTGACCAGGATCAGGATGCCGCCACTGGTCGTGCGCAGCGGGCCGGCGAAGATCGAGCCGGGCGCTGGGCCCGGCGTGGGCTTCGTCTGGACCGTCACCACTCCAGCATGCAAGGTGAAGCGGGCTTCAGGTCAACAGGACCACCCGAGCCCGATTGGCGGGGTCCATCGAATGCGAGTCAGCTCGCACCCGCGGCGGAATAGGTTAGGTCAGCCCTTGCGCTTCTTGATCTCCTCAGCCAGCTGCGGCGCGACGGTGAACAGGTCGCCCACGACGCCGTAGTCGGCGAGTTCGAAGATCGGCGCCTCAGCGTCCTTGTTGATGGCGACGATCGTCTTCGACGTCTGCATGCCGGCCCGGTGCTGGATCGCGCCGGAGATGCCAACTGCGATGTAGAGCTGGGGCGACACTGTCACTCCGGTCTGGCCGACCTGCAGCTGATGGCCCACCCACCCGGCGTCGACCACCGCCCGTGAAGCACCGACCGCCGCGCCGAGTGTGTCGGCGAGGTCCTCGATGATCGAGAAGTTGTCGGCCTTGCCGATGCCGCGGCCACCCGAGACGACCACGGAGGCGTCGGAGAGCTGGGGACGCGAGCCCTTCTCCTCGACGACCCGATCGGTGATCTTGGCGGCCTTGGCGGCGTCGGAAAGTGTCACCGAAACGGCGACCTCGTCGGCGGCACCGGCTGACGCCTCGGGCGCGAACGAGTTGGGGCGCACCGTGATCACCGGAACGCCCGTGCTGACCTTGGCTTGCACAGTGACGCCGCCGCCGAAGATGCTCTGCGTCGCCCCGTCGGCATCGACGGCCACGGCGTCGGTGAGCACGCCACTGCCGATCTTGAACGCCAGCCGGGCGGCCACCTCCTTGCCCTCGGGTGAGGACGAGACGAGTACCGCCGACGGTGCTGCCTGCTCGACCACCGCGGCCAGCGCCTCTGCCGCCGGGGCCACCGAGTAGCCCGCGATGTCGTCGCTCTCGACGACGTAGACCTTGGCCGCGCCGTACTCGGCCAGCTGATCCTTCAGCGCAGCCGCCGTCCCCGGCGCGCCGATGACCACCGCGCTGGGCTCGCCCAACGCGCGCGCGGCGGTGAGCAGTTCGAACGTCGACTTCTTGACGGTGCCCTCAGCCGAGTCGACCAGAACGAGAACCTCTGCCATGGCTATTGCTCCTTCTCTGCGAGACTCGCTCAGATCAGCTTCTTCGACGCCAGGTAGTCGGCGATCTGCACGCCGCCGTTGCCCTCGTCCTTGACGGTCTGCCCCGCGGCCCGGGGCGGTGCGTTCTCGAACGACACCACCTGCGTCCAGGCATTGGCCAAACCGGCCTCACCGGGGTCGATGCCCAGGTCGCTGAGGGCCAGCACCGTCACCGGCTTGCTCTTCGCGGCCATGATGCCTTTGAACGAGGGGTAGCGCGGGTCGTTGATCTTTTCCACGACGCTGATGACGGCCGGTGTCGAACCCTGCACCGACTCGTAGCCGGTGTCAGTGACCCGCTCGATCGTCACCGTCGACGCATCGACGGTGACCTTGCGGGCCAGGGTGAGCTGGGCGACGCCCAGCGCCTCGGCCACCAGCGCGGGAACGATGGCCATCCGCGAGTCGGTGGCCTCGGACCCGGCGACCGCGACATCCCACTCGATCGTCCCGAGCGCCTTAGCAATCACCTTCGCGGTCTGGATCGCGTCCGAACCGTGCAGCGCCTCGTCGGACACGTGGACGGCCTTGTCGGCGCCCATCGACAGCGCCTTGCGGATCGACTCGGTCGCGCGCTCGGGGCCCACAGTCAGGATCGTGACCTCGCCGCCGTGAGCCTCCTTCAAGCGCAGGCCCTCTTCGATCGCGAACTCGTCGATGTAGTTGATCACTGGGTCGACGGCGCCGCGATCGACGGTGTTGTCCTCCGGGTTGAGCGTGCGCTCGGCCTCGGTGTCGGGCACCTGCTTGACCAGCACCACGATGTTCATGCGTTCGCTGACCTCTCAGTCGGATTCCCGCCGGCTCGTGCACGCGGGTAGCGCAGAGCGCACGGTGCGGCGCCCAGGCGTCATTGTCTCAGCACTCTGCCTAAGTTACTGACGAGTAGCAATATGACGGTCGTCTCGCGGGCCGGTTGCCTGTCCCGGTACCGTGCCGGGGTGCGCATCGCGATAGCCCTGTTCGACGGGGCAGAGGAACTCGACTTCGTCGGTCCGTGGGAGGTGCTTGCCTATTGGGCCCAGAAAGTGTCGCAGGCCGAGGTCGAGGTCGTCACCGTCGCGGCGACGCTCGAGCCCATCCGGGCCGCCAAGGGGCTGCGTGTCCTGCCCGACCGGACCTGGGAGGACGTCGGCAAGATCGACGTCCTGGTCATGCCCGGCGGCCAGGGCACCCGTCCGCTGATCACCCCGCACGAGCCGCTGCACGAACGCCTGCGCGACCTGGCCGATGGCGGCACGCTGATGACCAGCGTGTGCACCGGGTCACTCGTCTTCGCCGCGGCGGGGCTACTGAAGGACCGACCGGCGACCACCCACTACGACTCGCTGGATCTCATGACGTGGCTGGACTCCTCCATCGAGACCCGTCCGGATGATCGCTACGTCGACGACGGTGACGTCGTCACTGCGGCGGGCGTCTCCGCCGGCATCGACATGGCGTTGCACCTGGTCGTCCGGTTGGACTCCGAGGACGCGGCGCGTCAGGTCAAGCGCGAGATCCAGTACGACCCGCAACCGCCCGTCTGAGCCGATCGTCGCGGACTCGGGGCGATTGTGACCGGTGCTGACTGCCGCGCCGGGAACCAGGCGCCGGGGAATAGCCTCGACGCCGTGCCCGGGATGTCATTGCCGCTGACCGGTGAGCGGACCGTGCCCGGCATCCCGGCCGAGAACTACTGGTTCCGGCGTCACGAGGCCGCCTATCAGTTCACCCTGCCCTACGTGTCCGGGCGCTCGGTGCTCGAGGTCGGGTGCGGCGAGGGCTACGGCACGGCGCTGCTGTCCTCCGTGGCGGAGACGGTGCTCGGCGTCGACTACGACGAGCGCACCGTCGCGCACGCGGCGGCGAGCTATCCGCAGGCCGCATTCGTGCGCGCGAATCTGGCGGCGCTGCCGGTGCTGTCGGCCTCGGTCGACGCGGTCGCGACGCTGCAGGTGATCGAGCACGTGTGGAACCACCCGCAGTTCGTGAAGGAATGCCTGCGTGTCGTGCGTCCGGGCGGCCTGCTGATCGTCACCACCCCCAACCGGCTGACATTCTCCCCAGGGCTCGATGCACCGGTGAATCCTTTCCACGCCCGAGAGTTCACGGCGGTCGAGCTGGTCGACCTGCTGAGCAGGTGCGGCGTCGATGTCGAGTCCGTGTTCGGCCTGCACGCCGGCGCCCGGCTGCGCGCGCTCGACACCGAACATGACGGGTTCGTAATGGCCCAGCTGGCCGGGCCGCCGGAGCGCTGGAGCACCCGGCTACGTGACGACGTCGCCGCCGTCGGGACGGGTGACTTCGATGTCCGCGCTGCGGACGTGCACATCGTGGACGAGTCGCTCGATGTCGTCGTCCTCGCGCGCCGCCCGCTCTGAATCAATGCCGGACGAGTGCAGCGCGGCCATCGCGAGTGCGATACCCACGGTGAGGGTGACGGTCGCGAGAAGGAGCAGCCAGCCGGCGGGGTCACCCGGCGTGCTATCGGCGTCATCGAGGAACATCGGACCCCAGCCCAGACAGGTGACGTGCAAGTCTCCGGTGTAGGGCGCAATGAAGGTGGCGACGACGTTGGTCGCCTTGGTGAACTCGCCGGCCGCCGCCACGGGCAGCGCCTGGCTCGCCGACCCGTCGACCGACCAATCGCATTGCCCGGAGCTCACGTCGACGCCGCGAGCCTGCAAGGCCTTGACACCACCCGGCACCGACAGCGTGTACGCCTGGCCGAGAGTGACGCGGGCGCTGTTCGGGGCCACCACTCCCTTGGCATACGCGTGGGGCTCGGTGCCGCTGAGGATGCGGGACAGTGCGCCGAGCAGCACCGCCGCGATCACCAGCCCGACGGCAGCGCCCGCCCGGGCCACGCTCGCGCGCGACGTCGAGGGCATGCGCTGACCTTAGTGACGCGACACTAGTCTGCCGCGATGCGGGTCTTGATGCTGTCGTGGGAGTACCCACCACTTGTCGTCGGCGGCCTGGCCCGTCACGTCGAGGCGCTGGCGCGCGAGCTGGCTGCCGCCGGGCATGACGTCCAGGTGGTCACCCGCGGGCTGCCCGAGGC
>QHCC01000178.1:20927-36798 GCA_003243915.1 Pseudonocardiales bacterium | reverse complement strand
AGCCCGATCCGCCCGACGCGCCCGGCCCGCCCGGCTCACCGTCCGCCGGCCCTCGCGCTCCGGCCAGCCCAGCCGTCGACGAGGTGCGCGACGGTGTCCGGGTGCGCCGTTCGGCAGTCGATCCCATCGCCATCGACTTCACCACCGAGAGCCTGCTGGCCTGGGCGCAGGCGAGCGAGCATGCGCTGCTGCGCGCGGCGCTGCCCCTGGTGCGGCACTGGCGCCCCGATGTCGTGCACGCTCACGACTGGCTGGTCGCCCAGAGCGGGGTGACATTGGCGCAGCTGACCGGCGCGCCACTGGTGGCGACCATCCACGCCACCGAGTCCGGTCGCAACCAGGGCTGGTTGTCCAAGCCGCTCAACGAGGCGATCCACTCTGTCGAGCGATGGCTCACGCATCAGGCCGCGGCCGTGATCACCTGTTCCGGCGCCATGCACGCCGAGGTGACACGGTTGTTCGAGCTGCCGAGTGGGCAGGTCACCGTGGTGCCGAACGGGATCGACCCGGCCCGGTGGCGGGTGACGCCGGCGGCGCGAGCCGCGGCCCGCGCGCGGGTCGCCGACAGCGGGCCGCTGCTCGTGTTTGCCGGGCGGCTGGTGCATGAGAAGGGCGTGCAGACGGTGCTCGACAGCCTGCCGCGGCTGCGGCGCGACCACCCGGGGCTGCGGCTGGTGGTGGCCGGCGTCGGGGGTTATCAGAGCCAGCTCCAGGCCCGGGCGCGGGGGCTGCGCGTCGTGCGCGCGATCGAGTGGGCCGGCTTCGTCCCGGAGCAGGAGCTCGCGCCCATGCTCGCGGCGGCCGACGTCGCGATCATGCCCTCGCTGTACGAACCCTTCGGGATCGTCGCGCTCGAGGTGTCCGCCGCGCGCACGGCGCTCGTGGTCGCCGAGACCGGTGGCCTGTGCGACCTGATCTCGAGCGGGGTGGCCGCCGGATCATTCCCGGCCGGGGACGCGACGGCACTCGCCGCAGCGGTGAGCACGATCCTCGCCGATCCAGCTGCTTCGAAGCGGGCCACGGCGCGCGCCGCCCGGGTGATCCGCCGCGACTACACCTGGCACGCGGTGGCCGGACACACGGCGGCGGTCTACCGGCGGGCGGCGGGCGGACGCATCGTCCGGTAACCGGGGTGCACGCCGGGCCTGAGGCCCTGCCGCTCGGCGACGCGGGCGAGCAGGTCGATCAGCTGCTGGTGCTCGTGGTCGGTGAGGCCGGCGCACATGTCAGCCTCGTGCGCTCGGGCGGCGCGGGCGATCGTCTCGAGCGCACCGCGGCCGGAGTCGGTGAGCCGAAGGGCGTTGCGGCGACGGTCGCTCTCGTCGCGCACCCGCTGCACGAAACCCACCCGCTCGAGTTCGTCGACGAACGCGACGATCCTGCTGGGCAGGACACCAAGTCGTTCGGCCAGCTCCTGCTGGCTGATGCCCTGGTTGCCGCGCAGCAGACGCAGAATGCCGGCCTGCGGCGCGGTGAGGTCGTGCAGGCCGATGCGCTCGGCGAACTTCGTGGCCGCGTGCGCACCGAGTTGAGCCAGCAGGAACGCCGCACCACCCACTGGACGATCAGACTTCGTGGTCACCCCCGAACCATAGCGTGTTTGAATCATTCATGCTATGAATGATTCACTACAGAATCTATGGAGGAAGCCATGACCACCGAGCCCGAGCCGCCTGTCCGGCCAACGGTCCACCGCACCGGCGCCCCCCTCCTGCCCCCGGTCATCGCGTACGCGGCCCTGACGATCGCCGCACTGGTCGTTCCCGCTGCCATGTCCGGCGAACCACCCTGGACGTCGGACGCCCACCTGCTCGGCTTCTTCCGTGACCACGCCGCGGCTGCGCACGCCAGCGCCTTCTTCACGTTTGGAGCCGCCCTACCGTTCGCAGTCGCTACCGCCGTGGCGACGAGTCGCCTGCGCACGCTGGGTCTGGACGTGCCGGGTCGAATGATCGCGCTGATCGGCGGCGCGATCGCCTCAGCGCTCTTGTCCCTGAGCGGGCTGGCGACGTTCGCGCTCACCCAGCCACACGTGGCCGACTCGCCGCCGGTGGTGCGCGGGCTGTACGGGCTGAGCTTCGCGGCGGGCGGACCGGGATTCGTCGCGTTCAGCGGCCTGTTCCTCGCGGGCGTGTCGATCGCGGCGCTGGTGGGCGGGGTCCTGCCCAGGTGGCTCGGCTGGGCCGGGCTCACCATCGCCGTCGTCTGTGAGGTCGCGTCGTTGTCGGTGGCGTTCACGGACCTGGAGGTCCTGTTGCCGGTGGGGCGCTTCGGCGGCTTGCTCTGGCTGGTGGCCATCGGCGCGCTGCTGCCGTCGACGCGGCGCGAACTGCGGGAGCGGCGCGGCATCACCCGCGCGGGCGACGAGCGCTGAACTCAGCGCAGCTCGAGCAAGCTGGCCACCGCGTCACGGTGGGCTGCGATCTGGAAACCTTGCGCGGCGAGCCAGTCGTCGTCGAAGTAGGTGTTCGCGTAGCGCTCGCCTCCGTCGCACAGCAGGGTGACGATGCTGCCGGCCTGGCCGCCGGCCCGCAGCTCGGCGGCGATCTTCAGCGCGCCCCACAGGTTCGTGCCCGTCGAAGCCCCGACCCGGCGCCCCAGGATCGGCTCCACCGCCCGGACCATGGCGATCGACGCCGCGTCGGGCACGACGATCATCCGGTCCACGACACCGGGCAGGAAACTGGGCTCGACACGCGGGCGGCCGATGCCCTCGATGCGTGACGCGCTGCCGGTCGTGAGCTCGTCACCGTCGCGCCAGCCGGGAAAGAACGCCGAACCCTCCGGGTCGACCACGGCGAGCGAGGTGTCGTATCGGCGCAGCCGAAGGTAGCGGCCGATCGTCGCGCTGGTACCCCCCGTGCCTGCACCCACGACGATCCAGCGGGGCACCGGAAATCGCTCCAGCCGCATCTGCTCGAAGATCGATTCGGCGATGTTGTTGTTGCCGCGCCAGTCCGTTGCCCGCTCGGCGTAGGTGAACTGGTCCAGGTAGTGCCCGGCAGTGGCTTGCGCCAGGCGGGCTGCCTCTGCATAGACGCTCGTGGGATCGGCGACGAGGTGGCACCGCCCGCCCTCGCGTTCGATCAGGCTGATCTTCTCCTCGCTGGTCGAGCGGGGCATCACCGCGACGAACGGCAGACCGAGCATTCGCGCGAAGTACGCCTCGCTGACCGCGGTGGAGCCTGAGGACGCCTCGATGACCGTCGTCCCCTCGGCGATCTCGCCGTTGCACAGGGCGTACAGGAACAACGAGCGGGCCAGGCGGTGCTTGAGGGACCCGGTGGGGTGGGTCGACTCGTCCTTGAGATAGAGGTCCACGGCGGGGAACGCGGGCAGCGGGAACGGCACCAGGTGCGTGTCGGCGGAGCGGTTCGCGTCGGCTTCGACGCGGCGGATCGCCTCGTCCACCCAGTCGCGCGCCAAACGGGAAGTGCGATCGACGTCGTCCACGGCACAGGACCTTAGTGTCCCGCGAGGGAAGTCGTTTGTCGGATGGGCTGATCCAGGCGGATGCATCGCAAGGCGGAGGAGGACAGCCATACCGGTGTTGGATGGCCGACGACGACAACGCAGCGAGGCGCCGCCTGGGCGCCGCAGGCGGTGAACATACTTCCCTCGCGGGACACCAGCGGTCGGCTTCCACCGCAGGGGCCGCCCGTCAGGCGCCGGCGCGCCGGTCCTTGATCACCCGCGCGGGCATACCGGCCGCCACGCAGTACGCCGGCAGGTCGCGGGTCACCACCGCGTTCGCACCCACCACCGCACCTTCGCCGATCGTGACGCCGCGAGCGACGGTGACCTTGGTGCCCAGCCAGACGTTGCGACCGATCCGCACCCGGGACTTGGCGATGCCCTGGTCCTTGATCGGCACCTCCAGGTCGGCGAACTGGTGATCGAAGTCGGAGATGTAGACGTAGTCGGCGATCAGCGCGCAGTCACCGATCTCCACGTCGAGGTAGCAGTTGATCGAGATGTCGCGGGCCAACACCCCCTTGTCGCCGACGCTGAGGGTGCCCTCGTGGCAGCGCACCGCGGTGCGCACGCCGAGATGGATCCACCGGCCGAGGACGAGGCGGCCGTAACCTCGCCGCGCGTAGATCTCGGCGCCGCGGTCCATGAAGACAAAACCCGTGGTGATGACGTGTGGGTTGCGCAGCTTGAAGCCGAAGAAGCGCCAGTACCGGATCAGATACCAGGGCGTGTACGCCCGGTTGCGCAGCACCCAGCGCAGCGAGGCCAGCGTGCAGAACCGCGCGCTGCGCGACGGCGCGGACTCAGGACGCTGCAACATCGGCACACCGCGTATCGCGCGTGATCACGAGCGGGTCGCACTCGACATCCGACGGCGACCGCCGCCCGATCGGGGGCGCGCCGACGGTGGACATGCTGCCGACACTAGGGCTTGAGGCCGGTGATCTCGGCGTTGTAGAACAGCCCCTGCGGCACGACGCGCTCGAGCACCCGGTCGAGTGCCGAGAACCGACGCCAGGACGTCATGGCGAAGTTCGCCCATCGCATGCCCAGCTTGTCCTTCGCGACGGCGCACTCGAAGGTGCGTACCGGCCAGCCGAACCACGCGGCGGTGAGCTCAGCTGTCGTGACCCGCACGTCGAGCGCCCCGGCCCGGCGCGCCATGCTCGCAAGCTCGGCGGGCACAAAGGTGTGGAGGTCGACCACCGCTTCGAGTGCGGCCGCCCGCGAGGACTCGTCCAGCTCCTGCTGAGGGCGCCGCCACGACGCCAATGCCGGCAGGCGGGTGACGTGGGTGGCCGCCCACCAGGTCAGTCGCGACAGCCGCCGGGCGACGACATCGCCGTAGCGCGTCGGTTCGCCCGCGAAGACGAACCGGCCCCCTGGCCTGAGCACCCGCAGCACCTCGCGCAGGGCCAGCTCGACGTCGGGGATGTGGTGCAGCACCGCGTGACCGACGACGAGATCGAAGCTGTCGTCGTCGTAGGGCAGTCGCTCCGCGTCGGCAACCCGCCCCGTCACCTCGAAGCCCAGTGATCGGGCGTTGCGCTGCGCGACCTCGACCATGCCCGGGCTCAGGTCGGTGACGTGACCGTCCTGGAGCACACCGGCCAGCTTGAGGTTGAGCGTGAAGAAGCCGGTGCCGCAGCCGAGTTCGAGCGAGGTCGGGTACGGCCAGCCGGCGCGGCCCGCCACGTGCACGAAGCGGTCGCGGGCGTAGTCGGTGCACCGCTCGTCGAACGAGATCGACCACTTCTCGTCGTAGGTGCCCGCCTCCCAGTCGTGGTAGAGGATGTTGGCCAGCTTCGGGTCCTGCCACGCTGCCGCGACGTCCTCTGCCGTCGCACTCATTGAGGCAGTCCGGTGAACCTGGCCTTGCCGGGGCCGTCCTCGATGAACGACGTCATGCCGATCGTGCGGTCCGCGGTCGCGAACAGTGACGCGAACAGGTGTGATTCGAGGCGCAGGCCGTTGCCCAGATCGCCGTCCAGGCCACCGTCGATAGCGGCCTTGGCGGCGGCCAGCGCGAGCGCGGGGCCGTTCGCGAACTTCGCGGCCAGCGCCAGCGCGGTCGGGTAGACCTGGGCAGCCGGGACCACCACATCCACGAGTCCGATGGCGAGCGCCTCGTCGGCCTCGACGAAACGACCGCTGAAGATGAGGTCCTTGGCCCTGGCCGGCCCGATCAGCCGGGGCAGCCGCTGGGTGCCACCGGCGCCGGGAATGACGCCGAGCAGGATCTCCGGCTGGCCCCACCGGGCGTTGTCGGCGCTCACCCGGAAGTCGGCGGTGAGGGCGAGTTCGCAGCCGCCGCCCAGGGCATAGCCCGTGACGGCTGCGATCACCGGCTTGGGCAGCGCTGCCAGCGCCGACAGCGAGGACGACAGCCGGCCGGCGTCGCGCATCATCTGGGCGTGATCCTGGCCGGCGAACTCCTTGACGTCGGCGCCGGCGGCAAAGACCTTCTCACCGCCGTACAGGACCACCGCGCGCACCGAATCGTCGGAACGCAGCAGCGCCGCGGCCGCCCGCAGCTGCTCCTGCATCTGGGTGTTCAGCGCGTTCATCGGCGGCCGCTCGAGCAGGATCGTCGCGACGCCGAGTGGCGCGCCCGCCGAACCGTCGCCTACCTCGACCCGCACCAGCTCAGCCATCGACCGTCCCATCGCCTGTGAATGCAGAACACGACGCAGACTAGTGGTGTCACACGGCGCGCGCGTACCACCGGCCCTTACGCCGCAGGACGTGCAGCGGCAGGCCGAACGTCGCCGAGAGATGCGCGTCGGTGAGCACATGGCGGGCCAGACCGGATGCCACCACCGCCCCGTCGCGCAGCAGCATGACGTGCGAGATCCCGGGTGGCAGTTCCTCGACGTGGTGGGTGACGAGCACCGAGGCCGGGGCGTCAGGGTCGGCGGCGAAGCGGGTGAGCCGGTGCAGCAGGTCCTCGCGGCCACCGAGGTCCATGCCCGCGGCGGGTTCGTCGAGAAGCAGCAGTTCCGGGTCGGTCATCAGCGCCCGGGCGATCTGGACCCGCTGGCGCTCGCCCTCGCTGAGCGTGCCGTAGGTGCGCTCCCCCAGGCCACCCACCCCGACCCGTTCGAGTAGCTTGCTGGCGCGCCGCATGTCCGCCCGGCCATACGCCTCGCGCCAGCGGCCCAGCACGGAGTAACCGGCACTGACGACCACGTCGAGAACGCGTTCGCCGTTCGGGATGCGCTGCGCGATGGACGCGCTGGACAGCCCGATCCGGGGGCGCAGCTCGAACACGTCCACCTCGCCGAGTCGATGGCCCAGGACATGGGCCACCCCCGCGGTCGGATGCATGACGGCCGCGGCAATCTGCAGCAAAGTCGTCTTGCCGGCGCCGTTCGGACCGAGCACCGCCCAGCGTTCGTCCTCCTCGACGGTCCAGCTGACCTTGTCGAGCAGTGTCTTCGAACCCCGCCGGACGCTGACGTCGACGAACTGCAGCACCGCGTCGGGGTTGAGTTCGGCCACCTCACAATCAAAGCGCACGGGGTGGGCCGGGCGGCGCAGGCTAGGGCCTCAGTCGGGCGGCCCGACGGCCAGGGTGATCACCGCACGGTGCGCCTGCCCGGCCGAGTCCAGCCAGGAGACGGTGACGCGCTCACCCGGCCGGCGGGCAGCGACGGCGGCCCGCAACGCCGTGCTGGAGCTCACCGGCGTGCCGCCCACGGCCGTGATCACGTCGCCCGCGGCGATCCCCGCCTGCGCCGCGGGACCAGCCGCGAGCACGGACTGGACGAGCGCACCGGGTGCGCTCGGGCTGGCGAGGGTGGAGACGCCGAGGAAGCCCGGGTAGCCGAGATGAATCGTGGCCGAGGCATGGCCGGCCTCGATCTGGGCGGCAATGGCGCTGGCCCGCTCGATCGGGATCGCGAAGCCGACCGCGGTGCGGCTACGCGCCGCCGAAGCGGCCGTATCCATGCCGACGACGTGATCCGCGGCGTCGTAGAGCGGCCCACCGGAGTCGCCGGCCTTGATCGCGGCATCCGTTTCGATCATCCCGGTGAGGTTCTCGGCATTCTGGCCGCTCTCGTCGGTGGCGGTCAGCGGCTGATCGAGGGCCAGCACCGTGCCGGTGGCCGCGCTGGGCGTCCCACCGGTGCCGCCCGCGTTGCCGACGCCGGTGACCGCGGCCCCGACCTGGAGCGTGGCGGAGTCGCCCAGGTGAACGCTCTGCAGCCCGGAGGCGCCCTGCAGCTGCAGGACGGCGACGTCCTGGCTCGGGTCGGTGCCGACCACGCTGGCGCGGTAGGTCTTACCTGTCGTCACGACCCGCACGGTGATGCTCGTCGCACCCGACACCACGTGGTTGTTGGTCAGGATCTCACCGGAGGCGGTGAGCACCATCCCGGTGCCGGCGGCCGCCGCGCCCTGGTACTTCAGCACGGTATCGATGTCCACGACACCGACTTGCTGTGCCGCCGAGGCCGAGCCCGTTGACCCGATGGCGGGTCCCGGTACCGGCGCGCTGGTCCCCTGCCGATCGATTGCCGGCAGCGCCGCTACCGCCGAGCCGGATCCGGTGATGCGCTGCGTGCGGCCGGTCGAGTAGGCCAGCCCGAAAACGGCCACCGCCACGGCCACCGACGCGGCGCCCGCGGCGAGAACCGGGCGGCGCCGCTGTACCGCGGACGCTGGCGCGGGCTCCGGCGCCGGCGGGCGCTCCCCGAGGTACGGGTCGGGTTGTTCGTACATCTGATCCACCTCCGTCGGCCGACCCGGCAATGTGGGCGGCTCGCGCTCCAGGCAACGCCTCGCGGCCAATCAGCAGCTGAGAATCGGTGCGGTGCGTGCTGAGAGTGCTCACCTACCGGCTGCGCAGTCCGCCGAGGAGGTGTGCGCCGCCGGGCAGCGGCCATTGGCTACAGTCCGAGCGATGCTGCCCCAGAGACTGGCCGCCGCGGTTGCGGCGCACACCGACCGCATCTGGCCGGGTCGCCCGTTCCCTCTGGGCGCGAGCTGGGACGGCGAGGGCGCGAACTTCGCGCTGTGGTCGAGCACCGCGACCGCCGTCAACGTCTGCCTCTTCGACGATGGCGGCAACGAGACCCCGGTCCCGCTGAACGACACGACCTGTCAGGTGTGGCACGGCTACCTTCCCGGCGTCGGGCCGGGCCAGCGCTACGGGTTCCGTGTCGAGGGACCGCACGACCCGGCCCAGGGCCTGTTTCACAACCGGGCCAAGCTGCTGGTTGACCCGTACGCCCGCGCGCTGGTGGGCGACTTCACCGAGCACCGTGCCGCCTACGCCGACAACGCAGCGGACTCCGCGCCCTACGTCCCCCGCTCCGTGCTCGTCCACGACGCCTTTGCGTGGGGTGCGGACCAGCGCCCGGACGTGCCATGGGGCGACACGGTGATCTACGAACTGCACGTGCGCGGATTCACCCGTCAGCACCCGGACATCCCCCCCGAACTGCGCGGCACCTACGCCGGACTGGCCCACCCCGTCGCCGTCGACTACCTGCGCTCGCTGGGTATCACCGCCGTCGAGCTGATGCCCATCCACCACTTCGTCTCCGAGCCGGTGCTGCAACGTCGCGGGACAGCCAACTACTGGGGCTACAACTCGATCGGCTTCTTCGCCCCGCACGCCGGGTACTCGGCCGTACCGGGCCTCGACGGCGCAGGGGCGGTACGCGAGTTCAAGGCCATGGTGCGTGCGCTGCACGCCGCGGGCATCGAGGTCATCCTCGACGTGGTCTACAACCACACGGCCGAGGGGTCGCCGGACGGGCCCATGCTCTGCTTGCGCGGCATCGACAACGGCTCGTACTACCGCTTGGCCCCGGGTGACCCGTCGAAGTACGTCGACTACACCGGGTGCGGGAACACCTTCGATGCCCGCGGAGCATTCCCGCTGCAGTTGATCACCGACTCGCTGCGGTACTGGATCACCGAGATGCACGTCGACGGCTTTCGCTTCGACCTGGCCCCGGCGCTGGCCCGCTCCCTTCACGACGTCGACAAGTTGTCATCCTTCTTCGACACGATCCACCAGGATCCCGTTATTTCGCGGGTGAAACTCATCGCCGAGCCCTGGGACATCGGCGACGGCGGCTACCAGGTCGGCGAGTTCCCGTCGCTGTGGACGGAGTGGAACGGCAGGTACCGCGACACGGTGCGCTCGTTCTGGTCCTCCGGCTCCGGCGGAGTCCGCGACCTCGCATTCCGGCTCACCGGCTCCTCGGACCTCTACGGCGACGACGGGCGGCTGCCGATCGCCTCGATCAACTTCGTCACCGCGCACGACGGTTTCACGATGCGCGACCTGGTGTCCTATGACCGCAAGCACAACGAGGCCAACGGCGAGGACAACCGCGACGGCACCGATCAGAACCGGTCCTACAACTGTGGCGTCGAGGGTGACCCGGCGCCGCCCGCCGTGGCCACCCTGCGGTTGCGGCAGGCGCGCAACCTGCTGAGCACGCTGCTGCTGTCCACGGGTGCGCCGATGCTCGTTGCCGGCGACGAGCGCTGGCGCACGCAGGGCGGCAACAACAACGGGTACTGCCAGGACAACGCGGTCTCATGGCTGGACTGGACGCCGTCGCCGGAGGCCGAGGACATGCTCGTGTTGGTTCGCAGCCTGCTGGCCTTGCGACGGTCGGCACCGGTACTGCGGCAGCGGTCATTCTTCGAGGGCCGTCCGGTCCCTGGCGGCGACGGCTGCAAGGATCTCGCCTGGTTCCACCCCGCCGGGCGCGAAATGTCCCCGCAGGACTGGTCCGACACCGGGCTGGTCTCGATCGGGATGTACCTGGACGGGCGCGGCCTGCGCCGGCGCGGCGAACGCGGCCAGGTGATCGTCGATGACTCCTACCTGTTGCTGCTGCACGCCGGTGACCAGTCCGGGGCCTTCCGGCTGCCCGGGGCGCCGTGGGCCGCGGGATACGAGACCGTCATCGACACCGCGCGGGCAGGTGGGGCTCCGAGTGCCGGCAGCGGCGTGCTGGCCGCGGGTGCGGACCTACCCCTCGAAGGCCGTAGCTGCCTGCTGCTGCGTGTGCAGCAAGGCTGACAGCCCGTCTTCGCCCCCCAGCAGGGAACCGTAGGGGAGTCGCCGTGCTGCGGGGCCAAGCCGACTCATGTGAGTGCGCGCCGTTCGCGCCGTTCGCGCCGAGGGAGCAGTCCACCGACGAGGGCACCGTAGACGACGTGATCGGCGACCTGGGGTAGCACCGGCAGCGCGCGCACCCGCTCCAGGCGGGGTGAGCGCACCGCGTGCGCCAGAGCGAGGTCCACGGCGGCGATGGCCAGCCCAGCCGCCGCCCCCCGAAGCAGCCCCTGCGTCGTAGTCGGGGCTCGCGCGCCCGCGGCCAGGATATGGGCCCAGCCGAGGGACAGGGTGGCGTGCACCACCGCCGCGGCACCGAGCATCGCCGAGCGACCCGACGCGTTCGGCAGCAGCATCGCCCCGGCGGCCAGGGACGGCGCAAGTGGGTCGGTGCCCCGCACCAGCGCCCACGCCGTCGACGGCACACCGCTCAACACGGCCGCCACGGCACCGGCTCGCACGGCGTCGCTCACCACGTCTCGGTGCTCATCGAGGACATGTGATCGCATCGCCGCCAGCGCAAGATGATCAACGAGAACAGCTGGGGTCGCACCGACGCGCTCAGGCGGTTGCCACGACGCCCAACTCGGCCGGGACGGCGAGCAGGTCGCTCTTGGGCAGGACCCGCACCGTGTAGCCGAACGGTCCGGTGCGCACCAGAGGCACGTCGCCCTCGAACCGGATGCCCCCCTCGGCCAGTTCGACCGCCTTGAGGGCCACCGAGTCGACGTGGGTGAGCCGGTCCTCTGCGTCGACCGCGCCGTACACCGCCTCGACACACACGTCATCGGGCGAGAGTCCGTTGAGGGCGACCTCAGCGCGCAGGGTCAACACGCTGCCGAGCTGCGACTCGCCACTGAGCTGCGAGTCGACATGCAGCACGGTGACACCCGGCCACGCGTCGAGTACGCCGGTGCGCCACCGGGCCAGCGTCCGCGCGGCCGCGAAGTCGTCGGCGATCATTTCGGCCGCCGACGTGGCAGCCGGTGCGTACAGCGTGCGCACGTAGTCGCTGACCATCCGCGAGGCGAGCACCTTCGGGCCGAGCGACTTGAGCGTGTGGCGCACCATCTGCACCCAGCGGGCTGGCACGCCGCTCCTGTCGCGGTCGTAGAACCGTGGTGCCACGTGCAACTCGACGAGGTCGTAGAGCGCGCTCGCTTCGAGGTCGTCGCGCCTGTCGGAGTCGATGACACCGTCGGCGGACGGGATGGCCCAGCCGTTCTCTCCGTCGAACCACTCGTCCCACCAGCCGTCGAGGATGGAGAGGTTCAGCGCGCCGTTGAGGGCAGCCTTCATGCCCGACGTGCCGCATGCCTCCAGCGGGCGCAGCGGGTTGTTCAGCCATACGTCCACGCCCCAGTACAGGTAGCGCGCCATGCCGATGTCGTAGTCGGGCAGAAACGTGATGCGGTGCCGCACGGCTGGATCGTCGGAGAACTTGACCATCTGCGCGATCAGCTGCTTGCCGCCGTCGTCGGCAGGGTGACTCTTGCCGGCAATGACGATCTGTACCGGCCGCTCGGGGTTGAGCAGCAGTGCACGCAACCTGTCCTCATCGCGCAGCATCAACGTCAGCCGCTTGTACGACGGCACCCGGCGCGCGAAGCCCATCGTCAGCACGCCCGGGTCGAAGGCCGAGTCCGTCCAGCTCAGCTCGGCCGCACTCATCCCGCGCTGCAGCGCCGATTGCTTGATCCGCCGGCGGATCTCCTCGACCAGCCGCTCGCGCAGGTTGCCGCGCACCCGCCACAGCTCCCCGTCGCCGACCTTGTCCATGGCCGCCCAGTCGGCGCCCTCGTCGAGGACGGCGGAGCCGACCTGACGCTCGGCGATCTCGAGGATGTCCCGGCTCATCCAGGTCGGGGCGTGCACGCCGTTGGTGACCGACCCGATCGGTATCTCGCTGGTGTCGAATCCCGGCCACAGCGGGGCGAACATCTCGCGGCTGACGGCGCCGTGCAGCAGGGAGACGCCGTTGGCGCGCTGCCCGATGCGCAGCCCCATGTGCGCCATGTTGAAGATGGTGCCGTCCTGCTCGGCACCGAGGTCGAGAACGCGTTCCACCGGCACGCCCGGCATGCCGCTGAGGTGTGTCGCCACGAGCTCGCGCGGGAACCGGTCGATGCCGGCGGGCACCGGCGTGTGCGTGGTGAAGACCGTTGCGGCACGGACCACCTGCAGAGCCTCGTCGAAGCTGAGACCATGGCCCTCGACGAGCTCGCGGATCCGCTCCACCCCGAGAAAGCCGGCGTGCCCCTCGTTGGTGTGGAACACCTGCGGCGCGGGGGTACCCGTCGCGGCGCAATAGGCCCGGATCGCCCGCACGCCGCCGATTCCGAGCAGGAGTTCCTGTTCCAGCCGGTGCTCCTTGCCGCCGCCGTAGAGGCGGTCGGTGACCTGGCGCGCCGCGTTGTCGTTCTCCTCGATGTCGCTGTCGAGCAGGAGCAACGGCACCCGGCCGACCTGCGCGACCCACACCTGCGCCCACAGCGTGCGCCCCTCGGGCAGCGCGAGTCCGATGCGGACCGGCAGTGCTTCGGCGTCCTGGAGGACGCGGATCGGCAGACCCTGCGGATCGAGCGAAGGGTAGTGCTCGAGCTGCCAGCCGTCGCGCGAGAGCGATTGGCGGAAGTACCCGGCGCGGTAGAGCAGGCCGACCCCGATGATCGGGACACCGAGGTCGCTGGCCGCCTTGAGATGGTCGCCGGCCAGGATGCCGAGGCCACCGGAGTACTGCGGAAGCACTTCGGTGATGCCGAACTCCGGCGAGAAGTACCCGATGGTGTCCGGCAGGGAACCAGCCCGCTGATCCTCGGACCCGGCGGGCAGCTGCTGTTCGGCCTGGCGGCCCTGATACCAGCGCGGCTGGGTCAGGTAGTCGGTGAGGTCGTCGTAGACGTCGTCGAGCCGGCGCAGGAACTTGCGGTCGCCGGCCAGGGCCGCGAGCCGTTCGGCGCTGACCTCGCCGAGCATCCGGCCCGGGTCGTGCCCGCTGGCCTGCCACAGCTCGGGGTCGACGGACTCGAGCAGATCGATCGAGTCCGGATGCCAGGACCACCGCAGGTTGTCGACGATTGCGCCGAGTTTGGTCAACTGGGCGGGGAACGCCGCGCGTACGGTGAGCCGTCGTAGAGCCTTCACGGCTCGGACGCTAGCACCACGCCGGAACGGCTACGGCGCGCCTGCCAGTCCCCTCGCATCCAGCACACGGCGGCCGTTGGGCTGCCCAGCGCAGGGCAGCGCGAAGGCCTCGATCGCGGCGTCCAGTGCCGGAGCGGCGAATGCCCCGGCGCGCCCGTAGCGTTCGAGGCGCTCGGCCCAGCTGGCAGCGATCTCGAGCGCACCGCTGGCGGCGTCGGAGTCGCCTTTGGCGAAACGGTCGATCGCCAGCGCCTGTCCGGCCGCGGCCGAAGCGAGTGCTGCCAAACCATCGGCCACGATGCCGATCTGGGGCGCCTTCGCGTGCGGGGCAGGCGTTTCGGGAAGGGCCCGGCGCGCCGCCTCGGCCTCGGCCCGACACATGGCGGCGAACGCCCGCGTCCGGCGCTCCTGCTCGTGCTCGGCCTGCTCGAAGCGTTGCTCAGAGTTGCGCAGGACCCATTGCGCCGCGTCGCCCTGGTGCCCGGCCTGGATCAGGCGGTGTTCAGCCTGCGCCACGGCAGCGAGCTGCGCCGGGCTCGGTGCGATGTTCATGCCGACCAGGATGGAGATCGCCCCGGCGGCTCGATGCGTTGCCACGGTGGCCGTTGCCGCCGCGTGCGAGGCCTCGGCCGAACTCAGTGCTGCGTTCGCGCGGGCGAGGCGATCCACGGCCTCATCGCGGGCGTGTTCTGCTGCTTTGGTGGCCTCGATCGCCTTCGCCACGAGCGGGGCACGCCCGGCCGCACGGCGATATGCCGCAGTCATCGTCGCGATTGCCGCCTGCAGGGAATTGACGTAGGCGGCCAGTCGCTCGCCGGCCGGTCCGGTGCCGGTCGAAATGCCGCTGTTCGCCGCGACCCGGGTGAGCAGGGCGCCCTGTACATCGGCCGCCTTGGCCATGGCGCCCCAAGCGCGACCGAGCCGCCGGACCCTGTCGGCGTCGGCGGCGATGAGAAGGTCCGCCATTGGCCAATCCTCACGCGCCGAGCGCCGCCGCGGTATGGGAAGGACTCCCTGCCCGACCGGGCGCCGGCGTGGCCGGCGTGGGCGGCATCGCGGCACTGCGGGCCTGGGTACGGTATGTGACGTGGTTGGCCGAATCGGACTCACTGACATCACCCCCCTCGTCGCATCCACGGTGTCGGCGCAGTTTCCGGCCCGCGCGGTCGTCGGCGAGCCCGTGCCGGTGTCCGCCGTGGTGTTTCGCGAAGGGCACGATGCTGTCGGTGCCAGCATCGTGTTGCGGGGCCCGGATCGGCGGACGGCGGCACCGATCCGGATGACCGCCGGTGCCGCGGGTACCGATCGGTGGCACGCCACGGTCGTGCCCGATCGGCCCGGGCTGTGGACGTTCACCGTCGAGGGCTGGAGTGACCCGTTCTCGACGTGGCACCACGCCGTCACCGCCAAGCTGGACGCGGGGCAGGGCAGCGAGGATCTGGCCAACGACCTCGAGTCGGGCGCTCGCCTGTTCGAGCAGCTGAGCAAGGCGCTGGCTCGCGGCGAGCGTCCGCGCGCAGTGGCCGCGGCCCGCGCGCTACGCGACACCAGCCTCGACGTCGCGCACCGGGTCGCGCCCGCGTTCGATGACTTCCTGCAGCGCCTGGTGCGGGAGAACCCGGTTCGTGATCTGGTCACCAGCTCGCCCGCCTATCCGCTTTGGGTCGATCGGACGCGAGCCCTGTTCGGTTCCTGGTACGAGTTCTTCCCCCGCTCCATCGGCGCCGCGTTGGTCGGCGATCCGCAGACCCCGGCCCGGCCGGCGCGCCACGGCACCTTCAAGGACGCCACCGAGCATCTCGACTACGTCGCCTCGCTCGGCTTCGACGTCGTCTACCTGCCGCCGATCCACCCGATCGGCGCGGTGAACCGCAAGGGGCCGAACAACACGCTCGCCGCCGCGTCCTGGGACGTCGGCTCGCCCTGGGCGATCGGGTCCCGCGACGGCGGGCACGACGCGATCCACCCGGACCTGGGCACCATGGCCGACTTCACGGCATTCGTGCGCCGGGCCCGGGAGCTCGGCCTCGAGGTGGCGTTGGACTTCGCGCTGCAGGCCGCGCCGGATCACCCGTGGGTGACCTCGCATCCGGAGTGGTTCACCACCAAGCCCGACGGCACGATCGCCTACGCGGAGAACCCGCCCAAGAAGTACCAGGACATCTA
>QHCC01000178.1:18994-20835 GCA_003243915.1 Pseudonocardiales bacterium | reverse complement strand
GACAACCCGCACACCAAGCCGCTGGACTTCTGGGAATGGTTGATCGCCCAGGTGAAGATCAAGCACCCCGAGGTGGTGCTCCTGGCCGAGGCGTTCACCCGGCCGGCGATGATGCACGAGCTGGGCAAGATCGGGTTCCACCAGAGCTACACGTACTTCACGTGGCGCACCACGAAGCAGGAGTTGGAGACCTACGCGCGCGAGCTGGTCCAGGCCGCCGACTACATGCGTCCGAACTTCTTCGTGAACACGCCCGACATCCTGCATGACTACCTCGTGCACGGCGGCCCGGCCGCGTTCGCGATCCGTGCGGTGCTCGCCTCGATGTTGTCGCCGACGTGGGGCGTGTACTCCGGCTACGAGCTGTTCGAGCACCTGAACGCCAAACCGGGCAGCGAGGAGTACCTCGACTCGGAGAAGTACCAGCTTCGCCCGCGTGACTTCGCCGGTGCCATCGCCGACGGCCGCTCGCTCGCACCGTTCCTCGCGCAGCTGAACCGCATCCGTCGAGAGCACCCCGCGTTGCAGCAGCTGCGCAACCTGCACGTGCATCATGTCGACAACGACGGGCTCATCGCGTTCAGCAAGCGCGACGCAGCTACTGGCGCCACCATCGTCGTGGTCTGCACCGTCGACCCGCATGCCGTCCGCGAGGGCACGGTCACGCTGGACCTGCCCGCTCTCGGGATCGACTGGGACGACACGTTCAGCGTCCGTGACCTGCTCGGCGGCGCCCAGTACCGATGGGGCGAGCACAACTACGTCCGTCTGGACCCGCATGCCCAAGCCGCCCACATCTTCGCGGTCCACCCGCGATCTTGACCCTTGATCAAGTGAACCCCCACCGATACCTGCTAGGAATGATGGGTGATCCAGCTGTCTGAGCAGGACGCTCCGGCGACCGGAGGACACCGCGATCCCGAGTGGTTCAAACGGGCCGTGTTCTACGAGGTCCTGGTGCGCGGCTTCGCCGACTCCGACGGCGACGGAACCGGTGATCTTCGCGGGCTGGCCGACAAGCTGGACTACCTGCAGTGGCTCGGCATCGACTGCGTGTGGCTGCCGCCGTTCTACCCGTCCCCGTTGCGCGACGGCGGTTACGACGTGAGCGACTTCACGGGGGTGCTCCCCGAGTTCGGCACGATCGAGGACTTCAAGCGGTTTCTGGCGGCGGCGCACCGGCGCGACATCCGGGTGATCGTCGATTTCGTCATGAACCACACCTCGGACGCCCACCCGTGGTTCCAGGCTTCGCGCCACGACCCGTCCGGGCCGTTCGGGGACTTCTACGTCTGGAGCGAGGACGACTCGCGCTACCCCGACGCGCGCATCATCTTCGTCGACACCGAACCGTCCAACTGGACCTTCGACCCCATCCGCAAGCAGTACTTCTGGCACCGCTTCTTCAGCCACCAACCCGACCTCAACTTCGACTCCCCCGGCGTGCAGCAGGCGATCATCGACGCGCTGCGGTTCTGGCTCGATATCGGCATCGACGGTTTCCGGCTCGACGCGGTGCCCTACCTGTTCGTGCGCGACGGGACGAACGGCGAGAACCTGCCGGAGACCCACGAGTTTCTCCGGCGCGTGCGCAAGGAGGTCGACCGCGACTACCCCGACCGGGTCCTGCTCTGCGAGGCCAACCAATGGCCCGCTGATGTCGTCGAGTACTTCGGCGACGCCGCAAGTGGCGGAGACGAGTGCCACATGGCATTCCACTTCCCGGTCATGCCTCGCATCTACATGGCCGTGCGGCGCGAGTCGCGCTATCCGATCTCGGAGATCATGGCCCAGACGCCTGCCATCCCGCACAACTGTCAGTGGGGCATCTTCCTGCGCAA
>QHCC01000178.1:5589-18945 GCA_003243915.1 Pseudonocardiales bacterium | reverse complement strand
AAGGCCAACATCGGCATCCGCCGCCGGCTGGCACCGCTGCTCGACAACGACGTCAACCAGATCGAGCTGTTCACCGCACTGCTCCTGTCGCTGCCGGGCTCGCCGGTCCTCTACTACGGCGACGAGATCGGAATGGGAGACAACATCTGGCTCGGTGACCGCGACGGCGTGCGCACACCGATGCAGTGGACGCCGGACCGCAACTCCGGATTCTCGACCTGCGACCCTGGCCGGCTGTACCTGCCGGTGAACATGGACTCGATATACGGCTATCAGGTCACCAACGTCGAGTCCCAGACGCGCAACACCTCCTCGCTGCTGCACTGGACGCGCCGGATGGTGCAGATGCGCAAGGCCAACCCGGCGTTCGGGCTGGGTACGTTCACCGACATCGGGGGTAGCAATCCCTCTGTGTTGAGTTTCATTCGCGAATTCGGCGACGACATCGTGCTCTGCGTCAACAACCTGTCCCGCTTCGCCCAGCCGGTCGAACTGGACCTGCGGCCGTGGGAGGGTGTCGAGCCGGTCGAGCTGCTCGGCGGGACCCACTTCCCGGCGATCGGCGAGCTGCCCTACCTGTTGACCCTGGCCGGTCACGGCTTCTACTGGCTGCGCATTCCGCGCAGCGCCCAGCCCACCAACGAACCCGCAGCCGCCGGAGACAAGTCCGCCAGCGAAGTCGTCGCATGATCTCACCGGGCCAACTGCTGCCCCTGGTGGAGCGCTGGCTGCCGACACAGCGCTGGTTCGCAGGCAAGGGTCGGGAGGCATCGGTGGAGGTCGCGCTGCTGGCGGTGCTGGCCGCCGCGGCGCCCGAAGTGTCGATCTGGGTCGCACACGTCAGCTACGCCGACGGCGGCGCCGAGACCTACCAGCTGCCGCTCGTGCTGCGCGACGTGCCGGTCGAGCACCTCGAGCACGTCCTGCTCGGCACGGTGGACCCCGGCGACGGCCCGCAATGGATCTACGACGCGCTGCACGACAAGGAGGTCACGCAGGCCTGGCTCGACGGTATTCGGAGTGCCGCTGACGACGGCGCGCTGCATTTCGTGCGCAACGTCGGGGTCGGCGACATCCCGCAGCACGAGCAGAGCCTGGTACTCACCGCAGAGCAGTCCAACACGTCGCTGATGTACGGCGACGTGGCGATCCTCAAGGTGTTCCGCCGCCTGCAGCCCGGCGTCAACCCGGACATCGAGATCCACGCGGCCCTCGGCGAGCGCGGCGCGCAGCATGTGGTGCGCCTGCTCGGCTCGGTGCAGGCCGACCTCGACGGCAGCCCGTACGCGCTGGCCATGCTGCAGGAGTACCTGACCACAGCCACCGACGGCTGGGAGCTGGCCAAGATCAGCGTGCGCGATCTGATGGCCGAGGCGGACCTGCACGCCGACGAGGCCGGCGGTGATTTCGCGGGCGAGGCCGAGCGCCTGGGTGCCGCGGTCGCGCAGACGCATGCCGACCTCGTGGCCGCATTCGGCCAGGCGACCGCCCAGCCCGATGCGCTCGCCACTCGGCTCGCGGACATGCAGGCCCGTCTCGAGTACGCGGTGGGTGCCGTGCCGCAGCTCACGCAGTTCGAGCAGGGGCTGCGGGCCACGTTCGACGCCGTCGCCTCGTCCGCCGGACCGGTGACACTGCAGCGCATCCACGGCGACCTGCACCTGGGTCAGGCGCTGCGAACAGTGCTCCGATGGGTGATCATCGACTTCGAGGGCGAGCCGATGGGCGACCTCGCCGCCCGCCGCGAGTTCGACTCGCCGCTGCGCGACATCGCGGGCATGCTGCGCTCCTTCGACTACGCCGGCCATTACCGGATCATCGAGACCGGCGCGAGCGCCCAGCTGTCCTACCGCGCCGACGAATGGACCGAGCGCAACCGCGACGCGTTCTGCGACGGCTACGCCGCTGCCGCGGGGCAGGACCCGCGAGCGCAGGTCGAGCTGCTGCGGGCGTTCGAGGCGGACAAGGCCGTCTACGAGGCCGTGTACGAGGCCCGCCACCGCCCCAGCTGGCTGCCGATCCCGCTGGCCTCCCTCACTCGGCTCGTCAGTCCGGAAACCACGCGATGAGCGCTCCAGACGCCCACGGCCGCGCGCCGCAGAAGCAGCGCGCGTGGGTGCCTCCGAGCGCCCGCGAGCACTGGAGAGGGGAGCTGCGTTGAGCGCGGTCGGACGTGCGGAGCTGGATCGATTGGTCGCGGGCGCTCACCACAATCCGCACTCCGTCCTGGGCGCCCATCCGGCGGCTGCCGGCCGCACGCTCATCCGCACCCTGCGCCCTGAGGCGCAGGCCGTCACCGCCGTCGTCGGCGAGGTCCGCGTGCCCCTGCGGCGCGTCCACGACGGCGGTGTCTTCGAAGGTGAGCTCGCGGGTGCGCTCAGCGACTACCGCCTCGCCGTGGACTACGGCGAGCTGAACGTCACCGTCGATGACCCTTATCGATGGCTGCCGACCCTCGGCGAAATCGATCTGCACCTGATCGGCGAGGGACGTCACGAGAATCTCTGGCAGGTGCTGGGCGCCCACGTCCGCAGCTATGACACCCCCGGCGGCACCGTGACCGGGACGTCGTTCGCCGTGTGGGCGCCGAACGCGCAAGGAGTACGCGTCGTCGGCGACTTCGACCATTGGTCCGGGCGGGCCCTGCCGATGCGGGCGCTCGGCTCGTCCGGGGTCTGGGAGATCTTCGTCCCCGACGTCGGTGATGGCTGCCGCTACAAGTTCTCGATCCTCGGCGCCGACGGGCAACGGCGCGAGAAGGCCGACCCGATGGCGTTCGCCACCGAGGTGCCGCCGGCCACCGCCTCGATTGTGCACACGCCCGGTTACGAGTGGGGCGATGCCGACTGGCTCGATCGCCGCTCGCGCACGGCGTGGTACCGCGCACCGATGTCGATCTATGAGGTGCACCTCGGTTCGTGGCGCGCTGGGCTGTCCTATCGCGAACTCGCCAAGCAGCTGGTCGCCCATGTCGTCGAGCTGGGCTTCACCCATGTCGAGCTCCTGCCGGTCGCCGAACACCCCTACGGCGGTTCCTGGGGTTACCAGGTGTCCTCCTACTACGCGCCCTCCGCGCGCTTCGGCAGCCCCGACGAGTTCTGCCACCTCGTCGATGCCCTGCACCGCGCCGGCATCGGTGTCATCGTCGACTGGGTGCCGGCGCACTTCCCGAAGGACGCCTGGGCGCTGGCCCGCTTCGACGGCACGCCGCTGTACGAGCATGCCGACCCGCGTCGCGGCGAGCAGCCCGACTGGGGCACCTACGTCTTCGATTTCGGCCGCAGCGAGGTGCGCAACTTCCTCGTCGCCAATGCGGTGTTCTGGCTGGAGCAGTTCCACATCGACGGGCTGCGGGTGGACGCGGTGGCCTCGATGCTCTACCTCGACTACTCGCGCGAGGACGGCGAGTGGGCACCGAACATCCACGGCGGACGCGAGAACCTCGAGGCGGTCGCGTTCCTGCAGGAGATGAACGCGACCGTCTACAAGCGGGTACGCGGAGCGATCACCATCGCCGAGGAGTCGACGTCCTGGCCAGGCGTGACCCGGCCCACGCATCTGGGCGGGCTTGGATTCGGCTTCAAGTGGGATATGGGCTGGATGCACGACATGCTCAGCTACATCGCCCACGAGCCCGTGCACCGGCAGTGGCACCACAACGAGCTGACATTCTCGATGATGTACGCCTACTCCGAGAATTTCGTGCTGCCGCTCTCGCACGATGAGGTGGTGCACGGCAAGGGTTCGCTGCTGAACAAGATCCCCGGCGACCGGTGGCAGCAGATGGCGACGCTGCGCACGCTGTATGCCTACATGTGGGCACACCCGGGCAAGCAGCTGGTGTTCATGGGCCAGGAGTTCGCGCAGGCGGCCGAGTGGGCCGAGAGCCGCTCGCTGGACTGGGGGCTGCTCGATGCCCCCGACCACCGCGGCGTCGCGCGCCTGGTCACCGACCTCAACCGCGTCTACGCCGACACCGCGGCGCTGTGGTCACGTGACACGGTGCCCGACGGTTTCCACTGGATCGATGCCAACGACGCGGCCGGGAACGTGTACTCGTTCCTGCGCTTCGGCGAGGATGGTTCGGTACTGGCCTGTATCGCCAACTTCTCCTCGGTGCCGCACGAGGCCTACCGGATCGGCCTGCCACACGCCGGGCGGTGGGACGAACTCGTCAACACCGACGCCGAGGTGTATTTCGGTTCCGGGGTGGGCAACTTCGGCGGGGTCCAGGCGGTGCCGAAACCGTGGCACGCGCAGCGCGCATCGGCGACCCTGCGGGTGCCACCGCTGGGCGCCCTCTGGCTGCGCTACAACGACGCGCCTGACACTGACACCAGTTCTTAGCAGAGCCGCTCCGTCTGGTCCCGCTGAACGGGCCGCCCGCGCGAACCACAGCTGCGGAATGATGGTGCCCCAGGACGCGTTGCGGCGACATATCGTTGAACTTGCAACTATGGAGGCTCCCGTGCCCGCAGTCACCGCCGACACCCTGACCCTGCCGCGCATCCCTGCTGCCGCACTGGGCGACACGGAGCGTCCCGTCCGGCAGCTCAGCACCGGGCCGCGGGGCCACGAGGGCGAGGGCTTCCCGGTCGTGCGCGCGTTCGCCGGCGTGTCTACCCGCGACCTCGACCCATTCGTCCACATGGACCAGATGGGCGAGGTGGACTACGCGCCGGGGGAACCAAAAGGCACGAACTGGCACCCGCATCGCGGCTTCGAGACCGTCACCTACATGATCGACGGCACATTCCAGCACCAGGACTCCCACGGCGGTGGCGGCGTGATCAACAACGGTGCGACGCAGTGGATGACCGCCGGTGCAGGCATCTTGCACATCGAGACCCCGCCCGAGGAGCTGGTGGTCTCCGGCGGCCTGTTCCACGGACTGCAGCTGTGGGTGAACCTGCCCGCCAAGGACAAGTTCGCGCCCCCCGCATACCAGAGCATCGAGGGCGGTGACTCCACGCTGGTCGCCTCCGCCGACGGCGCAGCCCTGGTGCGCATCATCGCCGGTGCGATCGGCGGCCACGCCGGGCCGGGCTCCACGCACACGCCGATCACGATGGCGCACGTCACCGTCCAACCCGGAGCCCAGGTCTCGCTACCGTGGCGCCCGGAGTACAACGCGCTGGGCTACGTGCTTTCAGGCAACGGCACCGTCGGGCCGGATGCCCGGCCCATCCACGGCGGTCAACTCGCGGTGTTCGGCCCCGGCGACTGGATCACGTTCGCGGCGTCGGCGAACCAGGACAGTAACCGTCCCGCGCTGGAGGTCATCCTGCTCGGCGGCCTGCCGATCCGGGAGCCGGTGGCCCACTACGGGCCATTCGTGATGAACACCAGGCAAGAGCTGATGCAGGCCATGCAGGACTACCAGTCCGGTCGCCTCGGTGTCATCCCGGACGGCGCGCTCATGCCGCACACCGTCAACTGACACCTGGGATATTGGCGACGGGCCGGGGGCGGGACGGCGCTGGTGAACTGTCGGGGTCTACGGCTGTGCCTCAGAACAGGACACGGGCGAGCTCGCGCCGCGCCGGCGCAACGCGCGGGTCGTCGCCGCCGAGCAATTCGAAGTACTCGAGCAGCCGCTCGCGCACCACGTCACGCTCCGCGGCTGCGCTGCGCGCCAGCACGGACAGCAGCCGGCTCAACGCGCCGTCGACGTCGTTGCCGGCGAACGCGAGATCCGCCGCTGCCAACTGGGCCTGGACATCCTGCGGTGCCGCGTCGGCGCGGGCGGTCACGGCCGGATCGTGGGACTCGACTCGCTCGAACAGGCGCACCTGCCGCAGCGCGACGGCGGCCTCCGAGTTCGCGGGCTCGGCGTCGAGGATCGCCTGATAGCGCTGGGCGGACAGCGCGTAGTCGCCCTCCTGCAGGGCGTCCTCCGCCGCGACGAAGCGCGGGTCATCGGGCACCTCGGGCACGTCGGGCACCTCGGGGCCCGCGTCCGGGGGCTGAGCGTCGGGGTCCGGCACCGCACCGCCCTCGGCCAGGCCGGCCTCCTGAGCGGCCAGCAGCATCGCCGCGATGAACTCACGGAGCTGGTCCTCGGGCAGCGCGCCTTGAAAGCCCGGCACCAGCTGGCCGGCGAGCACGGCGAAGACCGTCGGAACGGCCTGCACCTGCAGCGCCTGCGCGAGGCGCGGGTTGGCGTCGATGTCGATGCGGGTCAGGAGCCAGGATCCGTTGCTCTCCAGGGCCAGCCGTTCGAGCAGCGGCGAGAGCTGCTCGCTCGCCGCACTGCGGGTGGCGCGCAGATCGACGAGCACCGGTCGCTGGAAGGAACGGTCGAGCACCTCGGCCTGAAAGCTCTCCTCGGTGACGTCGACGACGTAGTGCCCGGCACCCGGGGCCGGGGCCTGCGCAGCGCGTGCGGCCGCCTCTGCCCGGGCCTGCACCGCGGCCAGATCGACCGCGCCGGCCATCGCGGAGGTGAGCGCCGCGCTCGGCGGGGCAGGAGGACGGGGCGCACGAGGTTGCATGAGCTCAGCCTTCCAGACGTTGACATGAGCCGCGCGGCCGGTGAGGGTCTGCCCGTGACGGTTCGTGTCGATCGCGAGGACTCGGTGTGGACGGTCGTCCTCGATCGTCGGGCTGTCCGCAATGCAGTGGACGGTCCGAGCGCCCGGGCCCTGGCGGACGCGCTGCGCGAATTCGACGCCGACCCCGCGGCGCGGGTGGCCGTGCTCTGGGGTGCCGGCGGCAACTTCTGCGCCGGAGCGGACCTGCGTGCGATGTCGAATTCGCTCGATGCCGACCTCGATGCAGACGGACCGATGGGGCCGACCCGGATGGCGATGGGTAAACCAGTGATCGCCGCCGTGAGTGGATTCGCCGTCGCCGGCGGCCTGGAGCTGGCGCTGTGGTGCGATCTGCGGGTCGTCGAGTCCGATGCCGTCATGGGCGTCTTCTGCCGGCGCTGGGGTGTGCCGTTGATCGACGGCGGCACGGTACGGCTGCCGCGCATCGTCGGTGCTGGTCGCGCGCTGGACCTGATCCTCACCGGCCGCCCGGTCGGCGCCGACGAGGCACTCGCGATCGGGCTGGCCAATCGGGTCGTTGCGCCGGGCCAGGCACGCGCCGCGGCCGAGGCACTGGCGCGGGAAATCGCACGTCTGCCCCAGGCCTGCCTGCGCTCGGACCGCCGGTCGGTCTATGACGCTTTCGGCCGCGACGAGCGGGCGGCGCTGGCCAGCGAGTTCGCCCATGGCAGTGCCGTCATGGCCGAGGCGGCACTCGGCGCGGCCCAGTTCGCGGCCGGCGCCGGCCGGCACGGTACCCCCACCACCACCTGACCAGCCGCGCGACGCACTCCGTTGAGTGGCGTACGTGGTGTGAACACTCGAACGTGCCGCATGAACTCAGAAGCGGGCGGCCTCGCGGTATTCGCCCCACATCGGCTTGAAGGCATTGCAGATCTCGCCGAGCGTGGCTTCGGCGCGCGCGGCGTCGAGCATCGCCGGGACGGTGTTCTCGTCGGCCTCGGCCGCCGCCACCATCCGGGCCAGCGCCGCGTCGACCGCGCCCTGGTCGCGGGCCGCGCGGCGCTGGACGACCAGCGCACGCTGCTCGAGTTCGACCTCGTGCGAGACGCGCAGGATCGCCAGTTCGTCGCCGACGTCGCCGGTGAGGGTGTTGACGCCGACCACCCGCTTGTCGCCCTTCTCGAGCGCCACCTGATAGGCGAACGCGGAGTCGGCGATCTCGCCGATGAACCAGCCGTCCTCGATGCCGCGCAGCAGCCCGGACGTGATCGTGGTGTCGCCGCCGAACTCCTTGATCCGCGCGAAGATCATCTCCGCCTCGGCCTCGATCCGGTCGGTGAGAGCCTCCACGTACCACGAGCCACCCAGCGGATCGGCAACGTTGAGAACTCCGGTCTCCTCGGCGATGACCTGCTGGGTGCGCAGCGCGATCTGCGCAGCGTGCGCAGACGGCAGCGCCAGCACCTCGTCGAGTGCGTTGGTGTGCAGCGAGTTGGTGCCGGCCAGGATGGCCGCCATCGCTTCCACGGCAGTGCGCACGATGTTGTTGTCGGGCTGTTGTGCAGTGAGCGAGACGCCGGCGGTCTGGGTGTGGAACCGCAGCGACAGCGCCTTGGTGGTGCACGCCCCGTAGACCTCGCGCAGCCACCGGGCCCAGATCCGGCGGGCGGCCCGCAGCTTGGCGATCTCCTCGAAGAAGTCGATGTGCGCGTCGAAGAAGAACGACAGGCCCGGCGCGAACTGCTCGATGTCCAGGCCCCGGGAGAGCCCGAGCTCGACGTAGCCGAATCCGTCGGCGAGCGTGAACGCCAGCTCCTGCGCAGCGGTCGCCCCTGCCTCGCGGATGTGATATCCCGACACCGACAGTGGCTTGTAGGCCGGCACGTCATGCGCGACATACTCCATCAGGTCGCCGATCAGCTTCAGGTGCCCCTGCGGAGGGTAGATCCACTCCTTCTGGGCGATGTACTCCTTGAAGATGTCGGTCTGCAGCGTGCCGTTGAGCTTGTTGACATCGGCACCCTGCCGCTCGGCCGCCACGACGTACATGCAGAACACCGGCACGGCCGGTCCCGAGATCGTCATCGACGTGGTCGTGGCCGCGAGATCGATGCCGTCGAACAGCACGTCCATGTCGGCCGCGGAGTCGATCGCGACCCCGCAATGGCCGACCTCACCCAGCGCCCGCTCGTCATCGGAGTCGCGGCCCATCAGGGTCGGCATGTCGAACGCGACGGACAGCCCGCCACCGCCTTCGGCCAGGATCATCTTGTAGCGCTCGTTGGTCTGCTTGGCGTTGCCGAAGCCGGCGAACTGGCGGATCGTCCACGGCTTGCCGCGGTAACCGGTCGGGTGGATGCCGCGCGTGAACGGGTACTCCCCCGGCCAGCCGATCCGCTCCATCCGGTCGTCGGCGCCGGTGGGTCCGTAGAGCGGCTCGACGTCCGTCCCGGACAGCGTCGTGTAGTCGCGCTCACTCTTGCGCGCGGCGTCGTAGCGGGCCTGCCAGCGGGCCCGGCCCTCGGCGATCTGCTCAGCGTCCATGAAACCGACCTTAGGGAGTGGAGGTCCCCCAATTTACTAGGACGTCCTACTAATTACCAACTTCCGACACGGGACACTAGGGGTCGCGGGTCGGAAGTCGTTTGCCGGATGAGGTGATCCTGACGCGTGTCCGGCAAGGCGTGGGACGACCTGCTTCCGGCGATGCCGCAGGAGGTTGCCGCAGGGGATGCGGCGGCGGTCGCACGCGCCCTTGCGGCGTCCTACGGCGGCACTGCCGCGAGCTGACCTACCGGCCGGCCAGGTGCGCCTCGATGCGCTGCAGCTGCGCGCGGAGCTCCTCGATGTCGCCCTTGGTGGCGGACTGGTCGTCGGCCTTGAGGGTCAGGATCAGCTGGCCGCCGGGGTCGAGGACGCCGGTCTCGACCTGGGCGAGATCGTCCCCGTTCTGCAGCCGGACGGCGTGATCGAGTTCATGGCGGCGCAAGCCGATCCGCCGCGCCGCGCGCTCGAGGACCTGGCCGTGCTCGATCACCACGGTGTCCGACCCGTCGAAGATCCGTGACATCCGCTCGCTGCGCAGGGCCGCGCGATTGACCCCCGAGTTGATCGCGACCAGGGTTACCGCGCCGATGGCGCCGCCGACGACGCTGTTGTCGGGGCCGATAACCGCGTTCTGCACGACGTTGGAAAGCAGCACCATGACGACGATGTCGAGGCTGTTGAGACCGGACAGCCCACGCTTACCTGTCGCGCGCAGCAGCAGCGCGATCAGCACGTAGACGAGCGCCGTCCGGATGACCTTCTCGGCGAACGGGATCTGCTGGGCGAACATGTCGTGCCACATGGTGCACTCCGATCAGGCAGGGGTCGGCTCATCGGAGGCTAACCACGAAACGCACCCACGTGTGAGCAGCGCTCAGCAGCCCACGCCGTCGATGTCGCAGATCAGGCCGGACACCCGCGGCGTTCCCCAGCCTGTCACGTAGTCCCAGCCGGGCAGCGTGGCATAGAGCCCGTTGCTCGCGGGCAGGCCGGTGACCAGGTCCAGCGAGCTGACGTCGAAGAAGTCCCTGGCGTAACTCCCGGCGTTCTTGCCGACGCGGTAGAGCGCCTCGTTCGCGAAGCCGTTGCCCGCAGCGTTCGGCGACGCCGACTGCACACGGGCCCACATGCCCTCCCACAGCGGCGAGGACAGCGATGTGCCGCCGCCCTGCGAACCGGCGCCGTTGCTGATGATGGCGTAGCCGTTGGTGAGCGCGTCACCGGACTGCGCGGCGACATCGGGCAAGCCGCGGCAGGTCACCAAAGCTGTCACGCACGGCAGGATGAGCCCGGGCGTGCCCTGCTGGTAGGTCGGGGCCGGCGTGAACAGCGACGAGCCGCCTCCCGAGAAGGCCCAGCCGTACTCGCGGGAGCGCTGCCCGGAGGCAGTGGTGTACAGGACCGTGCCGCCGACGGACACCACGTAGGGCAACGACGCGGGTGAGTTGGTGACGGGCACGACCTGGTTGAGCACCCCGTTGCCCGCCCCGATCACCGGCAGAGCCACGATCGGGCAGGACGACCCGGTGTCGCCGCTGGAGACGAAGATGGTCTTGCCCTCCACTGCGGCCTGCTGCGCGATCGGCGCCAGGGTCGCGTCGTTCTGGTTCCCGAGCCCGAGCTGCACCGGCAGCGTGGCGAGCGCCGGGTTGGACAACGCCTGACCGACGAGCGCGCTGATGACCGGGATCGTCTCGCACTCGCCGTAGCTGGCCGAGGCCTGCATCGGCCCGGTGGCGTCGTCGGTGAACTGGCTGAAGACGCGGTCGACGTCGGCGTCGGAGAGGTCGGTGCCGAAATAGAGCGTGAGGCTGGCGGCGTCCGGGGCCATCCCGCTGGCGGCCTGCGTGTCGATGTTCCATTCCACGTGACCGGAGTCGTCGGCAAAGACGGTGTCACCGGATGGGTGCTTCACGAGCACCGGCACCTGGGGCAGGCCGTTCGCGGACTCGAACTGCCGCAGGTCGGTGACGACGCCGTCGCTCTGGCCCTCGCCGAACACCGCCAGCCCCTGGCCTTGCCCGGTGTGGGCGCCCGGCTGCTGGTAGGTGGTCCACAGGTCACGAGGGGTGGTGGCGCCGAGGCAGGTGCCGCCGAGGCAGATGCTCTGCGACGGCTGGGAACGGGCGGGTGTGGCGTAGCGCTGCAGCGTGTTCAGGCCGACGATATTCGTGATGCCCAGGCCGTAGGGGAACACCGGTGCGGAGGTGTTGGCGAGGAACGCCTGACTGCCGACGCGGTAGGCGTGAAAGCTCGTGCGAAGCACGGCAGCTACCTGCGCGACGGTCCCGCTGACCGAGTAGCGGTCGCCCGCAGCCGAAGCCGAGTCGATCTGCAGGCCGCCGTCGGTGAACAACGAGCGGATCGCACTCTGCCGGCTGGGCGGCACGCCGAATCGCGCCGCGAACTGCGCCGGGGTCAGGAAGTGGTGGTAACTCGTGCTGGCCGGGTTGTATTCGCCGGCCAGCGTCGCGGCCTCACCGGCCGGGTCGGGGCGCGCCGCCGAGACGACCAGGTGCAACGGCGCGCTACCCGGTGCCGCACCCAGGTCGGTTGCGTTGGCCAGCCCCGGCAGCACGTTCTGCGTGATCGCGAACAGACCTGCTGAGCCGGCGGGCTGGGCCGCGACCAGCGGCACCACCAGACCGGCGGCGAGCGCCACCGAGGACAGGATCACGCGCATGCGACGACCAGGCATCTCGACTCCCCCGAATCCGATTTGCCCGTTCAACGACGCATTCGGGCGCCGGTTACGCCGGATCCGGGGATCGGTCGGTAAAGTCATCGGCGTCGCGTCGCAGCTGCCGCAGCACCGTGAACACCGCTCCAAGCTCGTCCGGGCCGAGCGAGGACACGCCGAACCTGGCCGCGTTGAAGCCTTCCGTCGCCTTGCGCGCCACGTCGCGCCCGGCGTCGGTGATCACGGCCAGCGTGCCGCGGCCGTCGCGGGGGTTGGGCATGCGGCGAACCAGACCCGCGCCCTCGAGCCGGTCGATCACGTTCGTCACCGACGTGGCGTGCACCTGTAGCCGCTGCCCGATCGTGGACAGCGGCAGCGATCCCGCTCGGGCGTGGGTGAGAAGCACCAGGGCCTCGTAGCGGCTGAAGGTGATGCCGAACGGACGCAACATCGAGTCGAGGTCGGCAATCAGGATCTGGTGCGCGCGCATGATCGACGTGACTGCCCGCATCGCCGCGTAGACCTCGGGGTCCTCGTCGGGCCAGTGCTTTTCCCAGAGGACGCCGGCCCGCTCGATCGGGTCGAAGTCGAGCGGCGACGGCGGCTGGGGCACCTGCGCAGGGTATCGGGGCGGCGTAATCTCGCGCTCATGACCGACGCGCTCGACCGTCTGGACCTGCTCGACCTCGACGACGACCTGGGGGATGAGGACCGGCTGCTGCGTGACACCGTGCGCAAGTTCGCCGACGACCGGCTGCGCCCCCACATCCGCGACTGGTTCGAGGACGGCACGCTACCCGCGCGCGAGCTGGCCAAGGAGTTCGGTGCGCTCGGCGTGCTGGGCATGCATCTGCAGGGCTACGGCTGCCAGGGCGCCAAGCCGTCGCAGTACGGCCTGGTCAGCGCCGAGATAGAGGCGGTCGACTCGGGGCTGCGCTCGCTCGTCAGTGTCCAGGGATCGCTGGCCATGTACGCGATCCACGCCTACGGCAGCGAGGAGCAGAAACAGCGCTGGCTGCCCGAGATGGCCAAGGGCAACGCCATCGGCTGCTTCGGGCTCACCGAGTCCGACTCCGGTTCGGATCCCGGGTCGATGCGCACCCGCGCGCGCCGCGACGGAGCTGACTGGATCCTCAGTGGCAGCAAGATGTGGATCACCAACGGCTCGATCGCCGACATCGCGGTGGTGTGGGCGCGCACCGACGAAGGCGTGCGCGGATTCCTGGTCGAGCGCGACATGGCTGGGTTCACCACCCAGGACGTGCACCACAAGATCTCCTTACGCGCCTCGATCACCAGCGAGCTCGTCATGGACGACGTGCGGCTGCCGGCCTCGGCCGAACTTCCCGGGGCGCAGGGGCTCAAAGGCCCGCTCGGGTGCCTGACCGAGGCTCGCTTCGGCATCGTCTGGGGCGTCGTCGGCTCAGCGCGCGACGCGTTGGCCGCCACCCTGGACTACGCGGGCACCCGCACCCAGTTCGGTAAGCCCATCGCCGGCTTCCAGCTGACCCAGCGAAAGCTGGCCGAGATGGCGGTGGCCCTGCAGCAGATGCAGTTGACGGCGCGCCGCCTGGGCGAGTTGAAAGACGCCGGGCGGATCAAGGCCCACCAGGTCAGCTTCGGCAAGTTCGC
>QHCC01000178.1:0-5584 GCA_003243915.1 Pseudonocardiales bacterium | reverse complement strand
GGCAGCGGCATCACCACCGAGTACCCGGTCCTGCGGCACGCCGTGAACCTGGAGACCGTCTACACCTACGAAGGCACCCACGAGGTGCACACGCTGGTGCTCGGTCAGCAGCTCACGGGGCTGGACGCATTCCGCTGACCCCAGCTGCCTGCTCGTTGTGTGCTGGCCTCACCCTCGTTGAGTCAATGCCGTAGCGACTCGAGCCGGCCGAGCAGGAACTGCCGCTCCACGGCGTTCTCGGTCAGCAGCAGCGCCTCCTCGTAGGCGAGGCGCGCATCGACGTCTCGACCGAGCCGCTGCAGGAACTCCCCGCGCGCGGCCGGCAGGTAGCCGTAGCCGGCCAGCTGCGGCTCGGCGGCGAGGCGATCGAGCTCGGCCAGCCCCGCCGCGGCGCCTCGCGCGAATCCGACGGCGACGGCCCGGTTGAGCGCGACAACCGGCGACGGCCAGATCTGGGCGAGCAGGTCGTAGAGCGCCACGATCTCGCCCCAGTCCGTCGCGTCCCAGGACGGCGCCTCGGCGTGTACGGCCGCGATTGCCGCCTGCAGCGCGTAACGACCGGGCGGTCGGGGACGCAGCGCCTCGCGCACCAGGGCGACCCCTTCACCGATCGCAGCCCGATCCCAGGCCCCGCGGTCCTGTTCCGCGAGGCGCAGCAGGCTGCCGTCGTCGGCGGTACGGGTGGCCCTGCGGGCATCGGTGAGCAGGATCAGCGCCAGCAGGCCGGCCACGTCGGCGTTGCCCGGCAGCATCGAACGCAGCATGCGTGCCAGATCGAGTGACCGCTCGACCAGGTCGCGCCGCACCAGGTCGCCACCCCGGGGAGCCGTGTGGCCGGTCGTGAACACCAGGTGCACGACGGCGAGGATGGCCTCGACGCGCTCGGGCAGCTCCGCCGCCGAAGGAACGCGGTATGGGATTCGCGCCGCCGCGATCTTCTTCTTGGCCCTGGTGATTCGGGCGGCCATCGTCGTCTCGCTGACGAGGAACGCCCGCGCGACCTCGGCCGTCGAGAGTCCGCACAGCATCCGCAGGGTGAGGGCGATCTGGGCCTCGGGCGCCAACGCGGGGTGGCAGCAGGTGCAGATGAGCCGCAGCCGGTCGTCGGGGATCTCGTCGATCGCGTCGGGACCGGCCTGGTCGTCGTCCTCGACGAGCAGCGGCAGCGATCGGCGCAGTACCGCGTCGCGCCGCAGCAGGTCGAGCGCCCGGCGCCGGGCGACGGTGGTCAGCCACGCCCCGGGCCTGGCGGGGACGCCGCCCACCGGCCACGCGGTCAGGGCCCGCGCGTACGCGTCCTGCACACACTCCTCGGCCAGGTCCAGGTCGCGGGTGACGCGCACCGTCGCGGCGAGCACGAAGGCCCACTCGCGGCGGTGCGCCTGCGCAACGGCCGACGCGACTTCGCTGCTGGTAACAGTCGTGCTCCGATCGTGCGTCAGCTGAACACCATTATCGGGCGGACCTCGACCCCGCCGAAGCGGGCCGGTACCTGCTTGGCGATCGCGATGGCTTCGTCCAGGTCGGCGGCATCGACCAGGTAGTAGCCGCCGAGCGCCTCTTTCGTCTCGGCGAACGGGCCGTCGGTGACGGTGAAGCCGCCCGCGCCGTCCGATCGGATGGAGGTGGCCGAACCGGTGGGCTCCAGCCCGTTGCCGCCCTGGACGGCCGAGGCGTTCTTCTCACCGAAGGTTGTGTGTGCCTGCAACACCTCGTTCATGACGTCCTGGCCGGCGTTCGCGTACGCGCCCTCGTCCTCGTAGAGCAAGATCAGATACTGCGACATGGCGTCTCCCTTCGTGTGGTCCGCCTTCCGGACCGTGCACCACTACGACGCATGACACCGGCCGGAATCGACAGCAGCCTATGAGTAGGTGTCGATTGCCCAATAGGCTGCCGCGCGTGGAGTGGAACTTGCGGTCGTGCTCGCGCAAGGGGCACGTGACCTATGCGCCGGTCGAGCCTGACTATCGCGCGAAGCTCGAGGCGAGCACCCCCCTCGGCGACGCCTGGCGCTGTCTGCGCTGCGGCAGCTACGTGCTCGGCGAACCGCACGGAACCGGGCCGGCCGACGACGCCCCGGTACTGCTGCGCGGCAAGGCGCTGCGCTCGGCCTTCATCCTGCGGGCGCTGGCAGTCGAACGGTGGATACGCGGAGCAGTGATCGTGCTGCTGGGCGTCGGTGTCTTCCGGCTCAAGAGCACCCAGATCAGTCTGCAGCAGCTGTTCGACCGGGACCTGAGCTCGCTCAAGCCGTTCTTCGATCAGGTCCATTTCAACGTGCAGGACTCGAGCACCGTCCATGCCATTCAGAAGATCCTCAACGCCAAGCCCTCGACGCTGAACGTGATCGCCGGTGCGCTGCTGTTCTACGGCGCGCTGCAGATCATCGAGGGCATCGGCCTGTGGTCGCTGAAACGGTGGGGTGAGTACGTCGCCGTCGTGGGCACGACGCTGTTCATCCCGCTCGAGATCTACGAGGTCACCGACAAGGCGAGCTGGCTCAAGATCGCCGCGCTGGTGGTCAATGTCTTGGCGGTGCTGTACCTGCTTCTGTCCAAGCGGTTATTCGGCTTGCGCGGCGGGCACCGCGCCTACCAGGAGTCCCTGCACGAGGTCTCGCTGCTCGAGGTCCAGGAGTCCGCGCACGCCGATCCGGCGCGCGCGTGACCCGCGCGACACTGGGATGCCCGGCACGAGCGACCGATCGGCACGGGCGAGCACCGGCGAGCACCGGCGAGCGCCGGCGTGATCCCGCATGCTCGCCAGCGTCGGAACAGCTGAGCGCCGGCGTGGGGCACGTCCGCGTGCTCGGCAGCGTCAGAAGCAGCTGACCGACCGGGCGTGAGCGGGGTCAAGGGCGTTGCGCACCAGGCCGTACACACCGAGGTCGTAGGTCAGGTTGGCGTGGTCGGTCCAGTCGAACGGGCAGTAGCTCTGCAGCCAGAGGTTCCTGACACCGGGCTCCCTGATGAACGCCGAGCCGGCCGGCGTCACGACCGTCTCGTTGAGGGTCTCGACCACGGTGTAGCTCACGCCGCGCTGCGCGATCGGGCCGTTGTCGAGCGCACTGATCACCGGTGAACCGACCTCCTGGTCGACGCAGGCCGGGCACGCCGAGCGCACGATCTCGTTCGCGCCGGGGAACAGCCAGGCCAGCGCGACGAGGCCGTCGAGGTCGGTCCCGTGGGTGGAGGGCGAGATGCCCACCACGGTGTGCACCTTGGGCGCCCCACCGAGCAGCTTGACGTAGTACTCGGCGATCATGCCGCCCTGCGAGTGGCCCACCAGGTCGACCTGCGGGGCGCCGGTGTGCGCGAGCACGCTGTCGACGAGCGCGCTGATCTGCTGCGCGGATTGCAGCACCGGGCCGACCGTCTGAATGACCGATTCCGGATCGCCGCCGACCGGTGTGGCGTAGACGCAGTAGCCGAGGTTCGCCAGCGTGGGACCGAGCCCGGACCAGTCGTCGATCATGTTGCCGAACGTGCCGGTAACCAGCACGACGGGGCGCGGGTGAGCCGCGCTGACCCGGCAACTCGCGACGTTCACGCCCGCAGGCGAGGCCGCTGGATCGTCCAGGGACCTGAGGATGCCGCCCGCGAGGGTGTACGTCACCGGAAACCTGCTGCTCGCCAGGGCGGGCGCGGCCCCCAGCATCGCCACGCCGGCGGCCACCACGGCCAGTGCGATGATCCGGCGCAGCCGAGCGACGAGCGCGCTCGTCCTCGCGCAGGTCCTGCCGCTGGTTAGCACTCTCATCTGCCCTCCCTTGGCCAAACCGAACGCCTCGCGTTATCCGAAGGTTGCGAGGAATGTCCGGAGTGTAGCCAGACCCGGACGCTGGGGATAGCGGTTCAGGCTGAGGCTGCGGCTGCGGACACCGGCTACGGACACCGGCTACCTCACCAAGACGCAACTGACGGGGCTGGCGGCGCTGGCGGGCCGCTGACTGGGCTCGCATGACCCGGAAGTCGTGAGCGAGCGCAAACATGGCGCCGCCGGCGAACGTGTGCGCCTGCAGCGCCGCGACCGTGGGTAGCGGCAGCACGAGCATCCGCTCGAACAGCTTGTGCACCTGCGCGACGTAGCCCGGCAGCCGGTCACCGTGTTGCGCCAACCACTCGAGGTCCAGGCCGTTGGAGAGGAACTTGCCGGTCGCGCTCGTGACGAGCGCTCACGCCCCGTCCCCAGCTGCCACCGTGTCCAGATGCGCCTGCACCTCGCTCAGCCAGTCGGGATGGAACCGGTTCTCGGTATCGCCGAGGTTGAGCACGAACACCTCGGCGTCGCGGTCCGGCGTCGACACGATTAGGCTCCTGATCTCGAGCTGCGCGGGTCGCCGATGTTAGGGCAACGTGACCAGCCCAGCAGGCGTACGTGCCCACTGGCGGTGTCGAGCCACTCCCGGGACTGACGATGGCGACCGGAAGGGATGCGCGCGTGCCGGACGACGACCTGCTGCCGCTGCTGCGCGAGCGGCTGCTCGGTGCCTACTCCCCGCTGCTCGCCGACACCACCGCGTCACTCCTGTTCACCGCCGGCGCGATGGCCAACTGGACGGTCGAGATCGACCGTGGCCGGGCGATGGTCAAGCGGGGCGGCCCGGCCAGTCCGACGACGACGGTGCGGGCCCCACTGCGGGTGCTCGACAGCGTGGTCTCCGGTGCCCGCAGCGGCATCGAGGCCTTCCTGGCCGGTGATCTCACCGTCCGCGGCAACCTGGCACTCGCCCTCCAGCTGGACGGCCTGTTTCCTGGCGACGCCACCGATGACACCCGCACCTTCACCCGCGCCACGAACGCGGCCGGTATCGAGACCTTTTACCTCGAGGCCGGCCCGCTCGACGCACCGCCGGTAGTACTTGTCCACGGTCTCGGCGCGACGAACGCCTCGATGCTGCCGTTGATAGCGGCGCTGTCGCGGGACTTCCGCGTACTGGCGCCTGACCTTCCCGGCCATGGCGGGACGCAGGCCAGGGGCGACGCGCACCGGGCGCAGTACCTCGGCGGCTGGCTGCTCGCCTTCTTGCGCCAGACCTGCGAGGAGCCGGCGGTCCTGGTCGGCAACAGCCTGGGTGGGCGGACCTCACTGGAGGCGGCCCTGAACTCACCCGACGAGGTGCGCGGGCTGGTCCTGCTGTGTCCTGCCGTGGCGTTTCGCAAACTGCGACAGTTCGTGCCGCTGGTTCGCCTGGTGCGCAACGAGATCGCCGCGCTGCCGATCAAGGTGCCGCGGGCGGTGGCGATGCGGGGCGTGCGCAGCCTGTTCGCCGACCCGTCGCGCCTGACCGACGCCTGGTACGACGCCGCGATCGACGAGTTCATGCGGGTGTTCAACATCCGCGCCAACCGGCTCGCGATCTTCTCCGCGCTGCGCCATGTCTACCTCGACGAACCCTTCGGCGAGAGCGGGTTCTGGGACCGGTTGCCGTCCCTGCGCCCACCCGCGCTGTTCCTGTGGGGTGACCGCGACAACCTGGTGCCCGCCGGATTCGGCCGGTTCGTCGCGCAGGCGCTGCCGCATGCCGAGTCCGTCGTGATCGAGAGCTGCGGGCACGTTCCCCAGTTCGAGCATCCGGAAC
>QHCC01000177.1 GCA_003243915.1 Pseudonocardiales bacterium | reverse complement strand
CCAACCAGTTCCACTACTACCGGTTGACCCAGGACAACCGGATCCTCTGGGGCGGCTACGACGCGATCTACCACTTCGGCAACGGCCTGCGCGACGAGTTCGATCAGCGGCCGGCCACCTTCGACTTGCTGGCACGGCACTTCTTCACGACCTTTCCCCAGCTCGACGGGCTGCGGTTCACCCACCGGTGGGGTGGCGCGATCGACACGTCAACCCGCTTCTTCGCATTCCAGCGAACTGCATTGGGCGGGCGGGTGGCCTACAGCCTCGGCTACACGGGGCTCGGTGTCGCGGCCACCCGGTTCGGGGCGCAGGTGATGCTCGACCTCCTCGCCGGCCGCGAGACGCAGGCCACCCGGTTGCGCGCGACCCGCCGCCGCCCGTTGCCGTTTCCGCCCGAGCCGATGCGCTACGCCGGCATCCAACTGACACGACATGCGCTGGCGCGGGCCGACCAGCGGCAAGGCCGGCGCGGGCTGTGGCTGCGTGCGCTGGATCGGCTCGGCATGGGGTTCGACTCGTGAGCTTCCGGAGGGCGTCGACCTGCGGTCGGTACAGCTAGCCGGGATACCGTTCACGACATGAGCAGGTACGGCGCGCAGTTCGGCCCCGACATCACGTTCCTCGGCGTCGGACGCTGCGACTGGGCCGACTCGGCCAGCTATACCGACGCCGACGTCGTCATCCTCGGCGCGCCATTCGACGGGGGCACCTCGCACCGCGCCGGAACCCGCTTCGGTCCGCAGGCCATCCGGCAGACCTGCTATCTGCCGCACGACGGCTCGCGGCCCTCCCTGGCCATGCGCGTCGACGGGCTGCAGGACCTGCGCGTCTACGACGCCGGCGACGTCGAGATGTTCTCCGGCGACGCAGCACGCTCGGTGCGCGACCTGCAGGAGGCTGTGCACGCGGTGACGGCCACCGGCGCCATCCCGCTCGTCCTCGGCGGAGACCACACGATCGCGTGGCCCGACGCCGCCGGGGTGGCCCAACACCTCGGCCAGGGTCGCATCTCGATGATCCACTTCGACGCGCACGCCGACACGGGAAACATCGAGTTCGGCTCGCTGATCGGGCACGGCCAGCCGATGCGGCGCCTGATCGAATCCGGTGCCTTGCGCGGCGACCGGTTCCTGCAGATCGGCCTGCGCGGCTACTGGCCGCCGCCCGAGACTCTGGACTGGATGGCCGAACAACACATGCGCTCCTACGAGATGTCCGAGATCGGTGCGCGTGGGTTGGCCGAGTGCCTCACGGAGGCCTTCGCCATCGCGCTCGATGACTGCGACGGCGTCTTCCTCTCCGTCGACATCGACGTCTGCGACCCGGGCCATGCCCCCGGCACCGGGACGCCGGAGCCGGGCGGACTCACGGCCCGCGAGTTGCTGGACTCGGTGCGCCGAATCGCCTACGAGCTACCCGTCGTGGGGATGGACGTCGTCGAGGTCTCGCCGCCGTACGACCACGCCGAGATCACGTCGTTCCTGGCCAACCGGGTCGTGCTCGAGGCGCTGACCGGGATCGCCCGTCGCCGCACTGATGCATCGGGCGGGACCAGCTGGGATCCCCGTCAACCGCTCCTCGACGGTCGATAGTAGGCAGGAGGCGCTATAGCCGGCCGAGAATGAGTTTCATGAACCGAGTTGCCTGCGTGAGTCCGTCGCCGGAGAGGACCTGGATCACGAAGAACAGATGGCCGACCAGCACGCCCAGCACAGTCGGCCCGCAGCCGCCCTGGCAGGCGTAGCTGTTGTCAGTGCCGAGATCAGGGACGGTTCCGGCGCCGCCGCTGGGCGACAGCGTGCTCTTGTAGCTGGCGAAGCCCCCCGGAGCCCGGCTCACGCGGCGGACGGCCAGTCACCTACCGACGCAACGCCTACCGCGGCCGCCCTCGTCCTGGCAGCGGCCCTGCTCTGGATCAAACGATCTGCGTGGTGTCGTCGCCAGCGTGCTCGGTGTCGAGCGTGCGTTTGGCTGGCCCCGCCCGGCGCTCGTGCGGCGCGGCGACGAACTCCATGACGATGGCGGCGCGCCGCCGATTCGCGAGGGGATTGTCCGTCGACAGCTGACGACGAGGGGAGGGAGAGTACTCACTCCCTTCCACTTCCAACGTATAGCGCACCGGGGGGCTTGCGGCAAGACCCGGGTCGTGCCGCAGAATCGCGGGCCGAGGCCAGAACTACGGAAATGGGAGTCACCACATGCGTGGGTTGTTGTCGACGTACGGGTCGCGCGGGGATGTCGAACCGATGGCGGAACTCGCGGTGCGGTTGCGGGCACTCGGCGCGGAGGTGCGGATGTGCGCGCCGCCGGACGAGGAGTGCGCGGACCGGCTGGCCGGTGTCACGGGGCCGCTGGTGCCGGCCGGAGTGTGGCGGTGACCGAGCATGCGGTGGTGATCGCCGGAGGAGGTCCGACCGGGCTGATGTTGGCGGGGGAGTTGGCGTTGGCGGGCGTCGACGTTGCCATCGTCGAGCGGCGCGCCAGCCAGGACCTCCCTGGTTCGCGCGCGGGCGGGCTGCACTCGCGCACGATCGAGGTTCTCGATCAGCGCGGAATCGCCGATCGGTTCCTCGCCGAGGGACAGCTGGCCCAGGTCGCGCAATTCTCCGGGGTCCCTTTGGACATCAGCGACTTTCCCACCCGGCATCCCTACTCGCTCGGGCTCTGGCAGAACCACATCGAGCGCATCCTGGCCGGCTGGGTCGGGGAGCTGGCGGTGACGATCTATCGCGGACGCGAGGTGACAGGTTTAGCGCAGGACGACACCGGTATCGACGTCGAGCTGTCCGACGGCCAGCCGCTGCGGGCGGAATATCTCGCCGGGTGCGACGGAGGACGAAGTCTGGTCCGTAAAGCAGCCGGCATCGAGTTCCCCGGGTGGGACCCGACGACGAGCAGCCTGATCGCCGAGGTCGAACTGGCCGAAGAGCCGGAATGGGGCATCCGCCGCGACGCCCTCGGCGTCCATGGCCTCGGCAGGGTGGAGTACGAGATCCGCGACGGCGAAATCGTCTACCCGGATACCGGGCCGGTGCGGATCATGGTGACCGAAGGCCACCTCGGACCCGCGGGCGAACCCACCCTGCGTGATCTGAGCGAGGCGCTCATCACCGTCTACGGGACCGATTACGGGATCCACAGTCCCACCTGGATCTCCAGGTTCACCGATATGACCCGGCAGGCCGCGGCCTACCGCGACAGGCGGGTGCTGCTGGCCGGCGACGCCGCACACGTGCATGCCCCTGACGGTGGACAGGGCCTCAACACCGGTGTGCAGGATGCCGTGAATCTGGGCTGGAAGCTGGCCCAGGTGGTCAACCGGACATCGCCGGGAAGCCTCCTGGATACCTATCATGCCGAGCGCCACCCCGTCGCTGCGCGTGTACTGCGCAACACGATGGCGTCGGTCGCCCTTCGCCGCTCGGACGAACGCACCAAGGCCTTGGGCGAGGCCGTTGCCGAGCTCCTGAGCACGGACGAGCCTCGCAACCGGTTCGCCGCGATGCTGGCCGGCTTGGATATCCATTACGACCTGGGCGACGGGCACCCGCTGCTCGGACGCCGCATGCCCGATCTCGACCTGGTCACCGCCGACGGCCCGCTGCGGGTCTTCGAGCTGCTGCACGATGCCCGGCCGGCGCTACTCAACCTCGGTGAGCCCGGCGGCTTCGACATCACTCCATGGGCTGACCGTGTCGGGCTGATCGACGCCGAATATGAAGGTAGGTGGGAACTTCCGGCACTCGGGGCGGTCCCTGCTCCCACGGCCGTATTGATTCGGCCCGACGGATATGTGGCCTGGGTGGGAGACCCAACCCAGCCGGGGCTCTCTGACGCGCTGACTACCTGGTTCGGACGCCCAACTACGGCATAGCGCGAACGGGAATTTGCGGCTGCCTCGAATCCTGCCGCGGCGCTCAGATCGGAGCTGATGGCGTGAAGCCCTGACTCCCAGCGCGTTCGACGTTCCCGGCCACCTCACCCTCTGTCCATCTGACCGTATTAGCGGGTCGGTACGCGCCGGCGCCGCGACGCCGCGGGTGGGGCCACCTGGGACCCGGAAGACCGCTGCTCGATGGTCGCTAGGCGCTGGATGATGGCGCGGACGAGCCGATGTAGCGCCCGTCAGATCCTGGCGAGCGCACGGCGCGCCACCGGCTCGAGCTGAGCCACGGTCGCCTCCGCGTTCAGGCTCACGATGGTGACGCTGAGGTTGGCTCCCTGGGCGTAGACATTGAGCATCCCGCCCAGATACCAAGCGCTGTCACCGAGACCCGTAACCGCCCGGGACCCGTTGCCGCCGTAATTGGCGTCGAACTGGGTCTTGGTCATCGAGCTGTGCGGAAAGTAGGTGATCACAAGGGCCAGTCCGGCGGCGGTGCCGTTGGCGAAGTCGGTGCTCTCGTAGGTGCAGTTGGCGCTTCGGCCGGTCGCACCGGCTTTGGCCTTCGCCGGCCGTACCGGTTTGCCCAGGGCTGCCTGCGCCTCGGCCGCGCTGACGAGCTTGCACGCATCGGCCGGACCGCTGCTTGGCTGGCTGGCTCGGGTCGTTGCGGCCGGCGCAGCCGAACTCTGGTTGGTCGTCGCGCCCGCCACCACGGAACCCTGCGGTCCGGCAGTGTTCTTCGAGCCTGACGTCGAACTCCCGCACGCGGCGAGCAGACACACCAGAGCAGTCGCTCCCAGGGGCGCGAGCCTTCCTCTGCACTGACGGGTCGAATTCATGTGATGCTCCTCGCCTGCTCCGGGTGGCAGGACGGACCGTCGCAGGCTCCGCTAAAGATCGGCTGAAGGTCTGCCGGCCGCTATGGCGCTAGCCGGCTCAGCTCGGCAGAAGCTCATCGACCACAGTTGCGAGGGGGAGCTGCTCCGCCGCCGACAGGATCCCCGCGATGCTCGCGTCGTCCAATGCTGCGCGGGCTGCTTCTAGGGCCGCGTCGCGGTCGTCGCTCTCGTCGGCGACGAAAATGGGCGCGCCCAGGCGCCGCCGTTCGCGGTCTGTGACGGCCAGCAGACGCAGCGCGGATTCGGGCCGGCCCTCGGCGAGCTCGAGCGCGGCCAGCGCTTCGATCGCGTCGAGCTGCCCTTCGTCGAGCGCCAGCTCGCGGTAACGCACGAGCGAATCGAGGGCGAATCGGCGGGCCTGCTCCGGCCGCCCCCGGCGTCTGGCCACGACGCCCAGGTTGCCGAGTGCGGCCGCTTCGCCGCGCACGTCACCCGCCGACCGGAACCGCTCGACCGCCTCGGAGAAACCGGCCTCGGCCTCGTCAAGACGGCCGAGGCAGCGCAGCACCGTGCCCATGTTGTTCGCGACCACGGCCAGGCCGCGTTCTTCACCTGAGAGCTCGGCCTGTACACGGAACTGCTCGACGTAGGCCAGCGCTGAGTGAAAATCTCGCTGCCCGGTCGCCGTCATGCAGAGGCTGTTCAGGGCCATGGCCAGACCCTTGGCAACGCCCAGCTGTTGCGCGACCTCGAGCGCCTGCTCACCCAGCTCTCGCGCCTCGTCCAGTTGCCCGCTGTTGCGAGCCAACGCAGCCGCCGCGCGCAGGGCGGCTGCTCTCTCGGCGGGCGCGGCCGCCGCGGCCGCGTCGAGCGAGCGGCGCAGCCAGGTCGTTCCCTCGCGCATCTGCCCGGACTCCCACCAGTACCACCACAAGGGCGTGGCGATGGCCAGCGCCTGCTCGGGGGCTTGACCGTCGGTCAGCGCCCATTCCATCGCGGCTCGGAAGTTGCCGAGCTCGGAGCCGACCCGATCCATCCACAGCGCGTTGTCGTCACCGCCGAACTGGGGCGCGCTCTCGATCAGTTCGCGGTACCAGGCGGCATGGCGAGTTCTGGCGGCCTCACCCTCGCCCGACCCGTCGAGTTGATTCGTAGCGTATTCGTGGATGGTCTCGAGCATCCGGAACCGGCTGGTCTGCCCACCGGCGTCGGCGACGAGCATGGATCGGTCGACGAGCCTGCCCAAGGTGTCCAGCACGGCGGCTGGCCTATCGACCGGGTCGGCCGCAGGATCTGCACCGACCTGTTCGGCGGCGACGAGGGAGAATCCGCCCGAGAACGCCGCCAGCCGGCGAAAGAGGATGCGCTCCTCCTTCTCGAGCAGGTGATGGCTCCAGTCGATGGTCGCGCGCATGGTGGCGTGGCGATCCACGGGAACCTTCGAGCTGGTCGCCAGCAGATCGAGCTGGTTATCCAGACGCAGTTCGATCTCGGCGAGCGACAGGATCCGCAGCCGTGCCGCGGCCAGCTCGATCGCCAGTGGCAGGCCGTCGAGCCGCCGGCAGATCGCCAGGGCCGAATCGATCGTGCTCGCGTCGATGCGAAAGCCGTCTCGCGCCGCGGCACCGCGCGTGGCGAGCAGCCGGAGCGAATCGGCGCGCAACGCACTCTCGACGGGCTCGTCGGGGGTGGGCAGGCTGAGCCCGGCAACCGGCACGACGGCCTCTCCGGCGACGCCCAGGCTCTCTCGGCTGGTGGCCAGGATCCGCACCCCGCTGCACCGATCGAGCAGGGCCGTCGCGAGCTCGTTGGACTCGCGGACCAGGTGCTCGCAGTTGTCGAGAACGAGCAGTACCCGGACCCGGCGTAGCCGGGCGATGACCGAGTCGCTCAGCTCTTCGCCGGCCAGCTCGCGCACCTCGAGCGTCGCCGCCACCCGGGCGATGACCGAGTCCCCCTCCGTCACTGCCCCCAGGTCGATGAAATGAACGCCGTCAGGATGTTGCGCCAGACCGACGTCGCGGGCCAGCTGCAAGGCGAGTCGGGTCTTGCCGACGCCACCCGGTCCGACGAGCGTCAGCAGCCGGTTGCGCCCGAGCAGCTCTTCGAGGCGGTCCAGTTCAGAGCGCCGGCCGATGAACCGGTCTGCCGGCGCGGGCAAATTGGACGTGTGGGGTGCCTCGATGGTCGGATCACGGCGCGCAATCGCGCCGGCCAGCGCTGCCGTCTCCTCAGATGGCTCGGTGCCGAGCTGGTCGCGCAGCGCGGCACCCAGTCGTGAGTAGGCCTGGGCAGCCTCACCGACCCGTCCGCAGCGCGACAGAGCTAGCAGGTACAAGGCGGTGAGGCGTTCCCGGGTGGGATGGGCGGCGACGAGTTCGGCGAGCTCCGCGACCACGAGGGTCTGCCGGCCCAAGGCCAGGTCGGCCCCGACGCGGTCCTCGGTCGCGACCATGCGCTGCTCCTCAAGACGCACTCGGCCCCCGAGCACGGCCGGGGTGTCGACCGCGCCGGCGAGTGCTTCGCCGCGCCACATCTCCAGGGCACGGGCCAGGATGCTGGACGCCTGCGCCGGCGCATCCGTGAGATGGGTGCGGGCCTCGGCGACCATGGCGGCAAAGCGGGCCAAATCCACCTCGTCGGCCGTGGCATCGAGCGCGTACCCGCCCGCGTCCCGGCGTAGCCGAGAACCGACGACCTTGCGCAGACCCGACACATATACCTGGAGGGCCGCGAGCGCGGTGGGGGGCGGTCGCGCACCCCACAACTCGTCGATCAGCCGGTCGGCCGACACCGCGCGTCCCTCGGCCAGCAGCAGCAGAGCCAGCAGGGTGCGCTGCTTCGGACCGCCCAGGGGCACCGGCTGGCCGCTCGCGAGGAGTTCGATCGGACCCAGGGTCCGGAACTGCACCGTCGCGTCGGTCACCACACGGTCCCCTCGAGCGCCATGGAGGCAGTGGCCACCCGGTCGCGGATGGCCCGCGACAGGTCGACTCACAGGATCCACGAACCGGGCCGTCGCCACCACCTGGCGCACTGTATCGGCCTCAGTTCGCGGTGATCGGTACCAATTGCGCAGCTCCGAAGGACACCTGGAAGCGCGCGCACCAGATCGTCACGCTGGTCAACCGGGACAGATCGACGTTGCTGGGGATCGAATACACCTGGTTGCCCACGTTGCCCTTGAGGGTGCCGAGGCTGATGTGCTCACCGTCGTCGAACACGTGCCATCCGTCGCTTCCCCGACGCACCGGCGCGTCGGTCAGCCACACGTGCAGGTCCGGGCCGTTGCTGGTGTCCAGGTGCGCGATGGCCAGTACCCGCGCGCCCCCGGGCTGCCGCACCACGCTGACGGTGCCGTGCGTCGCGTGCTCCTGGCTGATCAGCATTCCGCGCGAGAGCAGTCGAGCGGCCGGCGCAGTGCCCGTCGACGGGGACGTCCCGGCCGGGCCTGCGGGCGGCGCGCCATGAACCGCAGTGGACGCCGGGGCCAGAGCGACTGCCGGCAGCGCGTCGTTGACGTGGTGATCGACCCACAGTTTCCACGGCTGGAACCAGGCCAGGGCAGCCACCAGCAGGCCTACCCCGAGGATGGCCACGGCTACCAACACCCGACGCAAGCCCATGGGCAGACGGTAGCGGCGGGCGGGTGCCCGCGACGGGCGTAGCAACTTACCGACCGGTTACGCCGTGCTTGTGCGCTACTGGACGGTAGGTGAGAAGGGTGGGCACACCCGGTACAACCGACGGTAACGTAACCGTAGGTGCACCCTGGGCTACCGACGGAGATTTGCCACGATGACCGTGCTCGAATCCGCTGACACCGCCGCGGGCGGCCAGGCGCGGCTGCTCTACGAGCTGGAGCCGGTGGTCGCCGAGAACCTGGAACGGCATCTGAGCATCGCCAAGGAATGGCACCCGCACGACTACGTGCCCTGGAGCAGAGGCCGCGACTTCGCGTTCCTCGGCGGCGAGGACTGGTCGCCGGAGGACTCGACGCTGGACCCCGTCGCCCGCACCGCGATGATCGTCAACCTGATGACGGAGGACAACCTGCCCTCTTACCACCGGGAGATCGCGACCCGTTTCGGCCGCGACGGAGCGTGGGGCGAATGGGTCGGACGTTGGACCGCCGAGGAGGGGCGCCACGCCATCGCGATCCGGGACTACCTCGTCACGACCCGCGGCGTCGACCCGGTCGAGCTGGAACGACTGCGCATGCTGCACATGGCAGCCGGTTACGACTCCGGCGACAAGTCGATGCTGCAAGCGCTCGCCTACGTGTCCTTCCAGGAACTGGCCACGCGCGTCTCGCATCGCAACACCGGTGCCGCGACGGGCTGCCCGCTCGCCGAGCAGATGCTCGCCCGCATCGCCACGGATGAGAACCTGCACATGGTGTTCTATCGCAACCTCGGCGCCGCCGCCCTCGACCGCGACCCGGACGCGATGCTGTGCGCGATCCGAGACGAGGTGGTGGGCTTCCAGATGCCCGGCGCGGGGATGCCCGACTTCACCCGCAACTCGGTGGCGATCGCCAAGGCCGGCATCTACGACCTGCGCCTGCATCACGACGACGTGATCATGCCGGTGCTGCGGTTCTGGAAGGTCTTCACCCGAGACGACCTAGGGCCGGCGGGGGAGCAGGCCCGCACCGAACTCAGCGAGTTCCTCGTCGCGCTGGATGCACAGGCGAGCCGGTTCATCGAGCAGCGCGACAGATTGCGCGCCCGGCAGGCCGCCCGCGCCTGATCGGTGCCGGCTAGACGTCGCAGCGCTCAGCCGGCCTGATCGCCGGCGGCGTCAGGCGGGCAGTGTCCGCGCTGGTTGATTTCGACCGGGCGTCCATCGGGGTCTGCGGCGACGACACGGCATCCCCACGGACGCACCTGGTGGTCGCTGAAGAGTCGCGCGCCGCCGGAGACCAACTCACCGCGCACCCGGTCGAGCGAGGACACGTAGAACCCCGGAAAGGTATTGGCTGCTGCTCGAAAAGTCGGCCCCGGCCCGTCGTCCTGTTCGGCCTGGTAGATCGCGAGATGGACCTCGCCCAGCTCAGCGGCGAAATGCGTGGGGCCGGCACCGTGATCCTCGTGGTGCAGGTCGAGACCGAGGGCGCGATAGAACGCTGCCGTGGCGTGAGCGTCGCGAGCGAACAGCACGAGGGACGCGAGTTCGGTCATGTGACTTACCGACGCCAGGCGTTCCTGCGGCGCCGGATGTCCCAAATCTGGTAGGCGATGAGCGCGGCCGCGAAGAAGATCAGCCAAGCCGTCCCGGAACCGTTGTAGTGCGTGGCGGTGATCATAAGGAGCAAGACGACCGTGGCGACCCAGGCTCCGCGCCGCCCCACGCGACCCCATTCGCCGTGCCAGCCCCAGTCGGTGGGGTGCTCGTCCGGGTGGTCGGCCGTGTAATCCTCGGGCGCACCGAGGTCCGGCGGCTCGCCGTGCGGATCGAGGAAGGCCACGTCGTTGCACTCCTGGTCGTCGGTGCAGTGCTCGTACAGCATGATTCTGGCACCAGTCTCACCGCGTCGATCCGTGGGGGCTGGGGACGGGTTGGGGCAGATCGGGACCGGGTGGGACAGGGCGCAGCAAGGCCGCCGTAGCGTGGCACGCCATGCCCTATTTCTAGTGGCCGTTGTCGACCTGTTCGTGGCGACGCGCGATCTGGTGCTGACCCCGTGATGGAGACCGATCTGGCGACGGCTGCGGACCTGCTGCCTCCTCACCTGGGCGGACTGGCTGGCCACCGGGGCCGACAAGCAGGGGCGGATCAGCGGGTTCGAACCGTGCCGTGTGCTGTTCGGGCTCGTCGGCGGGTGAGCACCGCAACAGCCGTTACGGTTGGCACACCGACGATGAGCCCAGAGGAGCCGTACGGATCATGCGTATCACCGGGCTTGGGCACGCCAGCATGCTCATCGAGACCGCGCACGGCAGCATCCTGACCGACCCCTGGGTCAACCCCGCATACTTCGGTTCCTGGTTCCCGTTCCCGGACAATTCCCAGCTCGACTGGGATCGGATCGGGCAGGCCGACTACCTGTTCGTCAGCCACCTGCACCGCGACCACTTCGACCCGCAGCACCTTCGCAAGCACGTGAGCAAGAAGGCCACGGTGCTGCTGCCGGACTATGCCACCACCGAACTCGAGGACGCGCTACGCGAGGTGGGGTTCACCAGCTTCGTCAAGCCGGAGAACGGCTCGCCGCTCGAGGTCGACGGCCTGCAGGTGATGATCCAGTCGCTGACCTCGCCGACCGACGGCCCGGTCGGGGACTCCTCCCTGTGGGTGTACGACGGCCGGTACCGGATGCTCAACCAGAACGACGCGCGGCCTGCCGAACTGGACCTGTTCACCGAGCTCGGCCCGATCGACGCCTACCTGGTGCAGTTCTCCGGCGCCATCTGGTTTCCGATGGTGTACGAACTGCCGGCCCGGGCCAAGCAGGCGCTGGGACTGTCCAAGCGGCAGCGGCAGTTCGACCGCACCCTGCGCTACATCGAGGAATGCTCCGCCCGGTTCGTGTTCCCGACGGCTGGGCCACCGTGCTTCCTCGACGACGAGCTGTGGGGATTCAACGACATCTTCGGTGACGAGTCCAACATCTTCCCCGACCAGCGGGTGTACCTGGACTGGCTCGCGGCCAAGGGGCACCACGAGGGGCGGCTGCTGCTGCCGGGTTCAGTCGCTGACCTCACCGTGGCGGACTGCCCGGTCGTGCATCCGTTCCCCGACGACGAGGTCCAGAAGCTGTTCGCGCACAAGGAGAGCTACCTGCGCGACATGCAGGCCCGGCGGATGCCCGAGGTGCAGGCGACCAAGGCGAGCTGGGCGCATCCCGAGATCGACATCCTGCCGGTGCTGCAGGAGTGGTTCACGCCTCTGCTGGAGGAGGCCGATCACATGGCGGCCGGCATCGACGGCGGCATCCGCCTCACCGGCGAGGACGCCGATCGCGGTGACGTCGACATCCTGCTGGACTTCGGGGCACGTGAGGTGCGCGAGTATGCGGGGGAGAACGTGCGCTATCGCTTCCGTACCCGCCGGGCGTACCTCGAACAGCTCATCCACGATCACGAGATCGACTGGGTGAACTCGCTTTTCCTGTCCTGCCGGTTCTCCGCTGCGCGCATCGGGCCGTACAACGAGTTCATCTACGTGTTCTTCAAGTGCCTGTCCGAGGAGCGGCTGAACTACGCCGAGGGCTGGTTCGCCGAGCAGAACGCCGACGAGGCCAACGAGACGATCATCCTGGACGGGTGGGAGATGCAGGCCCGCTGCCCGCATCTCAAGGCGGACCTGACCCGCTTCGCCGACATCGAGGACGGCGTGCTCACCTGTCAGATGCACGGCTGGAAGTGGCGGCTGGCCGACGGCAGGTGCCTCACCAGCGTCGGCCACGAGCTGCGCTGCGCGCCCGCGCCGGAGTCGGTCCCGGAGCCGCGTTGAGCGCAGCGATTCACCTGCCGATCACCTGACGTGGGTCGGTCGGTGCAGGCGGGGCGGCCGGATCTGGGCCGGTGGGGCCGGAGGGAGTCGAACCCTCACTGTCACGGACCTAAACCGTGTGCCTCTGCCTGTTGGGCTACGGCCCCGCGGGGCCCGATAGTACGTGGGTGCGCCACATTGCTTCCCCGCCGCGCCGACCGAATTGCGGGCTCGAATCCAGTCATCTTGGCGGGGAAGCTGTCGTCGCCGCGCACCGGTGACCCTCCTGCTGTCAGACCGCCAGCTCGCGGCGCAGCTTGGCGACGTGGCCGGTGGCCTTGACGTTGTATTGGGCAGCCTCGATGCTGCCGTCCTCGCCGACGATGAACGTCGAGCGGAGCACTCCGGTGACGGTCTTGCCGTACATCGACTTCTCGCCGTATGCGCCGTAGGCGGTCAGGACCGAACGGGACGGGTCGGACAGCAACGGGAACGTCAGCGCGTCGCGCTCGCGGAACTCGGCGAGCCTGTCCGGCCGGTCCGGGGAGATGCCGAGAACCGCGAAACCGGCATCGCTCAGCTCGGCGAGGTTGTCCCGAAAGTCGCAGGCCTGCGTCGTGCAGCCCGGCGTCATCGCCGCCGGGTAGAAGTACACGACGACCCTGCGGCCGAGGAAGTCGCTGAGTGAGACGTCCCTGCCATCGGCGTCGGGCAGGGTGAACGCGGGGGCCTCGTCACCGGGCGAGAGTCGGGTCACGGCGACTACGCTACCGATCACGCTGCGCCCACAGCGCAGGCACTAGGCTCGGGTCAGCTGGCCCAGGTGGGGCCGCGCGAAGGGAGAGCAGCGTGGCTGGCGAGCGCAGCGCTGATGAGATCCAGCGCGACATCGAGAACGCCCGTGCGTCGCTGGCGGTTGCCGTCGATCAGCTGGTCTTCCAAACCAACCCGAAGCGAATCGCGAACAACGCCAAGCAGGCTCTGAAAGACAAGGCCCAGACGCCGCAAGGCAAGGCAGTCATAGGCGGCGCCGGCGTGCTGTGCGTGTTGCTCGTCATCCGCAGGATCGCCAAGCGCTGAGCGGTGCCGGGCATCAACACTGCGGTGCTGCTGATCTCGTGCCGGGACCGGCCGGGTCTGGTCCACGCGGTCGCCGAGTTCGTGCTCTCGATCGGTGCAAACATCCTGCACGCCGAGCAGCACATCGACCGCGAAGCCGGCGTCTTCTTCCAACGAGTCGAATTCGATCTTTCCGGGTCGGGACTGGAACCGACACAGGTCGCGGCGGCCTTCGAGCCAGTCGCCGCACGATACGAGATGGCCGCCAGCGTCAGGTTCTCCGATGAACGCCCGCGCATCGCGCTGCTCGCCTCGCACCACGCCCACTGCCTGGCGGATCTGCTGGGGCGCTGGCGCTCGGGTGAGCTGGCGGCCGAGGTGGTCGCCGTCATCAGCAATCACAGCAAGCATGCCGCACTCGCCGAGTTCAGTGCCGTGCCGTTCCACCACCTGCCGGTCACGCCCGAAACCCGAGTAAGGCAGGAGTCAGTCCTCGTCGACGTGCTGAGCGGGAACGACGTCGAAGTGGTCGTGCTCGCGCGCTACATGCAGGTGCTCGGGCCGGCCGTGCTCAATGCCTTCCCGTCCCGGATCATCAACATCCACCACTCCTTCCTTCCGGCGTTCGTCGGAGCCAGGCCCTATCACCAGGCCCAGCAACGTGGCGTGAAGCTCATCGGCGCCACCGCCCACTACGCGACGGCCGAGCTGGACGAGGGGCCGATCATTGCCCAGGACGTCGCCGCCGTCACCCATCGCGATTCGATCGACGATCTCGTCCGGAAGGGCCGTGACCTGGAGACGGTGGTCCTCGCCCGCGCCGTACGTGCTCACGTCGAGCACCGCACGCTCGTGTTCGGGAACAAGACGATCGTCTTCAGCTGAGGCGGGCCGTGCAGGCCGCTCCGGCGACATGCGGATACTCTCTGCGCTGACCGCCACCGCCACCGCGAGGAGCGCCGTGCCTTTCCGCCTGACCCCCCGTGACAACGCCTTCTACGCGATGTTCACCGAAGCGGGTCACAACGTCGCCGCCTGTGCCGAGGCGCTGGCCGGGCTGCTCGATCCGAACGCGAACCGCGAGGCGATCGCGAAGGACCTGCGTGAGCGTGAGCACGCCAATGACGCGGTGACGCACCGCATCATGCGCCAGCTGAACACTAGCTTCGTGACACCGTTCGACCGCGAGGACATCTA
>QHCC01000176.1 GCA_003243915.1 Pseudonocardiales bacterium | reverse complement strand
TGGATGACGTCGTACCAGCCGGGCTCGTGGTGGGCTTCGGTGCGCATCACACCAGCGGTGAACGCGCACAGCTGCGCGGGCAGATCGCCCTTGGACAGCCCCTCGAACGGGCCGGCCGTGACATGCCGCACGAGCACGCCCGGGTGCATCTCGACCACCGGCGGCTGGTCGCTGGAGGTGGCCCGGGTGAAGATCTCGACGGCCACGCCGGCGTCGGCCAGGCGGCGGGCGGTCTCGACGATATAGACGTTCATGCCGCCGGCATCTCCGCCGCCAGGTGCGTCGAGTGGCGAGGTGTGCACGCTGAGCATCGCGACACGGTGGGGCAGGGTGGCGCGGCCGAAGCGATGCACGCGCCACTCCCTCCGCTGTCCGGTCGTCACATCCCTAACAACGGGGCCCCCCAGATCATGCCCGAATCAGGCGAACGCGCAGCCCGGAACCTCCGCACGAGATGGTTGGTACGCCCTGGTTGATGACAGTATGACCCGGCTCCGTGCTAGCTTGAGGTCCGCTTGGCTACGTGCTACGCCGGTAGGAGGATCAGATGATCTGGGCGATTATGGGCATGTCCTTTGCACTCATCGTTATGGCGATGGGCATCTACAAGCGCAAGAACGGCATCGGCCGCAACCGCGACCGCAGCTAGCTGGCTACCGGCTCGGCGCCGGTCAGAACTCGACACCAGCCAGATGCGCCTCGGGTCGCAGCCGCACGCCGAAACGAGCCTCGACACCGTCGCGGATCTCGCCCGCCAGCTCGAGCAGTTCCGCGGTCGTGGCGTCGCCCCGGTTCGTCAGCGCCAGCGCGTGCTTGGTCGACAGAGCCACCGCACCCCGTCCGCGCGAGAGCCCGAACCCCTTGCTGAAACCGGCGTTCTCGATCAGCCACGCCGCCGACAGTTTGACCTTCCCGTCGACCGTCCACTGGGGACAGTCCGCGGGCGCCTCCGCCGGAGCCACGAACGGGTTGACGAAGAAGGAGCCGACGCTCCATGTGTCGTGGTCGCTGGGGTCGAGCAGCATTCCCTTACTACGCCGCAGGTCCAGCACCACCTCGCGCACCCGCTGTGACGGCGCGATGCCGCCGGGCTCGACATCGAGACGCCGCGCCAGCTCGGCATAGCGCACCGGCACCCCGTCCGGTGAGCGCCGCAGCGTGAACGTCACGTCGAGCACGACGTAGCGGTCGGTGTGCTTGAAGGCGCTGGTGCGGAATCCGAAACCGCAGCGTTGCGGCGGCCACGTCTCGACCCTGCCGGTGCCCCGGTCCAGGACACTCACACCGCTGATGACGTCGGCGACCTCGCTGCCGTACGCGCCCACGTTCTGGACTGGCGTCGCACCGGCCAGCCCGGGGATGCCGGACATCGCGGCGAGCCCGGACCAGCCCTCATCGACGGTGACCGCGACGAACGCGTCCCATTCCACCCCGGCCTGCACGGTGACGGCCAGCGAGTTCGGGCCGCTCACCGTCCAGCCCGAGGTGCGCACCAGTATCGCCGGGCCCGGCCAGCCGTCGTCGGCCACGACCAGGTTGCTGCCCCCGCCGACGATCAGGACACGCTCGCCCGCGGCGTCGCAGGAGCGCACCGCGTCGACCAGTTCCTCCACGGAGGACGCGATGACCAGCCGCGCGGGCGGGCCGCCGACGTGCAGCGTCGTCAGGTCGGCGAGCAGCGCGGGCACGGCTGGCGACGCTACCCTGCTCGACCCTTGCCCGGTCGTCGACGGTGGGCCAGGCTGGCGGCGGATGGTCGCGGCCACGCGTCCACAGGCGAAAGGGAAGCTGACCATGTCAGTGTTTGTCGATCTCGAGAAGGGCCTGGACAAGGCCTACGAGAACAAGTCCCTCACCGAGCTGCTGAAGGCGCCGCCGTCGGCGCTGGCCGGCCTGACCGAGAAGCACGACCAGGTGCTCGCCGACACGTTCAACATCAAGACGGTAGCCGACCTGGGCAGCAACAAGTACTTCGCGCTGGCGGGCGTCCTGGTTGCGCTGGGCGAGAAGCAGGGCTGAGTCAAGGCGCGTGGGATTGGCGGCTGCACAGCACTGGTCGCCGGCCTCAGCGCCGACGGGTGCGCTCGCGCGTTCTCATCGGCAGCACGTACCACAGGAATACGAATAGCACGCCGGTTCCCGAGGTGGCGATGGCGGCCGCGATCGGGCCGACCACCAGGTCGACGACGAGCAGCAGCGCACCGAGCATCGCGAGCGCCAGGAACACCAGCCCGGTCACCGCCATCCGGCCGGTGAACGCGACGAGTTCGTCCTTGCGGTGCAGCCCGAACAACACCCGGTGCACCGCCACCGGCGCGATGAACAGGGCGGCCGCGATCGCCGCGCAGACCAGCGTGGCGATGTAGACGTCACGCTGGATCCAGGTGATCGAGTCGAACCGCTGCTGGAAGGCGATGCTCAGCAGGAAGGCGAACAGGACCTGCACGCCGGTCTGCGCGACGCGTAGCTCCTGAAGCAGTTCGCTGTAGTTGCGGTCGAGGCGGTGGGCTTCGCTCTCGTCGCGCGCGTAGCGCTCGGGCGGTTGGCTGGACATCGTGCGAGCGTATGGGTGCCGCGCGCCGGCACAGGCACTCAGGCACGGAACAGCGGGACGAGCAGGTCGTCGTCGTTGAGGGCACCGTGCTGGCCGGGAAGTGCGGACAGCCTGGATTCCGCTTGGCGGCGGACCACCGCCGTCGTGCTGTGGGAGATGACCACGGCATCCCCGATGCGCTCGCTGGCCGCCGCGCTGACGGTCGGTCCGAACAGCCCGGCAGCCATTGCCTCATCCCGGCTGAGCACCCACATCCGATCGGACAACTGTTCACGCCAGGTGGCGAGGACGTCGTCGCTCGCACCCGCCCGGGCGTGCACGTAGCGGGCCCGCGGCTCGCCTGCCAGGGCGAGCACGCCGTCCTGCAGGGTCGGCGAATCGTCGAAGTCGATCTTGTCTTCGTCCGGGACCGACGTCATACCGTGATCGGCGGTGACGAGCAACGACGCATCCGCGGGCAGCGCACCGGACAGCTGCTCGACGAACCGGTCGGTCAGGGACAGTTGCGCCAGCCAGGCCGGCGATTCCGGGCCACGGACGTGGCCGATCAGGTCCATCTCGCTGACGTAGCAGTACACCAGACTGCGATCACCACACCGGGTGGCGTGGGCGACCTGGCTGATGAGGTCCCCACCCGACACCGCCCCGCGGAAATGACCACCCCGCAGCGCCGCACGGGTGAGCCCGCTCCCGCCGAATTCGGCCGGGGCCACGACGGTCGCCGTCACACCGGCCGCTCGGGCCCGCTGGAATGCGGTGGCTTCGGGCTGCGCGGTCTCCGGGACCACCAGGTCGATCAGCGATTCGCCGCCGCCGAGCGCTCGCCACGCGAGCCAGCTGATGGTGGTGCCGATGTCGGGCAGGTACGAGGAGTATCCGGTCAGCCCGTGCTGGCCAGGGGGTCGCCCGGTGCCGAGCGAGGCCAGGCTTGTCACCGTCGTGGTCGGAAACCCGGCCGTGAGCGCCCGGCCGCTCAATGAGGTCAGGAACGGGGCGGCCGAGCGGTTGCGCATGAGCAGCACCCAACCCAGCCCGTCTACCAGGAGCACGACGATGCGGGGCACCTCCGCGAGCCCCAAGGTGTTCGGTTCGGCCGGGACGCCGAGGGCGGCAAGTGCCGACGGCATGACGTCGGCCAGCGCGCACTCGCCGTATCTCACGGTGGGTAGCGCCGCAGCGCTCAACGCCATGCGGACATCGAACCACGTGGAGACCGACTGCTCAGCTCAGTCACTCGTCGCTTCGCCGCATCGTCTGCGAGACTGGGCCCGGAGGATGCGCCGGGCTATCCGCGCGATGCGCCCGGCTATCGCCGACATCCCCCGGGCCTCTAGCTCAATTGGCAGAGCTGCGGACTTTTAATCCGTAGGTTGCGGGTTCGAGCCCCGCGGGGCCCACCGCTTACAAGTCCCGGATTTACTGGCCTGCGGCGTCCTGGTCGAGTTCCGGAAACATGATCAACTGTGGTCTAGTCCGCAAAAAGTCCGCAGAAATTTCGCGCGAGGTCCGCAACGCGTCCATCCGATCGGCGACTTCGTCGAGACGATCGCCGTAGAGATGCCCGTACAGATCGAGCGTCATGGTGGCGCTGGCGTG
>QHCC01000175.1 GCA_003243915.1 Pseudonocardiales bacterium | reverse complement strand
CAATCAGACGTCACGCAATCAGAAGGTGTCAGTCCGGGATGAGCGAGCGGCGCTGCTCCACGTCGGCCTCGGCCTTGGCGATGCGCGCTTCGTCACCGGACTTGCGGGCTCGCTCCAGCTTGGCCTCGGCCTCACTCAGCCGTTCGCGCAGCGCGGTGAGGAACGGGTTGGACTCCACACTGGGTTGGCGCCACTGGGCGTCGACCGCGTCGCGCACCCGTTGCTCGGCGGCGCGCATCGAGTCGTCCAGGCGCCGGATGGCGTCTCGCGGCACATGCCCGACCTCGTCGTAGCGCGACTGCAGCTGGCGCAGGTTTGCCTGCGCGGCGCTCGGGTCGGTGAGGTCCAGCACCGCGGCCTCGGCGATGATCGTCTCCTTCTTGCGCTGGTTGTCCACCTGCTCGGTGTCGCGCTCGCTGAACGTCTCGGACCGCCGGGCGAAGAACGCGTCCTGCGCCCCCCGAAAGCGCGCCCACAACGCATCCTCGACGTCTCGCGCGGCCCGCCCGGTGGCCTTCCACTCCACCATCAGATCGCGCATCTCGGTGGCGGTCTGCTTCCAGTCCGACGAGTTGGACAGGGCCTCGGCACGTTCGATCAGCGCCTCCTTGGCAGCCCTGGCCGTCCCACGTTCGGCATCGAGGGAAGCGAAGTGCTGACCGCGCCGCCTGCCGAACGCGTCGCGTGCCGCGGCGAACCGTTTCCACAATGCGTCGTCGGCCTTGCGATCGACTCCCTTGATCTGCTTCCACTCCTCGACAATCGCGCGCAGCCGGTCCCCGGAGCTCTTCCACGACGTCGCCGTACTCGCGATCTGTTCGGCTTCGGCCGCGAGGGCCTCCTTCGCGGCGATGGCCTCGGCGCGCGCCTTCTCGCGCGCAGCGGCGTTGGCGCCGGCTTTCTGCTCGACGGCGGCCAGCAGGACGTCGAGGCGGGTCTGCAGGGCGCCCAGATCGCCGATCGCGGCAGCCGTGCCGAGCTGGGCCAGCACCGCGACGGCGTGGGTTCGGGTGGAGGCCGGGTCGCCCGCGCCGGACTCGAGGCGCTTCTCGAGCAGGGTCACCTCGGTCGCCAGGTCGTCGTAGCGCCGCTCGTAGAAGGCCAGACCGGCCGCGGTGTCGCCGGCCTGCCACGAGCCGATCTCGCGCTCGCCGTCAGCCGTCTTGACGTAGACGGTGCCGGCGGCGTCGATACGTCCCCACTCCGAACCCATGACTGAGCATTAGACACGATCGTTCTCGATCCCGTGATGTCCGGCAGTGCCGGTTAGCCTTCTGCAGGTGATCTCGGCCGTCTCATTGTGCCCCCAGCCCCCGGCGCTGGTGCCAGTACGGGCCCGCGGCGCGGCCGGTGAGCTCGTGGCAGTGCCGCTGGCGCTGACGATCGGAGCGTGGCTGGTTCGTGCGGATCGGGGGCCCGGTTCGGGGGCTGTCGGGTCATGCGTCGGTCGCGCCGAAGGCGACGGCCCGGCCGCCGGCGAAGCGCACCCGCTGCCTCCGGTGCACGACGTTGCGCTGCCGGTCATGGGTGACGGCCTGCCCGCCGCGGGCGTTGGGGTCTGGCACCCGGCCGGGCGGCAGCTCAGCGGCGGCTGCTACGGCACGGACGTGCTCTACGCCGAGCATCCGCACGGTGTCAGCTTCACCGGGTGGCCGGCTCGTGGCTGAGCCGCCGGTCATCGCCGTCGTCGGACCTACCGCCACCGGTAAATCCCAACTCGCGGTGGCCCTCGCGCGACGGCTCGGCGGTGAGGTGGTCAACGCCGACTCGATGCAGCTGTATGCCGGGATGGACATCGGGACGGCCAAGCTGCCACCGGCCGAACGCGGCGGCATCGCGCACCATCTGCTCGATGTCTGGCCCATCACCAAGTCGGCGGCGGTAGCCGAGTATCAGTCGCTCGCGCGGGCCGCAATCGCCGAGATTCACGGGCGGGGACGCGTACCGGTTCTCGTCGGCGGCTCCGGGCTTTACCTGCGCGGTGCCCTGGATCGACTGGAGTTTCCCGGCGAGTCGGCGGAGATCCGCGCCCGCCTCTCCGGCGAGCTGACGGCAGCTGGCCCGGGCCGGTTGCACAGCCGGCTGGCCGACCTGGACCCGGCCGCGGCCGCCGCAATTCTGCCGACGAACGGCCGTCGGATCGTCCGCGCGCTGGAGGTGATCGAGCTGACCGGGCATCCGTTCACGGCGACCATGCCGGGTTTCGACTCAATCTACGTGTGCACCCAGATAGGCCTGGACCGCGACGACCTCGACGAACGGGTGGCCCAGCGCGTGCATTCGATGATGGCCACCGGATTTCTCGATGAGGTCCGCGGGCTGCTGCCCGCCGGCCTGCGCGACAGCCCGACCGCAGGCAAGGCGCTCGGCTACGCCCAATTGCTCGACTGCCTCAGTGCCGAGGGTGAGATCCGCCGCGACCCGGCGGGAGCCGTCCAGGCAACGATCCGTGCCACCCGCCGCTTCGTGCGCCGACAACGATCGTGGTTCCGCCGTGACCCCCGCGTGCGCTGGTTTGATGCGGCGACACCCGACCTCGTCGATGCCGCCTGCCGTGAGGTTGCGAATACGATCTAGGCATGCGGGTAGTCAAGGGGCACGGCACCGGGAATGACTTCGTCCTCGTGCCGGACTTCGACGGGGCCATTGAGCTCACCCCCGGCCTGGTGCGCGCCCTGTGCGACCGGCACACCGGGATCGGCGCCGACGGAGTGCTGCGGGTGGTGTGCTCCGCGAGGGACCCAGAAGCCCTGTCCATGATGTCCGATGCGCCCTATTTCATGGACTATCGCAACGCGGACGGCTCGATCGCCGAAATGTGCGGCAACGGAATTCGCGTCGTTGCGCGGTATCTACAGTCGCTCCACCTCGTTAGTCAGAGTGCGGCGGTGGCGACACGCGGCGGAATCAAGTGTGTGCAGGCCAACGGGGACGGAAACGTCGCTGTCGAGATGGGCCTGCCCCGGGTTCTTGCCGACCGGCCGGTCGTCACCGCCGCCCCCATGCTCCGACCGACCCCGGCGACGGCTGTCCAGATGCCGAACCCGCACGTCGTCGTCGACGTCACGGACCTGGCCGAGCTGGCGGCGCTCGACCTCGCCCGCCCCCCGGTGCTCGACCCGGTTCACCCCGAAGGCCAGAACGTCGAGTTCGTCGTGCG
>QHCC01000174.1:4077-13631 GCA_003243915.1 Pseudonocardiales bacterium | reverse complement strand
CAGCGGCGTCGAGGCTACCGCGCATGGGGGCACGCACACCCACCACGCACACCTATCACAACTCCCACCGCAACACCCACCACAACACCCACAGGGAACCCTCCACTCCCCCCGCCGCGAACCAACCGGCAGACTTGGCGTGCCAACGTAACCGCGAGGAGAGCCGTGAGTCGCCAGTACAAGCCGAAGGCCGGGTTCTGGATCCGGCTCTGCGTCGTGCTCCTGTTCCCCTTCGACTGGATGCTCTTTCGCATCCGGTGGCACAACCTCGAGCGCATGACGCCGCCCAGTAAGGGCGGCGTGATCATCGCCATCAACCATGTCTCGCACATCGACACCGTGCTGATGGCCCGCTTCGTCTGGACGTCCGGCCGGGTGCCGCGCTTCATGATCAAGGCCGGTGTCTTTACCAAGCCGATCGTGGGCAAGATCATGGCCGGCGCCGGCCAGATCCCGGTGCATCGCGGCACGACGGATGCCAAGAAGTCCCTGCGTGACGCGGTGAGCGCGCTCGAGCGCGGCGAGGCGGTCGTCATCTACCCCGAGGGCACGATCACCAAGGATCCCGAGCAATGGCCGATGGAGGCCAAGACCGGCATAGCGAGGCTCGTGTTGCTCTCCCCCGACACTCCGGTCGTGCCGGTCGGGCAATGGGGCGCCCAGCAGAGCAAGGGGTTCTCCCTGAAGCGGCTCGTCACCCGACGCCCTGCCGAGGCCTCGGTCGGCGAACCACTCGACCTGAGCCGCTTTCGCGGGGCGCAGCCCACGGCCACGACGGTGCGCGAGATCACCGACACGATCATGTCGGCTGTGCGCGACGAGGTGGCGGCGCTGCGCGGCGAGCCCGCACCGGCGGAGTTCTTCAAGCCGTCCCAGAAGTACGTCGACACGACCTGAGCGACATCTCGCCCGGCGACTGTTCCGCCGCCGCCGCCGACGCCCGCCGATCCGCCGCCGCTAACGGGTGCGGTGCCGCTCAGCGGGTGGTGCCGCTTGACGCGCAGCCTCACCGGCGTGTCCAATGTCACTGCCCGACCGCCATGCCGTTCGGCTGATGCTGCCTTCGACATTCGGTGGGGCAGAGTGACATCGGCCGTCCGGAAATCCGTGAGGGGTTTCCAGGCGCCTAGCCAGCGCCGAGGAGCCCCCGTACCCGGTGCGGTCACCACACACCGAAGAGGGAGCTACCCCGTGGCTGATGTCGCCTACGTCGACGCAACATGCCTCTACCCCGGCAATCCGATCCCCGCGGTCGACAATCTGAACCTCGACGTCAAGGACGGCGAGTTCGTGGTCCTCGTGGGGCCGTCCGGCTCGGGAAAATCCACGGCGCTGCGCATGCTCGCGGGGCTGGAGGACGTCTCCAGCGGCGAGATCCGCATCGCCGGGAGTGACGTGTCGCGCAAGGCCCCGAAGGACCGCGACATCGCGATGGTCTTCCAGAACTACGCGCTCTACCCCCACATGAGCGTGGGCGAGAACATGGGTTTCGCGCTCAAGCTCAAGGGCGTGTCCAAGACCGAGCGCGCCGCGAAGGTGTTGGAGGCCGCCAAGCTGCTCGACCTGGAGCCTTACCTCGACCGCAAGCCGAAGGCACTGTCCGGCGGCCAGCGTCAGCGGGTGGCGATGGGGCGCGCGATCGTCCGCTCGCCAAGCGTCTTCCTCATGGACGAGCCGTTGTCCAACCTCGACGCCAAGCTCCGCGTGGAGACCCGAGCCAACATCGCGGCCCTGCAGGCGCGCCTCGGCACGACCACGATCTACGTCACTCACGACCAGGTCGAGGCGATGACGATGGGCGACCGTGTCGCCCTGCTCAAGGACGGCAAGCTGCAGCAGTGCGACACCCCGCGCAATCTCTACGACAGCCCTGGTAACGCATTCGTCGCCGGGTTCATCGGCTCGCCGGCCATGAACCTGCGCACGGCCACACTCACGCCGGGTGGCGCCCGGTTGGGCAACGTCGACCTGCCCCTCAAGGACTCGGTCAAGGCCGCCGCGCAGCAGGCGGGCCTGTCCACGATCACGCTCGGCGTGCGCCCGGAATCGTTCACCGTCGCAGCTGCCGGCGGCGGCGGGCTCTCGCTCGAGGTCCTCCTCGTCGAGGAACTGGGCGCAGATGCCTACGTGTACGGCAAGCTGCCCGACGACGGCGCCGACGACAAGCACTTCGTGGCGCGTTTCGACGGCCGGGTCCCCCCGAAGATCGGTGACATGCTCAGCCTCGACGTCCGTCCCGGCGAGGAGCACGCGTTCCACCCGGAAACCGGCGAGCGCCTGGGCTGATCCCACTCACCTTGCGCGGGGCTGCGGCCACCATTGCGGCAGACTGGCCCCATGACCTCGGCGGACAGCGTTCACGGGCACACACGCCGCCTCGAACTGCTCGATTCGAGCCTGCGCGAATGGGACGCCACCGTTGTGTCCGCCGACGCCGAGTCGGGCATCGTGCTCGACCGCTCGGCGTTCTACCCCGGTGGAGGCGGCCAGCCCCCCGACCACGGCGTGCTGCTGTGGGGCGGGGTGCGGACCCGGATCGCCGGCACCCGCAGGGGCGACGAGCTCTACCTGCTGCCCGAGGAAGGTGATCCGCTGCCACCGGCCGGGACGGCGGTGCGCGGCGCGCTGGACGACGAGCGCCGCACCCAGTTGATGCGAACCCACTCGGGCCTGCACGTGCTCACCGGCGTTGTCTTCCGCGACTTCGGGGCACTGGTCACCGGCGGCAACATGGAGCCCCTGAGCGCCCGGATGGACTTCGATCTGGCCGAGGTACCGGCCGACTTCAAGGAGCGCGTCGCCCAGTCCTGCAACGCCGAGATCGCGCACGACCGGCGCATCGACGTCAGCGAACTCCCGCGCGAGCAGGCGTTCGCGATTCCGGACATCATCCGCACCGCGACGAATCTGCTGCCTCCCGACATCGAGATCGTGCGCATCGTCGACATCGTCGGGCTGGATGCTCAGGCCGACGGCGGCACGCACGTGGCGTCCACAGCCATGATCGGCCGCGTCGAGGTGACCAAGATGGAGAACAAGGGCCGCGGCTTCCGCCGGCTGCGGATCCAGATCGTCTGACCGCGCCGGGTGGCTCTTACCCGCGTGCTCACGTTGACGCGGACGGGGTCAAGACGCGGACGGGGTCAGGACGCGGACGGGCGACGGCGGCGGGCGATCTCGGCCAGCGTCACCGCGGCCGCGACCGACGCGTTCAGCGATTCGGCGGCACCGGCCATCGGGATCGACAAGGTCAGATCGCAGGTGGCGCCGACCAGCCTGGACAGCCCACGCCCCTCGCTGCCGAGCACGACCACGATCGGGTCGGCGGCCATCTGTAGATCGTCGAGAGAGGTTGCCGCGTCGGCGTCGAGGCCGACGACGAACATGCCGGCCTGCTGGCAGTCCTTGAGGGCGCGTACCAGGTTGGTGACCTGCGCGACGGGGATGCGCGCCGCGGTGCCGGCCGACGTGCGCCAGGCCGTGGCCGTGACGCCGGCCGCGCGCCGCGCCGGCAGGATCACCCCGTGCGCACCGAACGCCGCCGCCGAGCGGATGACGGCGCCCAGGTTGCGCGGGTCGGTGACACCGTCGAGCGCGACGAGCAGCGGTGCGGTTCTCGACTCGGCCGCCGCCGCGAGCACGTCGGGCAGTTCGCGGTAGGCGAACGGCGGCACCTGCAGCGCGATGCCCTGGTGCAGCAGGCCGCCGGTCTTCCGGTCGAGTTCACCGCGGCCGATCTCCAGCAGGGTGATGCCCCGATTGGACGCCAGCCGGATCGCCTCCGTAACGCGCTCGTCGGACTCGATGCCGATCGCCACGTATAGCGCGGTCGCCGGAATCTTCGCTCGTAGCGCCTCGGCCACCGGGTTGCGACCGACCAGCAGTTCGGCCGCCTCGGCGCTGCGGCTGCGCGGGCCGCCGGGCGCGGTGCGGCCCTTCTCCTGCTCGCGGCGACCTGCCGACGAGGCGCGGCGGGCGGCGGGGTGCCCCTTGCGTGCCACGGCCGGCGGGGTGGGGCCCTTGCCCGTCAACGCCCGTTTGACCTGGCCGCCCGAGCCGACCTGGGCGCCCTTCTTCGACTTGCGGATCGCGCCCTGGCGTTGGGAATTGCCGGCCACTACCGGGATCCCTTCTGAGACTGCGTCAGCGTCCAGCGCTGCCCCGACGGCGTGTCCTCGACGAGCACCCCCGCCTGGGCGAGTTGATCCCTGATCGCGTCGGACGCCGCGAAGTCCTTGCGCGCTCGGGCGGCGGCCCGCTGCCCGAGCGCGACGTGCACCAGTGCGTCGACGACCGCGGTGTGATCAGACGCCGTCGGGTCGGCCCAGTTGAGCGGGTTGATGCCCAGGACGTCGGTCATCGCCAGCACCGAGCGCAGTGCCCCCCGCGTCGCCACCCGGTCTCCCGCGGCCAGGGCTGAGTTCCCCTCGCGCACCACGGTGTGGATCGCCGCCAGCGCCAGCGGCACGCCCAGATCGTCGTCCATGGCGTTGGCGAAGTCCGCGCACAGCATGCCCTGCGCGCTGGCGGCAGCCTCGTCGGCGCCGAGGACCTCGACGGCCCGCTCGACGAAGTTCTCGATGCGGCGGTACGCGGCAGCGGCCTCGGCCAGGGAGTCCGGCGCGTACTCGATCGCGCTGCGGTAATGCGGTGCCCCGAGGTAGTAGCGGATCTCGACCGGACGCCAGGTGTTGACGAGTTCGGTTATTTGCAACGTGTTGCCGAGCGACTTGGACATCTTCTCGTTGGCCAGGGTCACCCAGTTGTGGTGCAGCCAGTAGTTCGCGAAACCGTCACCGGCGGCCTTCGACTGGGCGATCTCGTTCTCGTGATGCGGAAAGATCAGGTCGATGCCGCCGCCGTGGATGTCGAATGTCGCTCCGAGGTACTTGGTGGCCATCGCGGAGCACTCGAGGTGCCACCCCGGCCTGCCGCGTCCCCACGGCGTCGGCCAGGAGGCCGTCTCGGGTTCGCCGGGCTTGCCTGCCTTCCACAGCGCGAAGTCACGCGAATCGCGCTTGCGGGCACCGCCAGCGGTGTCATCGGCCGGCTGCATGTCGGCAGTCTGCTGCCCGGAGAGCGCGCCGTAGGCGGGATAGGACGCGACGTCGAAGTAGACGTCACCGTCTGCGGCGTAGGCGTGACCGGCGTCGATCAGGCGCTGCATCAGCTCGATCATCTCGGTGACGTGACCGGTGGCGCGCGGCTCGTAGGTCGCCGGCAGGCAGCCCAGCAGGGCGTAGGCGTCGATCACGGCGCGCTCGTTCTCGTAGGACCAGTCCCACCACTGGCGCCCGGCCTCGGCCGACCTGGCGAGGATCTTGTCGTCGATGTCGGTGATGTTGCGCACGAGCGTTGCCTGGTAGCCATTGCGCTCGAGCCAGCGTCGCAGGATGTCGAAGTTCACCGACGAGCGCAGGTGACCAATGTGGGGTCGTCCCTGCACGGTGAGGCCACAGAGGTAGATCGACGCCTTTCCGGCTTCGAGCGGGACGAACGGCCGCAGCGACCGGGTCGCGGTGTCGTGCAGGCGCAGCGTCACCGGGCCATCGTAGTGAGGCTCAGCGCACGATCACGCGGGTCGGCGTCACGCGCGCCACCACCCGCACGTTCTCGGTGCCCTCGTCACCGGTGAACGGCTCCCCGTAGTACGCCATGCAGAGCCGGTTGATGAGCTCCGCCCCGCCGTCGGTCGTCATGGCCACGGTGCCGCGGACCTCGACGAACCGGTTCGGGTCGTGGGCATCGTGGATGAGCACGCTGGTGCGCGGGTCGCGGCGCCAGTTGCGCTCCTTGGCACGCCCGACGATCGTCGACAGCAGCAGTTCCTCGCCGTCGTAGGTCGCCCACAGCACCGATGTCTGGGGGCTGCCATCGGGCATCACGGTGGCGACGGTCACGTAGGACGCGGCGTCGAGCAGTTCCTTGGCGAACTCAGGCAGCGACGGACTCATGCCGTCCCCAACCGGCCGGGCCACGCCGGTGTTCCCGGTCACAGCGCGCCGGTTGGGTCGGATTGGCCGGGGAGCCTCGAGCCGCCGCAGCGATAGCGTCGTGGTGTGAGCCACCCCGAGCTGCGTCCGGAATCCGTGGTCGTCGCAAGCGGGCGACCGGCGCGCACTCCGCGAGCGCCGATGAGTGCCCCGATCGTGCTGTCGGCGACGTTCCAGAGCGGTCCCGACGACAACCACTACCTGCGCCAGGGCAGCAGCGACACCATCCAGGCCTTCGAGGACGCGGTGGGTGAGCTCGAAGGGGGTGCCGCACTCGCGTTCGGCAGCGGCATGGCGGCCATGGCAGCGGTGGTGGAGGGGCAGCAGAGCGGGGCGGTGGCGGTCGTGCCCAGTTCCGGCTACTCCGGGTGCGTGAGCCTGTTCGACGAGCAGCAGCGGATGGGCCGGATGCAGGTGCGCCCGGTCGACATCTCCGACACCGCCGCGGTCGTCGCGGCGCTGCCGGGTGCCGACCTGCTGTGGCTGGAGTCGGTGACGAATCCATTGATGGGGGTGGCCGACCTGGCCGAGCTCATCGGCGCGGCGCACGACGTGGGCGCGGTCGTCTGCGTCGACTCGACGTTCTCCACGCCGCTGGTCCTACGGCCGCTCGAGCACGGTGCCGACGTCGTCATGCACTCGGCAACGAAGTACCTCTCCGGGCATTCGGACCTGCTGATGGGAGTGCTGATCACCCGCTCCGCGCCGCTGGGCGCCGCGCTGAAGCTGCGCCGGGATCTGACCGGCGCGATGCCTGGCGCGCTGGAGGCCTTCCTCGCACTGCGTGGGCTGCGCACGTTGGCCGTGCGGATGCAGCGCGCCCAGGCCAATGCGATGGAGTTGGCGACCCGCCTGGCCGCGCACCCGGCCGTCACCGCAGTGCGCTTCCCCGGGCTCGCGTCGGACCCGGGCCACGAACGGGCCAGCCGGCTGCACGAGGGGTACGGGGCGATGATCGCCTTCGAAGTCGCCGGCTCGGCGCAGCACGCCGAGCAGGTGTGCCAGTCGGTGCGGCTGATCAGCCATGCGACCAGCCTCGGCGGGGTCGAGTCGCTGATCGAACGCCGCGCCCGCTATGCGGTCGACGCGGCTCACGGTACGCCGCCGACGCTGCTGCGGCTCTCGGTCGGCATCGAGCACGTCGAGGACATCTGGGCCGATCTCGCCCAGGCGCTCGCCCGGGCCGCCGCGCTGAGTGACGTAGTTCCTTGATCAGAGACGCCGATATCGTCGTCTCTGATCTTCGCGATACGTCACTCAACTGGAGGGTGGTCCGGGGCGCGGCGGAGTAACGCGGTGGCGATCGCGGCGACGCCCTCGCCGCGGCCGGTGAGGCCCAGCCCGTCGGACGTGGTGGCGCTCACCGACACGGGGGCGCCGGCCGCTGTCGACAGCGCTGCCTCGGCCTCGGCACGGCGCGGCGCGATCCTGGGCGCGTTGCCGATCACCTGCACCGCCACGTTGCCGAGCTGCCACCCCCGCGCCGCCACGAGCCGGACCGCGGCCGCGAGCAGGGCTGTCCCCGACGCCCCGGCCCAGGCCGGATCGGCCGTGCCGAACACCGCGCCCAGGTCACCGAGCCCGGCGGCGGAGAGAATCGCATCGCAGGCGGCATGCGCGGCCACGTCGCCGTCGGAGTGACCGGTGCACCCGTCGACGCCCGGCCACAGCAGCCCGGCCAGCCAGCACGGGCGGCCGGACTCGACGGGATGGACGTCGACGCCGATGCCGGTGCGGAACTCCGTCACCGCGCCGCCACCAGCTCGGCCAGCGCCAGATCCCACGGCCGGGTGATCTTGAACGACTCGTCCGCGCCCTCGACCACCACGACCCGCACCCCGCGCGCCTCGGCGAGTGACGCGTCGTCGCTGACGGCCATTCCCCCGGCGCCCGCGGCGTGGGCGTCCGCCAGCACGGAGCGCCGGAATCCCTGCGGCGTCTGCACGGCTCTCAGCGATATGCGGTCGATCGTCTCGGCGACCTCGCCGGAAAGATCGACCCGCTTCACCGTGTCGGTGATCGCGAGCGCGGGGACGACCGCATCGGCGCCGCCGCGCAGCGCGGCCAGCACGCGAGTGATGACATCGGCCGGCACGAACGGGCGCGCCACGTCGTGCACGAGCACGGTGTCGACGTCGTCGGCCAGTACCGCGATCCCGCGGGCGACCGACTCCTGCCGGGTGGGCCCACCGGGGACCACATCGGCGGTAGGGGCCAGTGCCGCGGCCGACTCGACGAGTGACGGCGGCGCCACGATGACCAGGTCCCGCACGCCCGGATGCACCGCGAAGCGACTGGCGGCATGTTCGAGCAGGGTGCGTCCGGCGACGACGCAGAAGGCCTTGGGCGCACTGGCGCCGAGGCGCCGGCCGTCACCGGCGGCAACGAGAATGGCGGCGACGGTCAGCTGACCGGTCGCCGCCATTCTCGTGGACGAAACCTCGTTCAGGCCACAGCCTCGGCGAGCACCTCGTCGAGCACGACCTCTGCCTTGTCCTCGTTGGTCCCCTCGGCGAGGGCCAGTTCGCTCACAAGGATCTGCCGGGCCTTGGCCAGCATCCGCTTCTCGCCGGCCGACAGGCCGCGGTCGCGGTCGCGGCGCCACAGATCGCGGACCACCTCGGCGACCTTGTTGACGTCACCCGACGCGAGCTTCTCGCCGTTGGCCTTGTACCGACGCGACCAGTTCGTCGGCTCCTCGGTGTGCGGCGCGCGCAACACCTCGAACACCTTGTCCAGGCCCTCTTGCCCGACGACGTCGCGGACACCGACGATCTCCGCATTTTCCGCCGGAACCAGGACCGTCAAATCACCCTGGGCGACCTTGAGTCGAAGGTAAGTCTTCTGCACGCCCTTGAGGAGTCGCTCCTCGATGGCCTCGATCAACGCGGCCCCGTGATGGGGGTAGACAACGGTCTCGCCGACCTTGAAAGTCATGTTTTCGAGCCCCTTTCGATCTACCAAGGATAACACGGAGCGCCCGGCGCAATCCGGACATGATTTCGAATAACCCAACGCCATAAGGGCTTCCCGCCACCGTAGAGGTGTGCTACGTCGCACGGCCGGCAGGCGCGACGCGGGGCGCACCGACCCCCTCGCTACGCTGTCGACCAGTCGTCGCTGTCGGTGTGATCGCCGTCCCGCGGTGGAATTGTCGAGGAGTAGACGTGAACGCACAGCCGGCCATCAAGCGCCGCATCGGCCTCGGGTTCGTCGCCGTCTGCGTGGCGCTGCTGATCTCCGGGTGCGCCACCGGGCAGCACGCGCAGACCGCCAACGAGGTGCCGGCGATCGACGGGACAAATGGCGGCATCGGCACCATCCAGCTGCACGCGGTCGCGATCAAGCCTGCGCCCGGCGCATCGTCGTACCGCTCCGGCGATGCAGCCGAGCTCCAACTGGTGGTCGTCAACACCGGCCACGCGTCCGACACCCTGCAGGGGGTGAGCTCCCCGGCGGCCTCCGCCTTCCGGGTGTTCGCCAGCTCGGCCGAGGCGAGCGCCGCCGTCTCGCCCGATGCGTCGAGCGCCTCCTCGGGCAGCACCTCGACATCGGCCAGCA
>QHCC01000174.1:1094-4019 GCA_003243915.1 Pseudonocardiales bacterium | reverse complement strand
CGGCCAGCACCTCGACATCGGCCGGTGCCGGCAGCGCCAGTGGTGCGGCCCCCACCGGTGCCCCGCCCTCGCTGGCCGTCCCGGCCGGTCAGTCGCTCTCGCTGGGCGTGACCAGCACCGACGGGGTACTCCTCCTGCACCTCAGCGAGGTCCTCTTCTCGGGCACGTCGGTGCCGATCACGTTCACCTTCGCCAACGCCGGCAGCGTGACCCTCGTCGTGCCCGTCCAGCTCAGTGAGCCCAGTTCGCCAGTAGGCATCAGTGTGCCGCCACCAAGTGGCGGCACCGGGGGTTGAGCCGCTTTGTCACCCGCGGGCGTTAACGTCGCCATGTGACCAAGCCGAGCGCCGCGCGCAAGCTCGGGTTCCGCTGCACCGAGTGCGGCAGCCTGTCACCGCGCTGGCTCGGCCGCTGCGGGGAATGCCAGGCGTGGGGCACTGTCGCCGAGGCCGGCGCCGCACCACGCCGCACCCTCACCCCGGCCCCGGTCACGCGTGCAGCCCGCCCGATCGGCGAGCTGGATCCCGACGACGCCCGTGCCCGCCCCACCGGTGTCGCCGAGCTCGACCGGGTGCTCGGCGGCGGTCTGGTGCCCGGCTCGGTGGTGCTGCTGGCCGGTGAGCCCGGCGTCGGCAAGTCCACGCTGCTGCTCGAAGTCGCCCACCGCTTCGCCGTCCGCGGCGGCGAACGGGCGCTGATCGTCACCGGCGAGGAATCGGCAGCACAGGTGCGGCTGCGGGCCGAGCGCACCGGCAACGTCCACCACGGTCTGTTCATCGCGGCCGAGAACGACCTCGGCGCGCTGCTCACCCACGTCGACGACATCCGTCCGGGCCTGCTGGTCGTCGACTCGGTGCAGACGATCTCCACCGAGGCCAGCGACGGCGCGGCAGGCGGGGTGCCGCAGATCCGGGCGGTCGCGGCCGCGCTCATCGCCCTGGCCAAGGCCCGCGGCATGGCAACCGTGCTGGTCGGGCATGTCACGAAGGACGGCGCGATCGCCGGGCCTCGGGTGCTGGAGCACCTGGTCGACGTGGTGCTGCACTTCGAGGGCGATCGGCACTCATCGCTGCGGTTGGTGCGCGCGACGAAGAATCGCTACGGCGCTGCCGACGAGGTGGGCTGCTTCGAGATGCGCGAGGACGGCATCGTCGGGCTGGCCGACCCGTCCGGACTGTTCCTCTCCGACCGCAAGGTGGCCGTCTCCGGCACCTGCGTGACGGTCACGCTCGAGGGACGCCGCCCGCTTGTGACCGAGATCCAGGCGCTGGTCAACAGAGTCAGCCACGGCGGCTCGCCCCGGCGCGCCGTCAGCGACCTGGACGCCTCCCGCGTCGCGATGCTGATTGCGGTGATGTCGCGCCACGGCAACGTCCAGCTCGCCGAATCCGAGGTCTATGCCGCAACCGTGGGCGGGATCGCCGCCCACGAGCCCGCCGCCGACCTGGCCATCCTGCTCGCGCTGTCCTCTGCCGCCCGCGATACCCCCATTCCCGCCTCGGTGTGCGCAATCGGCGAGGTGTCTCTGTCGGGCGACGTGCGCCGTGTCGGCGGGCTGGAACGCCGGCTGGCCGAAGCTGCGCGGCTGGGTTTCGCGATCGCATTGGTGCCCGGTGCGCACGTCGGCGAACCGGTCAGCCCGGCAGGGGGTCGGGGGATTCGCACCGTTGCGGTGGCGACACTGAAAGAGGCGATCACGGCCGCAGCCAACCTCAGCAGCCATGGCAGCGGCGAGCGCCGCCCGGTGCTGCGCCCAGTCAGCGGCGGCGCGCGACCAGCCGCCGGACCGAACGCCGCAAATTCCGCGCCCGGCAGCAATACACTTGCTACCAGCTAATACCGCGAGTTGGGAGCAGCCGTGCCGACGACCGAACGCGACGACGTGTTGCGCAACGTCCTCGCCACCGTGGCACCGGGCACCTGGCTGCGCGACGGGCTCGAACGGATCCTGCGCGGCAACACGGGCGCCCTGATCGTCATCGGCTGGGACAACACCGTCGAGACGCTGTGCACCGGCGGCTTCCCACTCGACGTCGAGTTCTCGGCCACCCGGCTGCGCGAGCTGTGCAAGATGGACGGCGCCGTGGTGCTGTCCACCGACGGTGAGCGCATCGTGCGGGCGTCGGTACACCTCATGCCCGACCCGGCCATCCCCACCGAGGAGTCCGGTACCAGGCACCGCACCGCCCAGCGCGTCGCCCTGCAGACGGCGTTCCCGGTGATCTCGGTGTCTCAGTCGATGCGCATCATCAGCCTGTACATCGGCGATCGGCGCTACGTCCTGGAGAGCGTCGGTGAGCTGCTGGGGCGGGCGAACCAGGCGATCGCCACGCTCGAACGCTACAAGTCGCGCCTGGACGAGGTGTCCAACGCCCTGTCCGCGCTGGAGATCGAGGACCTCGTCACGGTGCGAGATGCCGCCATCGTCTCCCAACGCCTGGAGATGGTCCGGCGCATCGCCGACGAGGTCACCGGCCAGGTCGTCGAACTGGGCAGTGACGGTCGGCTGCTGGCGCTACAGCTGGAAGAGCTGATGGCCGGCGTCGACGCTGACCGCGACCTGATTGCCCGTGACTACGTGCCTACTGGGCGCCGGAGCCGATCTCCGGCGCAGGTGCTCTCCGAGATCGCCGAACTGTCGGCCATCGATCTGCTCGACCTCACCCTGATCGCGCGGGCAATGGGGCTGCCCAGCACCCCTGAGGGTCTCGACTCGGCCGCCAGCCCGCGGGGGCACCGGCTGCTGGCGCGGGTGCCGCGCATGCCGGCCACCATCCTCGATCGCGTGGTCGAGCATTTCGGTGGCCTGCAGAAGCTGCTAGCCGCGTCGGCGGAGGACTTGCAGGTCGTCGACGGCATCGGTGAGAGCAGGGCGCGCGCAGTTCGTGAGGCGATCTCACGCCTGGCCGAGGTCTCGATCATCGA
>QHCC01000174.1:171-1017 GCA_003243915.1 Pseudonocardiales bacterium | reverse complement strand
ACGACGAGGACAACGCAGCGAGCGGGAAAAGCTGGGCGCCGCAGGCGGTAATCATGCTTCCGACACGCGACAACTAGGTTTCAGCTGACCGAGAACTGGACCGCAGTGCCTTCGTGGCCCGACAACAGGGCGTACAGCGTGTACGTGCCGGCACCGACCCGCTGGCGCGTACCAGCGCACTTGGGCTGCGACGAGAGGCCCGACCAGACGATGCTCACCCGCACCGGTTGCCCGACCGCCAGCGTCCGGTTGGCGGTGCCCGGCTGGATCGTGCAGTCGTGGCTGCCCCAGACCCNNCGCGATTCGCCGTTGTAGACGCGCAGTTCGATCTGGCTGTCGGCCAGGTCCTGCACGCACGGCACGGTCCCGGAGTTGGTCACCTGAAGCAGGACCATGGGCTGCTGGCCGACCCGGTAGCTGGTGCGGTCCACGACCGCAGCCACCTTGAGAGCGGCCGGAGCGCATCCGGCCACGGTCGCCGAGGGGCTGGCCCCGGTCGTCTTCACGGTGCTCGGGTGCCTGCTCACCGCACTGGCGCTCGTCTGGTGCGTCGCCGTAGCCAGCGCGGCGCCAGACGAGCTCTGCCGCGGCAGGTGCGTCGACGGCGCGGCGGCTGCACTCTTGCGGTCCGCTCCGGGGCGGAGCTCCCATGCGGTGAGTCCGATCAGGGCGAGCAGGGCGATGAGCAGTGCAAGCCGACGGCGCCAGTAGACGCGCGGCGGGTGGGAGCCGATCGGATGCATCATGTTCCGGCCACGGTATCTCCCGGCACGGCTGCGCCTGCGACGGCGCGCGCAACCCCCGCACCGGCGCGGCGTGCGAGGATGCGCCCGTCATGTCCCTCGA
>QHCC01000174.1:0-162 GCA_003243915.1 Pseudonocardiales bacterium | reverse complement strand
CTCCACACCCGCCCCCGCCGCCGCCGCAGCGCCGGCCGAAGACGAGGGCGGCTGGGTAGACACCCTCGTCGAGTGGTACGCCGACGCGGCCCGCGACCTGCCGTGGCGGATGGCGGGCGTCACGCCCTGGGCGGTACTGGTCAGCGAGGTCATGCTGCAGCA
>QHCC01000173.1 GCA_003243915.1 Pseudonocardiales bacterium | reverse complement strand
ACGTCATCCACTCGCACTACTGGTTGTCCGGGCACGTGGGCTGGCTGGCCCGCGAGCGCTGGGGTGTGCCGCTGGTGCACTCCGCGCACACCCTCGCGAAGGTCAAGAACTCGCTGCTGGCAGACGGTGACGTACCCGAGCCGATGGCCCGGGTCATCGGCGAGGAGCAGGTGGTCGCCGAGGCTGACCGGCTCATCGCCTCGACCGCTGACGAGGCCGCCGATCTGATCGAGCGCTACGGCGCAGCTGCGGACAAGGTGCGCACGATCGCCCCTGGCGTCGACCTGGCGGCGTTCCGTCCCGGACCGGCGCTCGACGCCCGGCGCCGCCTCGGACTGCGTGCCGATGCCCCGGTGCTGCTGTTCGTGGGCCGTATCCAGGCGTTGAAGGCGCCGGACGTGTTGGTTCGCGCCGCGGCGCTGTTGCGCGACGACCCGTCGCTGGACGCGCCGCCGCAGGTCGTGGTGCTCGGCGCGCCCAGCGGCACCGGGCTCGCGGAACCCGACTGGCTCGGTGAGCTGGCCGCGTCCCTCGGGCTGGCCCGAACGGTGCGCATCGTCGCCCCGGTGTCGCGCGAAACCGTCGCGGATTACTACCGCGCCGCGGATCTCACCGTCGTACCGAGCTACAACGAGTCTTTCGGCCTGGTGGCGCTGGAGTCCCAGGCCTGCGGGACACCGGTCGTCGCGGCGGCGGTCGGGGGATTGCCGACCGCTGTGGCCGACGGAGTCTCCGGCGTGCTCGTCGACGGCCACGATCCCGAGCAGTGGGCAAAGGTGCTCGGCGAGCTGCTGCGCGCACCGTCCGCGCTGGCCCAGCTCGCGGCCGGCGCGCGGGCGCACGCCGAGAAGTTCTCGTGGCAACGCACCGTGGACGGGCTGCTCGTCGCCTACCAGGAAGCCGTCGACGAGATCGCCGCGCCGGCGGCTGAAAGCGTGCGCCTGTGACGACGGCCGACGTGATCGAGTCGGCGCTGCGCGCGCAGGACGTGGAGTTCGAGCGCGTCGCGCCGCAGACGTTCGTCGTCGCGCTGCCCGGTGAGAAGCGGCTCAAGACGGCCTGCTGGCTGACGATCGGCGCCCACGCCCTGGAGATCGAAGCGTTCGTGATGCGCAAGCCCGACGAGCACCACAAGCAGGTCTACGCGTTCCTGCTGCAGCGCAACGTGCGCATGTACGCGGTGTCATGGTCACTCGACGCGGCCGGCGACGTGTACCTCACCGGCCGGCTGCCGTTGTCGGCGGTCACGCCCGACGAGATAGACCGGGTGCTCGGATCGGTACTGGAGTACTCCGACGGGACGTTCAACCAGCTGCTGGAGCTGGGATTCGGCTCGTCCATCCGGCGTGAGTGGGCGTGGCGGGTCAAGCGGGGCGAGTCGCTGGCCAACCTCGCCGCGTTCGCGGACTTCGCGCAGCGACCAGACCACTAGGGCGCTGGGGCGGCACTGGCAGGATTGGCCCCGTGCCGACATTGATCCTGCTCCGCCACGGCGAGAGTGACTGGAACCGCAAGAACCTGTTCACCGGCTGGGTCGACGTCGACCTCAGTCCGGACGGCGAGGCGGAGGGGCGCCGGGGCGGCGAGCTGCTCGTCGAGCACGGCCTGCTGCCCGACGTCGTGCACACCTCGGTGCTGCGGCGGGCGACGCGTACCGCGAACATCGTGTTGGACATCGCCGACCGGCACTGGATCCCGGTGCGTCGCTCATGGCGGCTCAACGAGCGGCACTACGGGGCGCTGCAGGGTAAGGACAAGGTGGCCGTCCGTGCCGAGTTCGGGGACGAGCAGTTCATGCGGTGGCGCCGCTCGTACGACATCGCGCCCCCACCGCTGGCGGACGACGCCGAGTTCAGCCAGGTAGGCGATCCTCGCTACGCCGACCTGCTCGAGACAGTGCCGCGTACCGAGTGTCTCGCCGACGTCGTCGCCCGCATGATGCCCTACTGGTATGACGCGATCGTGCCGGACCTGCGCGCGGGCGCCGTCGTGCTTGTCGCTGCGCACGGCAACTCGCTGCGTGCTCTGATCAAGCATCTCGACAGGCTGTCCGACGAGGCGGTCGTCGCATTGAACGTGCCAACCGGCATCCCGCTGCACTACGACCTGGACGCGGCGACGCTGATGCCGACACGGGCCTCGGCGTATCTGGACCCACAGGCCGCGGCGGCGGCCATCGTGGCGGTAGCCAACCAGGGCAAGAAGTAGCGCTCACGGCTACGCACGCCGTCCGTACCATTGGCGTGTGACCGGGTCCATAGTCCTGCTGGCTCTGCTCGGCGCGCTCTGCCTCGTGGCAGGGGTGCTGACCGGCCTGCGGCTTGCGCAACGGCACCGCCCGGCCGGGCCGCCGGCGGGAACGCGGGCGCCCTCGCTCGAGTCTGTCCGGCACTCCCCGGAACAGCCGCTGTCCTCACTGGTCGTCGAGGCGCTCGACCAGGGCGTGGTGGTCATCGACCGCGACGAGCGGGCCGTCCTGGTCAACCCGGCCGCGCGCGCGATGGGCGTGCTCGACGTCGACCGGTTGATGTTCCCGGAGTTGGGCGACCTCGGACTGAAGTGCCGCGACAGCGCCACCATCGTCTCCGGCACCGTCGACCTGCCGCTCGGGCGTCTGGGCCGCGGACCCATTGCCCTGGCCGTCACCGCTGTGCCGCTGCGGGTCGTCGACGAGGATCGAGTCGACGCGGTCGCGCTGCTGCTCGCCGACGTGAGCGACCAGCGCCGCCTGGAGGCCGTTCGGCGTGACTTCGTCGCCAACGTCTCACACGAGCTGAAGACCCCGGTCGGCGCCCTCATGCTGCTGGCCGAGGCGGTGCAGGACGCCTCCGACGACCCGGATACCGTCGCACGATTCGCCGGGCGCATGCAGCACGAGGGTGCCCGGCTGGCCCGGCTCGTCGGTGAACTGATGGAGCTGTCCCGAGTCCAGGGCATGGACCCGATGCCCGCTGCCACCGCCGTCGACGTCCGCAATCTGGTCGACGAGTCCGCCGCCGGGGCCCGCCTGGCCGCGGAGCAGGCGGGCATCTGCGTCGAGGTCGACTGCGCCGACGGCCTGGTGGTGCGCGGCAGCGAGGCCCAGCTGGGCACCGCCGTCGCGAACCTCGTCGACAATGCGATCGCCTACAGCCCCGGCGGCACCCGGGTTGTCGTCACAGCTGCGCCGTCGAGTGACCACCAGGCCCGTCCGACTGTCGACATCTCGATCGCCGACCAGGGGCTGGGCATCGCCGCCGCCGACCTGGACCGGATCTTCGAGCGCTTCTACCGCGTCGACCCGGCACGCTCCCGCGCAACGGGGGGCACCGGCCTCGGTCTGGCGATCGTCAAGAACATCGTCACCAACCATCTCGGGACGGTGCGGGTGAGCAGTGTCGAGGGGCAGGGCTCGACGTTCACGATTCGGTTACCGCGCGTTCACTCCCGTGCGCGACCGTCGTCGGCGGACGTCGCCGACGGTGTCGTCACAGCGAAAGGAACTGCATGACGCGTGTTCTGGTCGTTGAAGACGAGGAGTCGTTCTCCGACGCCTTGTCCTACATGCTGCGCCGGGAGGGCTACGAGGTGGAGGTGGCCGCCACCGGTCCCGATGCGCTCACCGCGTTCGAGCGCGCCGGTGCCGACATGGTGCTGCTCGACATGATGCTGCCCGGGCTGTCGGGCACCGAGGTCTGCCGCAGCCTGCGGGCCCGCTCGCACGTGCCGATCATCATCGTCACAGCCCGCGACGCCGAGGTCGACAAGGTGGTCGGCCTGGAGCTGGGCGCCGACGACTACGTCACCAAGCCGTTCTCCTCACGCGAGCTGGTGGCCCGCATCCGGGCGGTGCTGCGTCGCGGCGCCGAGCCCGAGGAGTTGATGACGAGCACGGTCGAGGCCGGCCCGGTGCGGATGGACGTCGAGCGGCACGTCGTCTCGGTCGACGGTGTCCAAACACCCATGCCGCTCAAGGAGTTCGACCTGCTCGAACTGCTCCTGCGAAACGCCGGCCGGGTGCTCACCCGCGGCCAGCTGATCGATCGGGTCTGGGGCGCGGACTACGTCGGCGACACCAAGACCCTCGACGTCCACGTCAAACGGCTGCGTTCCAAGATCGAGCCGGACCCGGCGAACCCCAAGTACCTGGTGACGGTCCGGGGGCTGGGCTACAAGTTCGAGATCTGAGCCGGCACACCCGGCGGTTGAGTGACGCGTCCGGCGGTTGAGTGACGCCGAATTCGCCGTCTCTGATCTTGGGGAAACGTCACTCAACGGACGGGCGAGCGGTGCCCGCCGCGGCGGGAGCGGCGGCCGCGGCGGCCGCGGTTGCCGGATGGACGGCCACCAGCCCCAGCTTCAACCGCTCGGCGCACAACCGCGCCAACTCGTCGTAGGCCAGCTGGCCGATCAGGGCGATCAACTCCGGCCCGTAGGACAGGTAGAGCGCCTCGCCGCCGACATGCGCCTCCGGTGAGGACGTGCACCACCAGTTCAGGTCGTGGCCACCCTCGCCCCAGCCGCGGCGGTCGAACTCGCCGACCGTGGACAACAGCACCCTCGTGCCGTCGGGACGATCGACCCAGTCCTGCTCGCGGCGGACCGGCAGCTGCCAGCACACCTCCGGCTTGGTCTCGAGCGGGTGCCGCCCGGTGCGCAGTGCGAGCGCGTGCAGGGCACACCCCTCCCCCCCGGCGAAGCCCGGCCGGTTCAGGTAGATGCACGCGCCGTCCACGGTCCGGGTCCGCCGCCGGTCCACGTCCTCGCCGATGTCGTCCTTCTCGACGATGTCGAGCTTCTTGCCCTTTCCCTGCGCGGCGGGCGCGTACTGCCAGTCCGCCGGCGTCAGCGCGGCGGCGAAACCGCGCACCCGCTTCTCGTCCTCCTTGTCCGAGAAGAACGCCCCGTGCGAGCAGCAGCCGTCGTCGGGCCGGCCGGGGACGACGCCATGGCAGCCGCGCCCGAAGATGCACGTCCAGCGTGAGCACAACCAGGTCAGATCGGCGCGGATCCGGTGTGCGGTGTCTGCGGGATCGGTGAACTCGATCCACTCCCGCGCGAAGTCCAGCGGAACTTCGGCAACCACGTGATCAGGGCTCGGCACCCGATGAGAGTACGAGACAGGCCATAGGGTCTGGCTATGCGGTTGGGTGTACTCGATGTGGGGTCGAACACCGTCCACCTGCTCGTTGTCGATGCCTACCGCGGTGCCCAGCCGACGCCGCAGCATTCACGAAAGAGCGAGTTGCGCCTGGCCGAGCACATCAACCCGCGTGGCGACCTCATCGCCGCCGGAGCGGACGCGCTCGTCGCCGCCGCGAACGACGCGCGCAAGCAGGCCAAGGAGCTCGGCTGCGACGAGCTGCTCGCATTTGCGACGTCGTCGGTGCGCGACGCCCGCAACTCCTCGGACGTGCTCAGGCGCGTCGACAGAGAAGCCGGGGTCGAACTCACCGTGCTGTCCGGTGAGGACGAGGCGCGCCTGACGTTCCTGGCCGTCCGCCGCTGGCTCGGCTGGAGCGCAGGCAACCTGATCTGTCTCGACATCGGCGGCGGATCACTCGAACTCGGCGCGGGCGCCGACGAGGATCCCGCCGTCGCGGTATCGCTGCCGCTGGGTGCCTCCCGCCTGACCCGCGACTGGTTCGAGACCGACCCACCCAACAAGGCAGCGGTGAGCGCGCTGCGTGAGCACGTCGACGCCCTGCTGAGCAAACCCGCGGACAAGCTGCTCGGGGGCGGGCGTCCCGATCGCGTCGTGGCAACGAGCAAGACGTTCCGGACGCTCGCCCGGCTCGCCGGCGCCGCCCCGAGCTCAGCCGGTCCGCGCGCGCGGCGCATCCTCACCCGCACCGGACTCAGCCAGGTCAGCGCGTTCGTCTCCCGGATGGCATCGGCCGACCTGGCCGAACTGGACGGGGTCAGCGAAGGTCGCGCGCATCAGACGATCGCGGGCGCAGTGGTGGCGGCCGCGGCGATGGACGCGCTCGACGTGGATGAACTCGAACTGTGCCCGTGGGCGCTGCGCGAAGGCGTGATCCTGCGTCGCCTGGACTGGCTCACCGGCAACTGACAGTACGCCAACGGCTACCCTGCGCGGCTATGAGCCCCGACGCGCCGCAGGCTGGCACGGCATCGAGGGCGCTGCGCGAATCCGGCGCGAAGGTCGGGCTGTCGACTGCCTCTGTCTACCCGGAGGGCACCCCGGCCGCCTTCGAACTCGCCGCCAAGCTCGGTTACGACGGCGTCGAGGTGATGGTCTGGACGGACCCGATCAGCCAGGACCCGTACGCCCTGCTTCGGCTCTCGGAGCATTACCAGGTGCCGATCCTGGCTATCCACGCCCCGTGCCTGATCATCACCCAGCGGGTGTGGAGCACCGACCCTTGGGTCAAGCTGCAGAAAGCTCAATTCGCCGCCGAACTTCTCGGCGCCCAGACCGTCGTCGTGCACCCGCCATTTCGCTGGCAGCGCGAGTACGCGCGCGAATTCCGGGCCGGCATCGAGCGCCTGGCGACGGAAACCGACATCCGTTTCGCCGTCGAGAACATGTTCCCGCTGCGCGTGCGCGGGCGGGAGGTCTCGGCCTACCAGCCGACCTGGGATGTCGGCTCCGAGGACGAGCCCTACCGCGACTACACCCTCGACCTGTCGCACGCCGCGGTCTCGCAGTCCGACGCGCTGGCGATGCTCGAGGCGATGGGCAGCCGACTGACTCACCTGCACGTCGCGGACGGGACCGGACTGAGCAAGGACGAGCACCTGATTCCCGGCCGCGGCACTCAGCCCTGTGTGGAGGTGCTCGAACGCGTCGCCGCGCACGGCTTCCGCGGCCATGTGATCGTCGAGGTCAACACCCGCCGCGCCCTGGACCGCGCCGAGCGTGAGGCTGACCTGGCCGACGCTCTCGCCTTCTGCCGCCTGCACCTGGTCGCTGCGCCGGGTGCCGCCGCGCGGCCCATCCCGGAACAGCCCTAAGCCGGAGCGGGGCGGCGCGCTCGGCCGTCGTTGATCCACATCCGGTGACCATGCCTACGACCACGTGTACGGCGTGTTGATCACGAACGTCTGACCGCGTTCGTGGGCAGCCAAGCAAACTGGCCGGGGACGATCCGGACGGGTGATGCTCGCGCCCTGTGGTCTGCCCGCATTCGCGCGCCCCGGTCCTCGTTGATCCACATCCCGTGAACATGTCCACCAGCACGTGTACGGCGTGTTGATCATGAAGTTCGGTCCGCGTTGGTGGGCACCGAGAGCAACCGGCCGGGCGACGATCCGGTGCCGGCCTGCGTCGCATAGATGCGGGCAGACCACGAGGCGCCGACCAGGACTATGGAGTGCGGCCTGTCCCGCCGGCCGCCGGCCGCCGGCCGTCGGCCTGCCGGCCTGTCCCGCCGGTCGCCACCCTGGCGCGCGTCGCCCACCATGGAGCCCGGCGCATCTGTCACGGCTGGTCAGGTGAGATGTGCCGACACGACCAGGTTCTCGAGGTAGCTGTGCGCGTGCGCGTCGAAGGCGCCGGTACAGGTGATCAGCCGCAGCACGGGTAGGGGTTGCGGGCCGTACACCATCGCGGCCGGAAAGTTGTCCTTGCGGTAGCGGGCGATGTCGTCGACCACAAACCGCACGACGCTGTGGTCCGCGCGGGTGATGAACACGATCTCGCCGCCGCGCAGTTCGTGCAGCCGACTGAACACGGCCGGACCGGACCGCGAGTCGATGTGCCCCGCGATCACCGCGGGGCCTGGGCTTCCTGGGTGCACGCCGGCACGGAACCATCCGGCCACCTGCCACTGGCTCGGAGCCTGCAGGGTGCCGTCCGGTTGCAGCCCCAGCGGCTGAAGCGCCGTGTCGACCTGGATCGACGGGATGCGCAGCCGGATCGGCAGGGTGGCGCTCGCGACGGCCGGTCGGGTGCTGGCGGGCACGGGCCCCGCCAGGGCGTCGCCATACGCACCGGCACCGGCACCCGCCCTCGGCTGCGCCGTCGAACGCGTCGAGTGCGCCAGCAGCGAGCCTGCACCGGCGAGGACCATGAGTGTCCCGAGCACGACCAACCCGGCAGCCCGTGGTGGCCACCGCCTGTGTACCCGATGCGCAGCGGCGTAGCGGCTCATCGGCGGCGCCGCGAACCGAGGCGCAGCGCGAGCCCGGTGCCCGCCACGAGGGCGCCGGCGATGACAACGCCGAGCGCCAGCCACACGCTCGGCGCCACCGCCCGACCCGCTGCGGCGCCACCGCCGGCTGGAACCCCACCGACGGGCGCTGTGCTCGGACCGGTTGCGTCGAGCAACGTGTGCAGGGCGATTCGGCCGTTGGGCGCGTCCAGCACGACAACGGTGTGGATGCTGCCCGCGGATATCGACACATTGGCGCGAGCCTGTAGCGCGGGCTTCTCCACCGACTGCGCGACGATCGGCCAGCTGCCTGCTGGGACGGTGGCGTATGCGGTCTGGGTGGCGAAGGCGGTGTCGCGCGCGATGCTCGGCCCACCCTGCGCCGTCACGTCGACGTGCGGCGCCTGGCTGGCTGCCTGGATGACGCGGACGCTGCCGTTGCCATGGCGCGGCTGCGACAGGTCATCGCGAAGGACGATGCCCTTCAGGTGCTTGTTCATGCCGACGGCCGCAGCAGTGTAGGCCTGGCCCGGGCTGGCGGTGAGGGTCCAGCTCAGCGCCGCCGGCGTCGACGCCGCTGCGCCGTGCGGGCGCATCGAGACTGCGTACAGACCCGGGGACACCCGGTGGTAACCGCTGACGTCCCCGTAGCCGACCTTCGAGAGCCACAGCGTGGCTGTGCCGCCGGAGAACGCCGTGAGGTAGACGTCCACGCCGGGAGTGTCGGGGGAGAAGTGTGCCCCGCGCAGCAGTGTGTAGGGCGTGCTTGCGCTGGCCGCCGGGGCTGAGACGGCCGGCGTCGCTGACAGCAACAGCCCAGCGACGGCGGCTGCGCCCAGCGATCCGCGAAGCGTTCGAGCGATCATGCGATTCTCCTCGTGGGTCAGTGCAGAGCCGGGATGGTGGCCGTGGTGAACGGCCAGACGAGACGAACGGAAAGGGGACCGGTGTGCACGGTCATGCTCGGCCGAAACGGTGCGGACAAGCCGGCCAGCACGGACGGCAACACGGCCGGGTCGGCGAGCGCCAGCTCGACCGTTCGAGCCGGCAGACCGGCAGCCCGCTCTGCCGCGACACCGGTGATGGCGGTGATGTGTACGAGCGTGTGGCCCGCGAGCACGGCGATGACGGTGCCCGCACGGAGGTCCAGGCCGCCCAGCCTCAGCTGCGCCCGTGCCCCCGCCGAGACCCGCACCGACGGGTTGCCGGCCAGGGCGACGCCGGCCACCATGCGGTCGCGCGCGTCCAGGCGCCGCTGGGCCGCCAGCGCCGGCGAGCCGCCCGGTGTGGTCTGCGCGATCCGCACCGCCGTTGCTCCAGTGCCGAACACGGCAATCGGCAGCGCGGTGTGCAGGCACCGGCCCAGAGCTCCGTCGGAGATCGCGGCCGCCTCGAGCGCCGCAGTGACCACGACGAAGGAGACCGCGGCACAGCCGAGCACTCCGGCGGGCGGCGTCACCGAGGCCGGCGGGAAGCCCGAGTCGATCAGGGCGGCGCGGACCGCGTCGTCGGCGATGACCTTGCCCGAGTACGGCAGATTCGTCATCAGCCACTGCTCGGCCGCCTGCACGAGCGGCGGCTTCTGGGTCGACGCGCTCACGGCACCGCCGAGCGGCGGGCGCGGGGCGTTGAGCCTGAGGACGAGGCTGGTGGCGGCGGTGACGGCCAACGCAGCGGTCAACACGGTCAGCAGGAGCACCTGAGGCCTGCCACCGCCGGGCTCGGCTGCGCGTCGGGCCGCGCCGAGCCGCTGCCGAGCGCGCGCCGCCCGGTGCTGGCCGGCGCTTCGTTCCGGGCCGAGACCGTTGGGCACCGACACGTTGCGGGTGGCGGACGACGGTCCGTACCAGCGCGCGCGGGCGGGCAGTCGTTGTGCGTCCATTCGACCCCGGCAAAGGCGAGTGCGCGAAGCCGATTCTTCGCGCAAGCCGCAGATCACCCGGAATAGCGACAAGGGCGACCGGCGACTCGGAACGCAACTTTACTAGTAATTCACACATGTGAGAAAGGTGTAATTGCTGCCACATTGCCGCGGCGCGCGCCCGGCGTCGCGCTGGATAGCCTGGCTGCCATGCTCCGCTCGACGATCCTGGCCGCCTCGCGCAACCGGCGTGTTGAACACCTCGTCACGACCGCCCCCATCTCCCGCACCGTCGTCCGCCGCTTTGTCGGCGGCCCGGACACCGCCTCGGCCGTCGCCGCGGCCCAGCGCCTGATCGCCGACGGGCTCACGGTCACCCTCGACCATCTCGGCGAGGACACCACCGACCGCGAGCACGCGCAGGCCGTGGTGGACGCCTACCTCGAACTGTTGCGGGCACTCGAGCACGGGGGGCTGGCCGAGCGGCTGGGGCCGTTGACGGCGCGCAGCGAGGTGAGCGTCAAGCTGAGCGCGATCGGGCAGGCGCTGGGCGGCGACGGTGAGAAGATCGCGCTCGAGCACGCGCGCCGGATCTGCGCCGAGGCGCAGCGGATCGGCGCCACCGTCACCCTTGACATGGAGGACCACACCACCACCGACTCCACGCTCGGGGTCCTGGCCGAACTGCGCGCGGACTTCCCCGACACCGCGGCCGTCCTGCAGGCCTACCTGCGCCGCACGGTCGATGACTGCCGTGAGCTGGCCATCGCGGGCAGCCGGGTGCGGCTGTGCAAGGGCGCCTACCAGGAGCCCGCCTCCGTGGCGTACCAGAAGCGCGCCGATGTCGACCGCTCCTACGTGCGCTGCATGAATGCACTTCTCGCCGGTACCGGCTACCCGATGTTCGCCACCCACGATCCACGGCTGATCGCCATCGGCGCCGAGCGCGCGAGATTCCACCGCAGGCGATCCGACGAGTTCGAGTTCCAGTTCCTCTACGGCATCCGTCCCGACGAGCAGCGCCGCCTCGCGGCCGCCGGTCACGTGGTGCGCGTCTACATCCCCTACGGTGCGCAGTGGTACGGCTACCTGATGCGCCGGCTGGCCGAGCGGCCGGCCAACCTGACGTTCTTCGCCCGCTCCCTCGTCTCGAAAGGCTGATCACGATGGACGGACTGGCGATTCTCGGCGGCGGCAAGATCGGCGAGGCACTGCTCTCGGGGCTGCTGCGTGGGCAGCGCACGCCGGCGGACATCGTCGTCTCGGAGCAGCACCCCGAGCGGGCCACTTACCTCCGTGACACCTACGGCGTACAGACCCTCGGCGTAGCCGCGGCAGTCGACGCGGCGCGCACCCTGGTCCTGGCCGTGAAACCACAGGACATCGACGCCCTGCTGAGTGAGCTGCGTCCAGTGGTCGCGGCGCAGCACGTGGTGGTGTCGGTGGCGGCTGGCATCACCACCGAGCACATCGAGGCGCGCCTGGCCGACGGCGTCCCGGTCGTGCGGTGCATGCCCAACACCCCCGCGCTGGTCGACCAGGCGATGACTGCGGTATCGGCCGGCGCGCACGCCACCGAGGAGCATCTGGCCACCGCCGAATCGCTCCTCGCCGCGGTGGGGCGCGTGGTGCGGGTCCCGGAGTCCCAGCTCGACGCCGTCACCGCGCTGTCCGGATCCGGGCCCGCCTACTTCTTCTTCCTGGTCGAGGCGATGATCGACGCGGGCATCCTGCTGGGCCTGCCGCGTGCCCTCGCCGCGGAGCTGATCGTGCAGACGGCCATCGGGTCTGCGGTCATGCTGCGCGATTCCGGCGAACACCCGGTGCAGCTTCGCGAGGCCGTGACCAGTCCTGGCGGCACGACGATCGCCGCTATCCGGGAGCTGGAGGTGCACGGGGTACGCGCGGCGCTGCTGGCCGCCATCGAGGCCGCGTGTATCCGCAGCCGCGAACTCGGCGCCGGCCAGACTCCTGATAAATCCGGCATAACCGGGCAAAACCGTCGGAGCTGACGGGAACAGTGGGGGCCAACTATCGCACCAGCCCCACGTGTACCGGTACTCTTCCCCCGAGCACGTGCGTGTCCCGTTCGCCGGTGGGGAAGCCGACGCACCGATACGTGCCGAAGGTGTCGGTGACGCATGAGCACGTCCAATGACCGCGGTGCCAGCAAGCCTGCGGATCCTGCCGGGGTTCACCCGCTCGATCCCGCGCTCGCTGACGTCAAGTTCTTGACGGTGGCCGAAGTGGCCGGCGTCATGCGGGTCTCCAAGATGACGGTGTATCGGATGGTGCATAGCGCGGAGCTGCCCGCTGTCCGGGTGGGCCGGTCCTTCCGGGTCCCGGAGAAGGCGGTCCACGACTACCTCCGCGGCGCCTTCATCGAAGCTGGTTGAGTAGTCTGTCGGACGGGTAGCACCGGCCCGGCGAATCCGCCTGGGTAATCACCGACGACTCCGCCCGGTCCACCGGGTATCCGATGAGGTTCGCATGGGTTCTGTCATCAAGAAACGGCGCAAGCGGATGGCCAAGAAGAAGCACCGCAAGCTGCTGAAGAAGACGCGCGTCCAGCGTCGAAACAAGAAGTAACCGATCGGATCGGTGGGGCGGTAGGGCCGATGCACACCGTCTGGGTATCGCTGGCCGAGGGCGTTGTGGTGCTGCACTACGGCTACCTCGCCTATCTGGTCTCCGGCGGATTCCTTGCCTGGCGCTGGCCCAGGTCGATCGTCGCGCACGTGCTCGCCGCGGTATGGGCGGTGCTCATCGTCGTGACGAAGGTGCCCTGCCCGCTGACCGCGCTGCAGAACAACCTCCGGGAACGGGCCGGCCAGCAGCCGCTGGGCGGCAGCTTCATCGACATCTACGTCCGGGGCACGCTCTTCCCGGCCGATCGCATCGGGCTGGCGCAGGCGCTCGTCGGGGTTGTCGTCGTCACGTCGTGGCTGGGGTTCGCCTACGCCGTAGGGCCATCCCTGCGGCGAACGCGCCACCCACGGCACTGAGCCCCAGTGCGGCGGGGATGCCGACGCGCGCGACCCGGCGACCGGATCGAAAATCGCGGATCTCCCAGCCCCGGTCCTTGGCCTCCGCGCGCAGCGCGGAGTCGGGGTTGACCGCCACCGCCCGCCCGACGAGGGACAGCATGGGGATGTCGTTGATCGAGTCCGAGTACGCGGTGCACCGGGACAGCTCCAGGCCCTCACGTGCCGCCAGCGCCCGGATCGCGTGCGCCTTCGCCTCGCCGTGCAGGACCTCACCGACGAGGCGACCCGTGTACACGCCGTCCTGCGACTCGGAGACGGTACCGAGGGCGCCGGTGAGGGTGAGGCGGCGCGCGATGATCGTGGCCAACTCGACCGGCGTCGCCGTCACCAGCCAGACCCGCTCACCGGAGTCGAGATGCTGGCGGGCAAGGGCGTAAGTGCCCGACCAGATCTTGTCGGCCATCTCCTCGTCGTAGATCTCCTCGCCCAGCGCGATGATGTCGGCCACCCTCTTGCCGGCGACGAACGCCAGCGCGGACTCCCGGGCCGTGTGCATGTCGCCATGTCGCTCGCCACGCACCCGCAGGCGGGTCTGGCGAGCTGTGAACCTCATCAGGTCCCGCCACGAGAAGAAGTCGCGCGCGGCCATCCCCTTGGCGAAGTGGAAGATCGACGCGCCGACCATCATCGTGTTGTCGACGTCGAAGAATGCGGCGCACCGGTGCTGCGGCTCATGCGTCGGGGCTCGCGCGAGGTCGCGGCTACCCGAAGCCGGCTCTGCCACGTGATCAGGGTATCGAGTACAGGTGTCGCGGCGGTTACCGCCGTCGGCCACGATGCCGCTGTTACCGGACGATGCAGACCCCCAGCACGACCAGCCTGCAGGCGGCGGTGGCGCTCGTTCCCCCCGATGTCGGCGGGGTGGTCGTGGGCAGGGGCAGTGGCAGTGGGGGGAGCGTGATCGGCGGCGGGCTGACGACGATCGTTGGGCCACCCCCCGGCAGCACCGAGGTCGAACCAGGGCCGGTCGGCAGCACCGCTGTGCTCGGCGCGGTGACGCCGGGCTGCTTCGGATGCGGCTGCGTGCCGCCGCTCTTGTTGGTCGGCGCCTGGCCCGGACCGGGCGGTGCCGTCGACTGTTTGGGAACCTGGACGGCGGAGCAGAGGGCGCACGGCACCGGCCCGAGGTCGTCGGTGGTCATCTTGCTCGGGCAGTGACAACCCAGCACCGCGTGCAGCGCCGTCGCCCGCGACAGGGCAGCGGAGGTCAGGTTGGTCGAGGCCATCACGCGGTCGTGCAGCGCACCGGGCCCCAACCGAGCGGCAATGGCCTGCAAGCGGGCGATCTGGTCCGGCGCCCAGCTGGTCAGAATCGACAGCGAGTCGGCCGAGCCGGTGCTCACCGCGTCAGCATTGAGCAGTTGCGCGCCGTTGCGGACGTCGGAGTCCGCGGAATCGAGCGTGCGATTGATGAGCTGGGCGGTGTGGGAGTTGACGCCTGCGGCTGCGCTCGATCCGCTACCGTCGGCCATCGCCGACGAGCGCGAGAGCAGTGCCGAGACTTCGTCGGCTCGGGTCTGGGCGAAGCTCAGGTACTTCCGGCCCTTGTCGGCGTCGCTGCCGGCCAGGGACAACGCGACGTTCTCATTCGCCCTCTTCAGCCCATAGAGCGCGTCACCGGGTAGCGCCTTCTTGCTGATCAGGACCGCGCCACCGAGAAGCAGGGCGAAGGTCGCGATGACCGCGGTGATCGCCGCCAGGGGGCGCATGACGGTGATCCTGGTGGTCCAGCCTGTCGCGGCACGCACCTTGGCCTCGGAGGGCTTCGCGACGGCATGCTGGGGCGCGGCCGGCGCAGTGCGGGCCCGAGGCGTCTCGATGGCGGTGCCCTCGGCGATGAGCCGCGGAGCCACGGCCACCAACTGGGCGCGCAGCTCGGCGCGGAAGTGGGCGCGCGGCCCCGGCGCCGGATCGAGCGCGGCGAGGTGCGTGATCAGCGTGCGGATGCGGGGATCGGCGGAGCGAGCCGGATCCTCGTACCGGCGTAGCGGTGCACCCAGCATCGATACCCGATGCTCGCCCATGTCAGACATCCCCTACCCGGATAAGACCCCACGCGCAGACCACGGCCTGCCGATACCTGCTGCACCCGCCGCCGTGACCCACTCGGATCAACGAAACGGCCGGGGTTTCGATACTTGAGGCCCAGTGCGCGCTCATCGCAGGTCCTCGCCCACGATTTCGGCGAGCTTGCGCACTGCTCGATGCTGCAAGGCCTTTATCGCGCCGTCGTTCTTTCCCATCACGGAGGCTGTCTCGCTCACCGAGAACCCCTGGATGAAACGCAGCATCACGCAATCGCGTTGTTCCTCGCCGAGCTGCTTGACCGCGGACATCAGCCGCGCGGACGTCAGCGCCCCGATCACGGCGGCCTCGGGACCCGCCTCCGCGTCGCGGCCCTCGATGGTGTCGGCCGTGGTGATCTCGAGGCGGTACCGGGCGGACTTCACGTGGTCGAGCACGATGTTGCGGGCAATGGTGATGAACCACGCGCCGATATCGCGGCCCTGGTAGGTGATGGTGCTGATGCGCCGAAGAGCTCGCAAGAACGTCTCACTCGTGAAGTCCTCGGCCATGGCGCGATCGTTGACGCGGTAGTAGACGAACCGGAAGACGATGTCGACGTAGCGGTCGTAGAGCTCGCCGAAGGCCTCGCCGTCGCCGCCCTGCGCCAGGGTCACCAGTCGCCACGTCTCGACGTGCTGCTCCTCGACGACGCCGGGTTCGGCCGGCTGCGGCGCACCGGGTGATGCGCTGTGACTGGCTTCGGCGCGAGCGCGGCCGCGGCCGGCCCGTCCGACCGGGGTGGTGATCTCGGTGGCCATCCGGGTTGCTCCCGGCAGCGGTGCGGGCAGTGCGAACGCGGGCCGCGTACCCATAGCGGCCAGTACGTCGTTGATGAGAATGGCCAGGGCGCGCAGTCCGCAGCCGGAGTCAGCCGACCCCGGATACGGTTGATCTGCGCGTGGCATCGGCATGGACCCTTCGGCGGCGGGCAGCGCGTGTGAAGAACGCGCTAACCTTACCCGCCGGTAGGTGGCCTGAACGCCTTCGGTGGTCACCAATCTGTCACAGACCGCCACGAGAACGGCCGCGCGCGCGTCTCGCCAATCGGAAGGGCGACAGTCATGGGCCGGCCCAGAGCTCTCGGGATGGCCCAGCTGGTGAGCATCAATGCCGCCCACGACCCGTCGCGGACGGCGGTTGTCGATTCGGAAACCCGCCTGTCCTGGGGCGAACTCGACAGAGCCGTCACCCGTGCCGCCGCTGCGCTGCGCCGGGCCGGGGCGAAGCCTGGGGATCGGGTCGCGCTCGAGCTCGGCACCGGCGTTGCGTTCACGGTGCTCTACCTCGGTGCGCTGCGTGCAGGTGTGATCGCCGTTCCAGTTAACCCTGCCTACACACCGCCAGAGATCGACTACGTCGTGCGCGACTGCGGTGCCGCTCTGCACCTCACGCCTGAGACGGCCCGAGAGGTGCTCGCGGCGGCGCCGGAGGGCGCGGACCCACCGGAGGGTGCGGACCCACCGGCCGATCGGGTCGGCGCGGCGGTGGCGGTGCTGCTGTACACCTCAGGCACGAGCGGGCGCCCGAGGGCAGCGATGCTCTCGGCAGGTGCCCTGCTCGCCAACGTCGACCAGCTCGCCGCCGTCGAGCCGGCTGTGCTGCGCGCCGACGATGTGCTGTTCGTCCCGCTGCCCCTGTGCCACGTGTTCGGGTTGAACGCGGGGCTAGGGATGGCGCTGCGCGTCGGCGCGACAGTCGTGCTGGCCGACCGCTTCGACGCCGCCGCCACGCTCGCGACGATGGCCGCCGAGCGGGTCAGCGCAGTGCTGGGCGTACCCGGGCAGTACGTCCAGTGGCTGCAGGAACCCGCTGTCGGCACAGGCTTCGCAGCCGTGCGCTTCGCGATGTCCGGGTCGGCGACACTGCCGTACGCGGTGGTCGAGGGCTTCGCCGAACTGGGTGTCGTCCTGCACGATGGCTACGGGCTCACCGAGGCGGCGCCCGTCGTCACGATCAACGCGATCGGCCCCGGCAGCGGGCCGCCGAAGCCGGGCTCCATCGGTGTGGCGCTGCCCGGCGTGCAGATCGAACTGCGCGACGCCGACGGGGAGCGGACCGGGCCCGACGACCCAGGCCGGTTGTTCGTCCGCGGCGCGAACCTCTTCTCCGGCTACTGGCCAGACGGCTCGGACGGTCCGGACGCCGACGGCTGGTTCGGCACGGGTGACATCGCGGTCACCGATGCCGACGGCGAGCTGCACCTCGTCGGCCGCAGCACGGAACTCGTCATCGTCAACGGCTTCAACGTCTATCCGGCCGAGGTCGAGGCCGTCCTCGCAGCCCAGCCGGGGGTCGGCGAGGTTGCGGTAGTCGGGGTCGCGGACCAGCGCTCCGGGGAGGCTGTGCGCGCCTACGTGGTGCCGGCGGCACATGCCGTGCTCGATCCCGACAAGCTGCTGGCTGCGGCCGCCCGCTCACTGGCCCGCTTCAAGCTGCCGCGCGAGATCGAGATCGTCACCGAGCTACCGCGCACCGTCACTGGCAAGGTCATGAAGTGGCAGCTTCGAGCGGCGGAGCGCGCTGATGGCGCCGCGTGAGCATCGTGTGACGCTCGTCACGCGGGTCGGCTGTCACCTGTGCGCCGACGCCGAACTTCTGCTTCGCCGGCTCTCGAGCGAGCTTGGCTTCGGCTACGAGGAACTCGACGTCGACGCCGAGCAGGACCGCCGCGCCGAGTACTCCGATCGCGTGCCGGTGATCCTGATCGACGGCAAGGAACACGGCTATTGGCGCGTCGAGGAGGCTCGGTTGCGCAGGGCGCTCAATCGCTGAGAAGCGGCCATAGCACGGCGCCCCGCGATTTGGGAAAAGATTCACGAGCGGCGTAGCTTTGGCTGCGTCCCGCCAGCTCCTACCACACCGGCCGAGCGCCGCCGATAGCCGGTCCGCGCGCTCGCCCGTGTCGCTCCCGCAGAGGTGTCCAATGTCCGCCGCGCCACCCGCGCCACCCGCGCGAAACGGGGCCAACCCGCCGGGGTCCGCCGTGGAGCGCGGGCGCCGTGACGGTCGCGATCCGGTCGAGGAGCGGATCGCGGCGGCTCGCGCGGTGCCCGACGCTACCGTCGCCCGGTTGGCCACCTACCTGCGCGTGCTCGGCGGCCTCGGCGACGGCTCGACCAGCACGGTTTCGTCGGAGGAGCTGGCGATCGCGGCCGGCGTGAATTCGGCCAAGCTGCGCAAGGATCTCTCCTTCCTCGGCTCCTACGGCATCCGCGGCGTCGGCTACGACGTCACGACGCTCACCGAGCAGATCGCCCGCACGCTCGGGCTCACCGTGCACCGCTCCGTCGCACTGATCGGCGTCGGCAACCTCGGTCAGGCGCTGGCCGGCTACGCGGGCTTCGCCACCCGCGGCTTTCGCATCGCCGCACTCGTCGATGCCGATCCTGCCCGCATCGGCACGGAGATCCGCGGCCTGATCGTGCAGGACATCGCTGATCTCGATCGGATCGTGGACGAGCAGCAGATCGCGATCGCGGTTCTGGCTACGCCCGCCGCCGTCGCGCAGGAGGTGTGCGACCGGGTCGTCGCCGCCGGCGTCACGAGCGTCCTGAACTTCGCACCGGTGGTGCTGACCGTGCCGGCGCACGTCGACCTGCGCAAGGTCGATCTGGCGGCCGAGCTGCAGATCCTGTCCTTCCACGAGAACCGCAAGGCCGCGGCAGTGCCGAGCGAGGCGGTGCCGCGATGAGCGTGCTCGTGGTTGGCCTATCGCACCGCACGGCGCCGGTGGCGGTGCTCGAACGCGCCGTGGTGCCGGTCGACGACCTGCGCAAAACGCTCGACGAACTGCACCGGGCGGAGACGATCAGCGAGGTGCTGCTGCTCTCGACCTGCAACCGCGTCGAGGTCTACGCCGACGTGGCCCGCTTCCACCCTGCGGTCGCCGAGATCACCACGGTGCTGGCGCGGCACGCGGGCCTGGCGGTGCCCGACCTGTCCGACCACCTCTACGTGCACTTCGCGGAGGCGGCCGCCGAGCACGTGTTCTCGGTCGCGTCCGGCCTGGACTCGATGGTGGTGGGTGAGTCGCAGATCATCGGCCAGCTTCGTGCGTCCTACCTGCTGGGCACCGAGGTCGGCTCGGTGGGCAGCGTGCTGCACGGGCTGGCCCAGAGCGCCCTGCGGGTGGGCAAGCGAGTGCACTCGGACACCGGCATTTCCCGGGCCGGTGCGTCGATCGTGTCGGTCGCACTCGACGAGGCCGCGGCCGTTCTCGGCACGCTCGACGGGCGCCGCGCAGTGATCGTCGGGGCGGGATCGATGGGCGCGCTCGCGGGAGCGACGCTGCGCCGGCGCGGGCTCAGCGACGTCGTCGTCGCGAACCGGTCCCCCGAGCGCGCACAGCGGCTGGCCGGATCGCTCGGTGGCCGCGCAGTGGCGCTCGATGCGCTGCCTGACGAGATCGCCGCGGCCGACGTCCTCATCGCCTCCACCGGGGCCACCGGCCTGGTCGTCGAAGCCGACGCCGTGGGCTCGCGCGCGTCGCGTGCCCTGGTCGTGCTCGACCTGGCGCTGCCGCGCGACGTCGACCCGATCGTGGGGAGCCGACCGGGAATCACCTACGTCGACCTCGACGTGCTGCGCACCAATGGTGCGATGGTCAGCGACGACGACGTGCGCGCGGCGACGGCGATCGTCGCCGACGAGCTGCACGACTACCTCGCCGAGCAGCAGCAATTGGCCGTGGCACCCACGGTGACGGCGCTGCGGGCGCGGGCCAACCAGGTGATCGACGGTGAGCTCGCACGCCTGGACGCCCGCCTGCCGGGCCTGGCCGACGACATGCGCCGCGAGGTGGCCGACGCCGTGCGCCGCGCCGTCGAGAAGGTGCTGCACGCGCCCACGGTCCGGGTCAAGGAGCTCGCCTCGACGCCGGGCGGGGACCGCTACGCCGCCGCGCTGCGCGAGCTGTTCGACCTCGACCAGGCCGCGGTCGAGTCGGTTGCCGCTATGAAGAAGCCGCTGTCATGACCGCCACCCGCACCCTGCGCGTCGGCACCCGGGGCAGCGCGCTGGCCCGGACCCAGACCGGTCTGGTCGTCTCCGCGCTGGGCGCGCCCGCGCAGATCGTCCACATCGTCACCGAGGGTGACCGCTCGAGTGCGGCACTCACCCAGATCGGCGGCACCGGTGTCTTCGTCTCGGCACTGCGCAGCGCGCTTCTCGCCGGCCAGATCGACGTCGCCGTGCACTCCTACAAGGACCTGCCCACGGCCGCCGCCGAGGGCGTCATGATCGCGGCGGTGCCGCAGCGCGAGGACCCGCGCGACGCCTTGGTCGCCCGAGACGGTCTGAGCCTCGGAGAGCTGCCGGCGGGCGCGCGCGTCGGCACCGGCTCGCCGCGCCGGGCCGCGCAGCTGCGGGCGCTCGGGCTAGGCCTGGACATCGTCGGCCTGCGCGGCAACGTCGACACCCGCCTGGGCAAGGTGTCCTCGGGCGAGCTCGACGCGGTGGTGCTGGCCTATGCCGGGTTGCGGCGCCTGGGTCGCGGCGGCGAGGTCACCGAGGTCCTCGACCCAATCCAGGTGTTGCCGGCGCCCGCGCAGGGTGCCCTCGCGGTGGAGTGCAGGTCCGGCGACGGCGACACGATCGCCGTGCTCGCCGCGCTGAACGACGTCGACACGGCCGCCGCCGTGAGCGCCGAGCGGGCGTTGCTCGCGGCGCTGGAAGCAGGATGTTCCGCCCCGGTGGGCGCGCTGGCCGAGGTGGTCGAGGGCGACGCCGTACTCGAAGTGTTCCTTCGTGGATCAGTGACCGCACTCGACGGCAGCTGCGCCGTTCGACTCTCGGCCACTGGCGCGACAACAGATGCCGACGGCGTCGGGCGGCGGCTCGCTGCCGACCTGCTCGCCGACGGCGCAGATCAGATGATGGGGAGCTCGAAATGACCCGAGCGCGCAAGGTCCTCGGCCGCGTCACCTTTGTCGGTGCCGGTCCCGGCGACCCGGGGCTGCTGGCCGTACACGCCGTCGACGCGTTGCGACGCGCCGAACTCGTCGTCGCCGATGCGGCGGTGCCGGCGTCGATCACTGCGCTGGCCACCGTCGAGGTGCGACTGGCCGAGACGACGCCGGCCCAGACCGCGAAGGCGGTGCTGGCCGAGGCACGTGCCGGGGTGTCCGTCGTGCGCCTGATCGCCGGCGACCCGTTCGCCGACGACGGTGCCGTCAAGGAGGCGCTCACCGTCGCCAGGACGGTGGTGCCGTTCGAGGTCGTACCCGGCGTGCCGTTGGGTGCCGGCACCGCGGCCTACGCGGGCGTGCCGGTCGGCTCGGTGCGAACCGAGGCCGACCTGCGCGGCGTCGACGGCGCCGACTTCGAAGCGCTCGCGCATGCGCCCGGCACCCTGGTGCTCACCGTGGCGGCCGCTGACGTCGCGCTGCTCGGCGAGCAGCTCGTGGCCAACGGCCTCAAGCCCGATACCGCGGTCACGGTGAGCTGCGACGGCACCAGCACCGCCCAGCAGACAGTGCTCGGCACGCTCGGCGAGCTGGAGCTGACCGGCGTCGGGATGACCGGAACGCTGGTCGTCACCGTCGGCAAGGCCGCAGCCCAGCGCGACCGGCTCACCTGGTGGGAGTCGCGCCCGCTCTACGGCTGGAAGGTGCTCGTCCCGCGCACCAAGGACCAGGCCGGCGCCATGAGCGACCGGCTGCGTTCCTACGGTTCGACGCCCGTGGAGGTTCCGACCATCGCCGTCGAGCAGCCGCGCACTCCGACCCAGATGGAACGCGCCCTGAAGGGCCTGGTCACCGGCCGCTACGAGTGGATCGTGTTCACCTCCACGAACGCGGTCCGGGCGGTGCGGGAGAAGTTCGAGGAGTACGGCCTGGACGCCCGCGCGTTCGCCGGCGTGAAGATCGCCTGTGTGGGCGAGGCGAGTGCAGACGCGGTGCGTGCTTTCGGTATCCGTCCCGAGCTGGTGCCGTCGGGCGAGCAGTCCTCCGAGGGGCTGCTGGCCGACTTCCCGCCCTACGACGACGTGCTGGACCCGATCGACCGCGTCCTGCTACCGCGGGCCGACATTGCCACCGAGACGCTCTCCGCCGGATTGCGGGAGCGCGGCTGGGAGATCGACGACGTCACCGCATACCGCACGGTGCGCGCTGCCCCGCCGGCCGCCGAGATCCGCGACGCCATCAAGTCCGGCGGTTTCCAGGCGGTGTGCTTCACGTCCTCGTCCACGGTGCGCAACCTGGTCGGCATCGCCGGCAAGCCGCACGCCCGGACCGTCGTCGCGTGCATCGGCCCGCAGACCGCGGCCACCGCGCGCGAGTTCGGCCTGCGCGTGGACGTGGAGCCGGAGGCGGCGACGGTGCCGGCCCTGGTCGACGCGCTGGCCGAGTACGCCTCGGCCCGGGCCGCAGAGCAGCGTGAGAAGGCCGCCGCTGCGGCGGCCAAGAAGGCGGCCCGCCCGTCGCGTCGCTCCGGCCGCTGAGGTGGCGGACGATGACCTTGCCTGAGCTGCCGGGGTTCCCCGTGTCGCGGCCGCGGCGGCTGCGGCGCACGGCGGCGCTGCGCCGGCTCGTCAGTGAGGTCGGGGTGCGCCCGGCCGATCTGGTGCTGCCGATGTTCGTGCGCGAGGGCATCGCCGACCCCGTCGCGGTGACCTCGATGCCCGGCGTCGTCCAGCACACCCAGGAGTCTCTGGTGAAGGCGGCGGTCGCGGCCGTCGAGGCCGGCGTCGGCGGGCTGATGCTGTTCGGTATCCCGACGGACAAGGACGGCCGGGGCTCCGGCGCCGACGATCCGCACGGCGTGCTGAACGTGGCGCTCGCGCGGCTGCGCGCCGAACTGGGCGAGGACACCGTGCTGATGGCCGACCTGTGCCTGGACGAGTTCGCCGACCACGGCCACTGCGGCGTGCTGAGCGGCGACGGCACCGGTGAGGTGGACAACGACGCCACGCTGGAGCGCTACGCCGCGATGGCCCGCGCGCAGGCCGACGCCGGCGCCCACCTGCTCGGCACCAGCGGCATGATGGACGGCCAGGTCGGGGTGGTGCGGGCCGCGTTGGACGCCGCCGGCCACGTCGAGGTCGGCATCCTCGGCTACGCCCCGAAGTACGCCTCCGGCTTCTACGGCCCGTTTCGCGAGGCCGTCAACTCCTCGCTCGTCGGCGACCGCAAGGGCTACCAGCAGGATCACACCCGCACCGTGCGCGAGGCGCTGGCCGAGGTCGCGCTCGACGTCGCCGAGGGCGCCGACATCGTGATGGTCAAGCCCGCGCTGCCCTACCTGGACGTGCTGCGGGCGGTCGCCGACGCGTCGCCGGTACCGGTCGCCGCGTACCAGATCAGTGGCGAGTACGCGATGGTCGAGGCGGCGGCCGAACGCGGCTGGCTGGACCGGGAGCGGATCATCCTGGAGACGCTGACCTCGATCAAGCGCGCCGGCGCCTCGATCATCCTCACCTACTGGGCGGTCGAAGCGGCGAACCTGACGCCGTGAGCGCACCGGGGGAAGCAGCGCAGCCGCCGGTTTACCACGAGCCGGCCCGCGGCTACGGCACGGTCTGGGCGCTGTTCGCCCTGCTCGCCGTCGGGTTCGTCGTCGACCTCGGCCTCGGCGCCGGGTTTCTGCACGTCTGGGCCTGGCTGGTTGCGGTCGTCCTCGTCGTCGGCGTGAGCGCGCTCGCCACGCACGCCGCCCGGACCGTGCGCTCGATCACGGTCACGTCGACCCAGTTGCAGGTGGGCGAACACTCGGTGGCACGCGAGATGATCGTCGGCTTCGACGACGTCGTCGATCCACTGCTGCCGGTACTCGGCCAGACCGTGCACGAGGGGTTGCCGAGCGGCACGCCGGGGCTCACGCTGCACCTGGCCGGTGGCGGGGTCGTGGTCGTGCCCACCCGGCGTCCGGACCTGTTGGCCGCGGCCCTCGGCGTCCGGTCCGAGGAAGCCGACACCCGAGCCGAGGAGTCAGCTGACATTCGCCCCGCCGAGCCCGACGACCTGGCGGTGCTGCCGGAGATCGACGAGCGCGCGGAGTCCCTGTTCCGGGTCTCGGGGCTGTACCTGCCCGAGATCGCGTTCCCGGCGGACGAGTTGGCCGGCGCGAAGGCCATCTTCGTGGCCGCTCGCCCCGCCGTGGGTTTCGTCTGGGTCGACGAGCTCGACGGCGTCGCCCACCTCGCGGAGCTGGCCGTCATCCCGGGCCGGATGCGCTCGGGTCTGGGCACGGCACTGCTCGAGGCCGCCTGCGACTGGGCCGCCGCCGGCTACCGGGCGATCACCCTCACCACCTTCGCCGACGTCGCGTGGAACGCCCCGTTCTACGCAGCGCGCGGCTTCGCCGTCCTCGAGGACCTCTCGCCGGGACTCGTCCGGTTGCGGGACAAGGAGCGGGCGGCCGGCCTGGATGCCGTGGGCACCCGCGTGGTCATGCGCCGCGAGCTGCCCAGCCGATCATGACGGCGCGGGCTCGGGCGGACACTCGGCCCGCGCGCGTTCGGCATCGATCGCGTTGCTCGACGCGCGGGCGCTCATCGCGGGGCCATCCGGATCGCGCCGTCCAGGCGGATCACCTCGCCGTTGAGCATCGGGTTGGTGACGATGTGCTCGACGAGCGCCGCGTACTCGTCGGGGTGACCGAGGCGGCTGGGGTGCGGCACCTGCGCGCCGAGGGAATCCTGTGCCTCCTGCGGCAGGCCGGCCAGCATCGGCGTCTGGAACAGGCCGGGTGCGATCGTCATGACGCGGATCAGCTTGTCGGCCAGGTCGCGGGCGATCGGCAGGGTCATCGCGACGACGCCGCCCTTCGATGCCGCGTAGGCCGCCTGCCCGATCTGGCCGTCGAAGGCGGCGGCAGAGGCGGTGTTGACGATGACGCCGCGTTCGCCGTCGACCGGTTCGGTGGCCGCGATGCGTTCGGCGGCCAGGCGCAGCACGTTGAACGTGCCGATCAGATTCACCTGCACCACGCGGACGAACTGGTCGAGGGGCAGCACGCCGTTGCGACCGATGACACGCCCCGGGGTCCCGACACCCGCGCAGTTGACCACGATGCGGAGCGGGCCGCGGGCGGCGGCGGCGTCGAGGACGGCGGTGACGTCGGCCTCCTCGGTGACGTCGCCGGGGGCGAAGGCCGCGCCGATTTTCTCCGCGGCGGGCCCCGGCGCCGACGGGAGGTCGAGCACCACGACCTGGGCGCCGGCCCGGACGAGCCGGTGCGCGGTGGCCAGGCCGAGCCCCGACGCGCCACCGGTGACGACTGCGACGCTGCCTTCGATCTGCATGCGGTGATGCCTCTCCGTGGGAGTCGCGTCGATCCTGCCCTATGCCTGCTGGGACACTTCGGCTGTGCCTGACGCGCCCGTTTCAGCTGAGCTGTTCGCCCGTGCGCAGCGGGTGATCCCGGGCGGGGTGAACTCGCCGGTGCGGGCGTTCCGGGCCGTCGGCGGCACCCCGCGCTTCATGGTCAGCGGCAGCGGTGCGTACCTCACCGACGCCGATGGGCGCTCCTACGTCGACCTGGTGTCGTCATGGGGGCCGATGATCCTGGGGCACGCGCACCCGGCGGTGGTGTCCGCGGTGCAGCGCGCGGCGTCGTCCGGGCTGTCGTTCGGGGCGCCCACGCTCGGTGAGATCGAGCTGGCGGAGGAGATCATCCGGCGGGTGAACGCGGCCGCGCCCGGCGGCGCGCGCGCGCCGCTCGAGCAGGTGCGGCTCGTCAACTCCGGCACCGAGGCGACGATGTCGGCGATCCGGCTTGCCCGCGGCGCGACTGGGCGGCACCGGGTGGTCAAGTTCGCCGGGTGCTACCACGGCCACGTCGACGCGCTGCTGGCCGCCGCGGGCTCGGGGGTGGTGACGCTGGGCCTGCCCGATACCCCGGGCGTCACCGGCGCACAGACCGCCGAGACCATCGTGCTGCCGTACAACGATCTGGGCGCGGTGCGGGCGTGTTTCGCCGAGTTCGGCAGCGACATCGCGTGCGTGATCACCGAAGCGGCTGCGGGCAACATGGGTGCCATCGCGCCGCTGCCGGGCTTCAACGCCGGCCTGCGGGAGATCACATCGGCCCATGGCGCGCTGCTGGTGATGGATGAGGTGATGACCGGGTTCCGGGTCGGCGCCGCGGGCTGGTACGGACTCGATCCGGTCGACGCCGACCTGTTCACGTTCGGCAAGGTGATGAGCGGTGGGTTGCCGGCCGCGGCCTTCGGCGGGCGGGCTGAGGTGATGGGCTACCTCGCGCCGGGCGGTCCGGTGTACCAGGCCGGGACGCTGTCGGGTAACCCTGTCGCGGTCGCCGCCGGGCTGGCCTCGCTGCGCGCCGCGGACGCGTCGGTGTACGCGGCGCTGGATGGCAATGCCGCGTTGATCGGCCGGCTCGCCGCTGACGCCCTTACTGCGGCGGGTGTTGCGCACCAGGTGCAGTACGCGGGCAACCTGTTCTCGATCTTCTTCGCGGCGGCGCCGGTGGTCGATTTCGCCAGCGCGCAGGCTGCCGAGACGTACCGCTACAAGCCGTTCTTCCACGCCATGCTCGACGCGGGGGTGTACCTGCCGCCCAGCGCGTTCGAGGCCTGGTTCGTCAACGCGGCCATGGACGACGGCGCGCTGGATCGCATCGCAGCCGCGCTGCCCGCCGCAGCCCACGCCGCCGCGCAGGCCCGGCCCTAGCACCCGGCCCTAGCACACGGCCCGCTTCGCTGCTGGCGCAGGACGATCCGGTGGCCTGGCAGGATCGGCCAGGTGACGACGACAGTGCACCTGCTACGCCACGGTGAGGTGTTCAACCCCGACCGCATCCTCTACGGCAGGCTGCCCGGCTTCGTGCTCAGCGACCTCGGCGTCGCGCAGGCCAAGCTGGCCGCGGAGTACCTGGCGCGCCACGACGTGGGCTACCTGGTGTCCTCGCCGCTGGAGCGGGCCCTGCTGACCGCCGCGCCGCTGGCCGATTCGTTCGGCCTCGGCGTCGGCACCGACGAGCGCCTCATCGAGGCGGCCAACGAGCTCGAGGGGCGTCAGGTTGCCGGGGGAAAGGGGTTGTTCACCGATGTCGGCAACTGGAAGTACTTCGTCAACCCGTTCCGGCCGTCCTGGGGCGAGCCGTACGCGCAGATCGCCGCCCGCGTGCTTGCCGCCGCCCGCGCGGCACGCGACGGCGCGCTCGCGGCCGGGGCCGGGGCCGGCAAGCACGCGGTCTGCGTCAGTCACCAACTCCCGATCGTGATCGCCCGCCGGGCCGTCGAGGGCCGCAGGCTGTTCCACGACCCACGTCACCGCCAGTGCGGCCTGGCCTCGGTCACGTCGTTCACCTTCGACGGGGACGATGTCGTGGCCGTCGACTACGCCGAGCCGGCCGCAACGCTGCCGCCCGGGCGCGGGGCCGGCGCCTGAGGAACTGCGGCGCCGCCCACAGCAAGCTGAGGCGGCTGCGGGCGTGGATCGGCCGTGACGCACACTGGACGGCGATGAGACTCCCACGATTTCTGGCTGCTGCGGCACTCGCTGCGCTGGTGCTCGCCGCCTGCACCGGCAAGAACGCGGTCGACCAGAGCGGCGGTCAGTTCCGCTTCGTCAGCGGCACCACCCTCGGTAAGACCTACCCCGTCGGCGACCGCAAGAAGGCCGGCGACTTCACCGGCACGTTGCTGACCGGCAGCACGATGAAGCTGTCGCAGCACACCGGCAAGGTCGTCGTCATCAACTTCTGGGCCACCTGGTGCGGGCCGTGCACGACCGAGACACCGCAGTTCGACCTCGTGTATCGCGCCGACAAGGCCAAGGGCGTCGACTTCATCGGCATCGACACCAAAGACATCCGCAGCCAGGCTGAGGCGTTCGTCCAGGACAACGACATCAGCTACCCGATCGTGTTCGACGAGCAGGGTGAGACGGCTCTGCGGCTGGGCAAGATCCCGGCTCTCGCCCTGCCGTTCACGGTGATCATCGACAAGCATCAGCGGGTGGCCGTGGTGTATCTGAACAAGCTGACGGCGAAGGACCTCCAGCCGTTGCTGGACAAGCTGCTCGCGGAGTCCTGATGCTCGCTGCCGGTGCCTTCGAGCATGCCGTCAGCGACGGGCCGCTGCTGGTGGCTGCGGGCGTCGCGGCACTGGTCGGCCTGATCGGGTTCCTGTCGCCGTGCGTGCTGCCGCTGGTGCCCGGGTACCTGTCCTATGTCGCCGGGCTGTCCGGTTCGGCCGTCGACGTCAAGCACAGCCAGCGGCGAATGGTGTTCGGCGCGTTGTTGTTCGTCGTCGGATTCACCGCCATTTTCGTCGCCGAGGGGGTGCTGTTCGGCAGTCTCGGCGCGGCGATACGCGAGCACGCGCTCACGATCGAGCGGGTGCTTGGCGTGGTGACGATCCTCATGGGCGTGGTCTTCCTGGGCGGTATCGGGTTCCTGCAACGCGAGGTCCGCATCCACCGCCTTCCCCGCGCCGGCCTGCTCGGCGCGCCATTGCTCGGTGCGGCGTTCGGGCTGGCCTGGGCCCCCTGCCTGACGCCCACGCTGGGCGCCGTGTACACGCTGGCCTTCCAGCAGGCGACGGCCGGCCGCGGCGCGTTCCTGATGCTGTGTTACTGCCTGGGCCTGGGCATCCCGTTCGTGCTCGTGGCGGTGGGCGTCGGCTGGGTGTCCGGGGCGCTGGGTTTCGTGCGCCGGCACGCGCGGGCCGTCAGCCAGGTCGGCGGCGTGCTCCTGATCGTCTTCGGACTGCTGCTCGTCACCGGCACCTGGAACCACTGGATGGACGAGCTGCGCAGCACGGTCGGCCCGGGCGCCGGGATCGGCAGCGGGCTGTGAGCACACCGGCCAGGGCCGCGCTGCGCCCGCTCCGAATGGCGTGGCGACGCCTGACCAGCATGCGCACCGCACTCATCCTGCTGTTCCTGCTCGCGGTCGCGGCGGTTCCCGGCTCGTTGCTGCCGCAGCGCCCGCTGAACCCGGACAAGACCGACAGCTATCTCGCCTCGCATGGTGGGTGGGGCCGCTTCCTCGACAGGGTCGGGGCGTTCGACGTGTTCGGTTCGGTGTGGTTCGCCGCCATCTACCTGCTGCTGTTCATCTCGCTGGTCGGCTGCCTGATCCCGCGGATCCGGCTGCACGCCCGCGCCGTGGCCCGCAAGCCGCTGCCGGCCCCGCGCAACCTCGGGCGGCTGCCCGAGTCGGGCAGCTTCCAGACGGCTCAGCCGCCCGCCGACTACGCGGTCGCCGCCCGCCGGGCCCTCGGGCGGCGCTGGCGGATCGTGCAGCGTCCCGAGCCGGGCGGCACACTGACGCTGTCGGCCGAGAAGGGCTACAGCCGCGAGACCGGCAACTTGATCTTCCACCTCGCGGTGCTCGCATCGCTGCTGCTGATCGCGATCGGGCGGCTGTACAGCTACCAGGGCTCCCGCATCGTCGTCCAGGGTCCCGACCAGGGTTTCTGCAACACGGTCTCGCAGTACGACTCGTGGAAGCCAGGCCGCTTCGCCGCCGAGGGCAAGATCGCGCCCGGCCCGTTCTGCATCGACGAAATGACTCGGTTCACCGCCGACTACACGGCCAGCGGCGAGCCATCGAAGTTCGCGGCCAACGTCACCTACCGCCGCAATGTCGACAGCGCGGCCGAGCACGCCACGATCACGGTGAACCACCCGCTGCGCCTCGGCGGCGATCGCCTCTATCTGATCGGGCACGGCTTCGCACCGCAGCTGACAATCCGGATGCCCGACGGGACGGTGCGTCACGACACCGCCGTGTTCATCCCGCAGAATGCGGCCACCCTGCTGTCCGAAGGCGCGTTCAAGGAGCAGGGTGCCCCAGGCAAGAACCAGGATGTCGGCATCCGCGGCTTCTTCGCGCCCACGCCGGAGCAGGGCGGTGATGGTGCCATCAGGTCGGTGTCGCCGAAGGTCGACAATCCGGTGCTCGGGATCTTCGTCTACCAGGGCGACCTGAACTACCGGGGCCTGCCGCAGTCGGTGTACGCCCTCGACGCGTCCAAGATGACACAGCTCGGCGCGGTCAACCTCGCCGTCGGGCAGAGCCACACGTTCGGCAACGGTGTGTCGGTGAGCTTCGACGGCTGGGTGCCGTGGGCCAGCATGCAGGTCAGCCACGATCCCAGCCAGGGGTACCTGCTCGTCGCCGCGGCGGCGATGGTGCTCGGCCTGCTCGGCTCGCTAGGGGTGCGCCGGCGCAGGCTGTGGCTGCGGATCACCCCGTCGGCCGGTGCCGCGAGCGGGTCGCCTACCGTGGTCGCCGTGGGCGGGCTCGCGCGCAGCGACTCGGGCAACTTCGCGACGGAGTTCACGACCCTGATGCACCGGTTGCGCGATGCAGCGACGGAGGCGCACGACGAGCGGTCGCAGCGGGCGGACCAGCCGGTGAGTCTGATCGGCGCAGGAGAGGAGTGACGTGGCTGGTATCGACGGCTCGATGGCCCATCTGTCCGACTCGTTGTTCACGACGGCCATCGCGATCTATTCGGTCGGCATGGTCGGATTCGTGGCCGAGTACTCGTTCGGCAAGCGCGGCCGGATCGCCGCGACCGTGCCCGGCGCAGTCCCCGCCGCGGTGGCCGCCGCAGCGCCCGCGCGGGAACTCGTCGGCGCCGGCGGTCCGTCCGTCGAGCAGGCCGAACCCGCGCAGCCTGCGTCGAGCGAACGGGGCTCGGCTGCCGACCGGATCGGGCGTTTCGCTTTCGTCCTCACCGTGCTGGGCGCGCTGGTGCATGCCGGTTCGGTGGCGGTGCGCGCGATCGCGGTCGACGCGGTGCCGTGGAGCAACATGTACGAGTTCGCCTCCGTGGCCGGGCTCGTCGGCGTCATCGCATTCCTCGCGCTGATGTGGCGGATCCCGCAGATCCGCCATCTCGGCGGGTTCGTCCTGCTGCCCGTCATCGTCATGATGTTCCTGGCCGGCACCGTGCTGTACTCCCAGGCGCAACCGCTCGTGCCCGCGCTGCAGTCCTACTGGCTGGCGATCCACGTGACGCTGGTGTCGGTGGCCGAGGGCGCGCTGATGACCAGCGCTGTGCTGACGGTGCTGTTCCTGGTGCGCCAGCGTTATGACCGGGTCTGCGAGAAGCCGGGGGCCACGGTGGGTGGTCTCACCGGGTTCGGCGCGAAGCTGCCCGCGGCCGCCACCCTGGACAAGGCCGCGTACCGGGTCGTCGCGTTCTCCTTCCCGCTCTACACGGTGGCCGTGATCTGTGGCGCGATCTGGGCCGAGGCAGCGTGGGGACGCTACTGGGGCTGGGATCCCAAGGAGACGTGGGCGTTCATCGTCTGGGTCATCTACGCCTGCTACCTGCACGCCCGCGCGACGGCCGGCTGGAAGGGCCGTGCTGCAGCCTGGGTCAACCTGACCGGCTTCTTCGCGATCACGTTCAACTTCCTGATCGTCAACATCGTGGTCTCCGGCCTGCACTCCTACGCCGGCCTGAACTGACGGCCTGCCCCGCCAGGTACGTGCAGCTGGTGAGGCGCAGGGATACTGGCGGTTGTGGCGTTCTCCGACCTGCAGGCCTTCCTGAGCGCGCTCGAGCGCGATGGCGACCTGGCGCGGGTGCAAGCACCGGTCGACCCGCACCTCGAGGTCACCGCCATCGTGACGCGGGTGGTTCGTGAGCAGGGCCCCGCCCTGCTGTTCGAGAACCCGACGCGGGGCACGATGCCGCTGGCCATGAACGTCTTCGGTACCGAGCACCGAATGGCCATGGCACTGGGCGTCGACGACCTCGACGAGATCGGCGCGCGCATTGCCGATCTGCTGCGCCCGGAACTGCCGCGCGGGGTCGGTGGCCTGCGCGACGCGCTGGGCAAGGTGGCCCAGCTGCGGGCGGCGCCGCCGCGGCACGTCAAGATCGCCCCGTGCCAGGAGGTCGTCGTGCGCGGCGACGACGTGGACCTGTCGATCCTGCCCGGGATCAAGTCCTGGCCCGACGACGGCGGCGTCTTCCTCAATCTCGGCCTGACGCACACCAGGCACCTGGACACCGGCGCGCGCAACCTCGGCATGTACCGCCTGCAACTGCAGGACTCGCGCACCGTCAGCCTGCACTGGCAGATCCACAAGGACTCCACGTCGCACGCGGCAGTGGCCGAGCGTCGCGGTGAGCGGCTGCCGGTGGCAATCGCGTTCGGCTGCCCGCCGGCGGTGACGTATGCGGCCTCGGCGCCGCTGCCCGCCGAGATCGACGAGTACCTGTTCGCCGGCTTCCTGCAACGCGAGCGGGTCGACATGGTCGACTGCCTGTCGGTGCCGCTGCAGGTCCCGGCCGCGGCGCAGGTGGTGCTCGAGGGCTGGGTCGAACCGGGGCGGCGCCTGCCGGAGGGGCCCTTCGGCGACCACACCGGCTTCTACACTCCTGTGGAGCCCTTCCCGTTCGTGCGCGTCGAGACACTGACGATGCGGACGGCCCCGATCTACCAGTCGATCATCGTGGGGCGCCCGCCGCAGGAGGACGGGCCGATGGGCAAGGCCACCGAACGGATCTTCCTGCCGCTCATCCGGATGACGGTGCCCGAGATCGTCGACTACGACCTGCCCGTGGCCGGCGTGTTCCACAACTGCTGCATCGTCTCGATCGACAAACGGTTCCCGAAACACGCGCAGAAGGTGATGAACGCGATCTGGGGCGCCGGCCTGCTGTCGCTGTCGAAGCTGATCGTCGTGGTCGACGCCGACTGCGACGTCCACGACTACTCCGAGGTGGCCTGGCGCGCGTTCGGCAACGTCGACTACGCCCACGACGCGCTGCACACCGTCGGGCCGGTCGACCACCTAGACCACGCGTCCTACGAGCAGTTCTTCGGCGGCAAGCTCGGGGTCGACGCGACGCGCAAGCTGCCTACCGAGGGCTACCGCCGCGCCGGCGGCTGGCCCGCGGAATGCGTGCTGGACGCCGCAACGACGGCCAAGGTCGATCGGCGCTGGAACGAGTACGGGATCGGGCGCGGGCGTCGATGAGTCCGCCGACGCGGCGCCTGGTTCACGACCAGCGGGTGACGGCCTGCTCCAGCGGTTGGCCGTCTAGTTCGATGTCGACGCGCTCGTTGTAGAAGCACATCAGGCCGCGCAGGTCGATCGCATCCGGCAGCGGGCTCAGGTAGGACCACGCGATGTCGGGCACTTCGCGGTCGGGCAGTTGCGCGGTGAAGTAGGACGCGATCCCCTTGTACGCGCACGCCGAGCTCGTCGCGCTCGGTCCGACCAGGCCGACGCGCACGTCCTCGGTGGGCAGGTAGTACCGCACCGGCAACGGCGTCTCGAACACCAGTTGCGGGCGCGTGCTGTCGGCCAGGACGACGCCGTCGAGGCTCACCTTGACGTGGCGGGAGCTGCGCCGGACGTCGATGCGGTGGAATGGATCGCGGGGATGGCCGATGATCGCCTCGTCCTCCTCGAGCCAGGCATCGAAGGCGTCGAAGTCGAGGATGGCGTAGCCGGCCAGGTCGATGTCCAGCGGCAGGAACGCCGCACCGGGCAGGTTGGGGCCGAGCCCCACCACGGTCATCTCGACGCCGTCGGTGGTGTGCCCCCGGAAGTTGCCGGGAGGGACGAATTTCACGCCGCCGCCGCCGTCGTCCTGCTGCGCGTCGGCGGTTGCGGTGTTCCGATCATCCTCGGTAGGGATGAGCTGGACACGCAGGTCGTCGACAGGGACGGCGTAGTAGGGGACGCCGCGACCCGGCTCCCACACCAGCATCGGGTGGGTGGTGTCGGCCGCGACCGCGTCGCCGATGAGGGCACGGACCCGCTTCGGCGTGGATTGGACGCGCAGCTGCCCGAGCGCCTCCATGAGCAGATTCATCACCTGTGTCGCCATCCGGCAACCCTCCCACTTGCCGGGCGCGCGGTGTCAAACCAGGCGCCGGCGGGGCGAGGCGGAGGGCGGCTGGCACACTCGGTGCGTGTCCGCCACCCCGGTCGTCGCGACGCCTGAACCGAACAAGGTCAGGGCGTTCCTGCGACTGGTGATGATCGAGCATTCGGTGTTCGCGCTGCCCTTTGCCTATATCTCGGCCCTCACGGCGATGTGGCTGCAGAGCCGGACCGTGCACTGGATGCAGCTCGCACTGATCACCGTCGCGATGGTGTCGGCGCGCACGGTGGCGATGTCGGCAAACCGCATCCTGGACCGTGACTTCGACGCGCTGAACCCGCGCACCGCCCGGCGCGAGCTGGTCACCGGTCAGCTGTCTGTTCGTTCGGCGTGGGTCGGTACGGTCGTGGCGCTGGCGATCTTCCTCACCTCGGCGGCCCTGCTCTCGTGGCTGTGCCTGGCGCTCGCACCGGTCGCGATTGCCCTGCTCGTCCTGTACTCCTACGGCAAACGGTTCACCGACTTCCCGCAGGTGCTGCTCGCCCTGGCCCAGTTCGTCGCTCCGGTCGGTGCCTGGATCGCGGTGACCGATCACGCCGGCGTCCTGACATCGGCGGCGCCGTACGCGCTCGGTATCGCGGTCGGCACCTGGATCGGCGGCTTCGACCTGATCTACTCCTGCCAGGACGCCGAGATCGACCGTCGGATCGGCTCCCGCTCGTTCCCGGCGCGCTTCGGCATTGTGACGGCGCTGCGTGCCTCGGCCGCCGTGCACGCCGCGTCCCTGGCGGCCTTCGTCTGGTTCGGCGCGGCGGCCGGGCTGGGTTGGCTGTGGTGGGTGGGCGTCGCACTAACCGCGGTCGTGCTCGCCTACGAGCACACGATCGTGCGCGCCGATGACCTCTCGCGCGTCAACCGGGCGTTCTTCACCGCCAACGGCGTCATCGGCATCGGGTTGTTCGGATGCGGCGTGGGTGACCTGCTCATCCACGGCCTGGCCGCATGATGCACCGCTTTGCACCTTTCAGCGCCCCAAATTGGGCTGATTTGGGGCGCTCAAAGGTGCAAAGCGGTGACTAGCACCCGCCGGCCTTGGGTGGTGGGGGTGTCTGGCGCGTCCGGCACGCCCTACGCCCGGGCGGTGCTCACCGGGCTGCTCGACGCCGGCCATCCGGTGGATCTAATCGTCTCCCGCGCCGCGCGTCTCACCCTGCTCGACGAGACGGGGTTGACGTTTCGCGACGGCCACTGGCGCGACGATCTGGCCGGCTGGCTCGGCCGCGACATCGCGCACGTCACCTACTGGCCCGCGGGCGATCTAGCCGCAGGACCGGCCAGCGGCTCCTATCCGGCCCGGGGCATGGTGGTGGTGCCGGCCTCGACCGCCGCGGTCGCCGGCATCGCGATCGGGCTGTCGAAGGACCTGCTGCAGCGCGCGGCCGACGTCACGCTCAAGGAACGCCGCCCGCTCGTGGTCGTTCCGCGCGAGGCGCCCTACACCAGAGCCACCCTGCAGCACATGCTCACGCTGCACGACGCCGGCGCGGTGGTCCTGCCCGCCAGCCCAGCGTTCTACAGCGCACCGCAGACGGTGGCGCAGCTCGTCGACTTCGTGGCGGCCAAGGTGCTCGACGCGATCGGGGTCGAGCATGACCTGATCACCCGCTGGACCGGCCACCTGGGCGCCGCCCGCGAACTTGACTAGTCACCGGCGGCTCGGGTCGACTGCGCTGGTGGACTCCGTCGACCGGCGACTGCTCGATGCCTTGCGCGCGAACGCCCGCGCCACCTACGCCGAGCTGGCGCGGCTCGTCGGCCTGAGCGCGCCGGCCGTCCACGAACGGGTGGCCAAACTGGAGGCCGCCGGTGTGATCACCGGCTACCACGCGGCCGTCGCGGCGGAGTCCCTGGGCTACGCCATGAATGCGCTGATCGGCATCTTCATCAACGACAGCGCCGATACCGACGAGCTGTGCGAAGCACTGGCCGCGCTGCCGGTGGTCGAGCACTGCTGGTTCGTCGCCGGCGAGGAGACATTCGTCGTCAAGGTCAGGGTGCCCGATGTCGCCGGCCTGGAGGGGGCGATCGGCATGCTGAATGCCATCAAGGGTGTGGCCCGCACCCGCACCACTGTGGTGCTGTCGACCAAGTTCGAGGACCGGGTGCAGGCGGTCGATATCGGCGGCGGTTAGCGTCGGTCGGCTGGTTCGGCTGGTTCGGCTGGCTCGGCCAGCTCGGCTGGTTCGGCCAGCTCGGCTGGTTCGGCTGGTTCGGCCAGCTCGGCCAGCTCGGCCAGCTCGGCCAGCTCGGCCAGCTCGGCTGGTTCGGCTGGTTCGGCTGGTTCGCATGCTCGATCCGTGGGGGCGCCCTTCGCTAGGTGATCAACACGCCGCCAGCATGGCAGCAGCCAGGCTCACGGGCTGTTGATCAGCGGCGTCTCAGTGTCGCGCGGCGAGCACGTAGATCGACTCCTCGCACGGGCGGCCGCCCGTCGAGTAGCGCGCCGCGAGCTCGTGCGATCGTACGAGGTCGAACACCTCGAAGCCGTGGACGCGGAGCAGGGCGGCCACGTCCGTCGGCGCGACGCCGAACGTGACCGGCTCTCCGATCAACGCGATGGCTCGCGCGCCGAGCCGGCGCACCTGCCTGCCTGGCGCCATCCCGTCCAGGCGATACCAGAAGTCCATGGCCACCGTGGAGCCGGCGCCGCACAGCCCACCGAGCGTGCCGAGAGTGTCGGTGACGGCAGCGCGGGTGAGGTACATGCTGACGCCCTCCCACACCACGAACGTCCGCGCGCCCACCACGAAACCACTCTGTGTCAACCGGTCGGCCAGCGACTCGGTGCGGAAGTCGATCTCGACGCGGGTGATGGCATTGCCGATGAAACAGGCTGGATGTTCTGCGACGATCTGGGCTTTGCGCCGCGACAGCGGCGGCAGGTCGACCTCGTGAACGGGGCGTCCGGCCAGCTCGTCGGCGAAGCGGTAGGCGCGGCTGTCGTATCCGGCGCCGAGAATCAGCACCTGCGCGACCTCGGCGTCGGCGAGCGCGGCACGCAGATGCTCGTCGATGAAGCGGTGCCGGCACAGTGCGGAGGCCGACACGCCGGCCAGCGGATGACGTTCGGCCAGCTGCACCAGCGGGATGCTCAGCCGCAGCGGGGCCAGCACTGTGCGGCTCAGCGGGCTCAGGAACACCGGCGCGTACTCGTCGCTGACGATTCGCCGGCCCCTCGGGCGTTCCAGCTCGAGCGCCCGCCCGAGCGTCGTCCACTGGGCCGTCGAACTGGGTCGCTCGGAGGTGTGCAGCTCAGCCGGCAGCTGCGGGACGCGCACCGGTCACTGCTTCGGTGAGCGGGCCGGCGTCTTCTGCGCGGCCAGCCACTCGGTGACGCGGGCCGGGGTGACGTCGCCGCCGATGAGGTCGGCGGTCGCGCGGCCCAACGCCGCCGCACGGAGCACCCGATCGGCGACCTGCTCGACATCGCCCCACGGCAGGAAGGGCTTGGTGATCATCAGCGCCGCGATTCCGTGCGCCGCCGCCCAGAGCTCGAGGGTTATGGGCAACGGGTCGCCGGGGGCGAAGATGCCGGCGTCCATGCACTGCTTGACCGTCGCATTGAAGTGCTCGAACGCCGACGTCGCGAGCACCTCGTCCACATTCGGGCGCGGGCACGAATCCAGCGCCGCGATCCGGTAGTGCTCGGGATGATCGACTGCGAACCGGACGTACGCCAAGCCGAAGGCCCGCATCCGTTCCATCGGCGCCGTGAGGCCTTCCGCGGCGCTCAGCATGGCCGCGTCCAGTTCGGTGAACACGTCGACGACCACCGCGCTGAGCAGGTCGTCCTTGTCGGCGAAGTGCAGGTAGATCGACGGCGAGGTCACGCCGACCGCATCGGCCACCGCCCGGATCGACATGGCGTCGGCACTGCCCGACTTGGCCAGCAACTCCTTCGCCGCAGCCACGATCTCTGCCCGGAGATCCTCCCCGGATCCCCGGGAGGCTCGCCGCCGCTTCATTCCCCGCTCACGGCTGCTCGCTGCGCTCGGCGGGATCATCGACGTGCCACGCGCCTTCGGCGCGACCAGCGGCTCTTCGCGCGAGCGCTCCTCGCGGTTGGGTCGCGTTCACTACCCTCGCGCTCACTACTGTCGCAGGAGGCGCTCATCGCGTCGTCATGAGTTCTCGCTCGGCCACGTCGACCGGGGACGGGGCAGCCGCCTCGGACAGGCCGAAGCGGGCGTGCAGGCGGGCCAGTGGGCGCGGTGCCCACCAGTTCCACCGGCCGGCTAGCCGCATGAAGGCCGGCACCAGGATTCCTCGCACTATCGTCGCGTCCATCACTACCGCGAGGGTAAGCCCCGCGCCGAACAGCATCATGAACGACACCCGCGAACCGGCTATCGCGGCGAACACGATGGCCATCAGCAGCGCGGCGGCAGTGACGATCCGCCCGGTGCGGCCCAGCCCCAGCGCGACCGCGTGGGTGTTGTCGGCGGAGGTCTGTGGCGAGTCCAGCCACGCCTCGCGGATGCGGGACAGCAGGAACACCTCGTAGTC
>QHCC01000172.1:3841-8378 GCA_003243915.1 Pseudonocardiales bacterium | reverse complement strand
AAGCGGATGTCAGCGGAACTCATGGTCCAACCCTAGCGAGGTGAACGCCTTCGAGCACGACTGCTGTGATCACAACCCGGGCCATCGACGTCGCCCACCACCCCAATCCTCAGGGTGTGAACGATGTCGCGAGACACCTGCGAACTACGTCGTGAACTCAGAAACCCTCAGCTCGACGCAGAATTCCTGATTTTCTAGGGACTTCTGCGGCTCCTGGCCGTAGCAGTCTAGGTCACCGAAATGTCAGTCCTGAGAGTGCGTGTCGGTCGATTTGGTTCAAGTCGCCCGGCCGCGAGATTCTGATCTCGAAACGCGCTGATCGCACCGGATTGTTGAATCTGCCCGAGGCTCTTTGCGCCGGCCAGAATCAGCGCCTAGACAGCGCAGATTCTGTTTCCGCATAAGGGCTCTCGGCGTTACGGCACGCCCACCGGCCCAAGGTCACGGTGCATCCGGGCGAAGCGGGGCGCTGGCGGGGTCGGTCGATCCGCGGCCGGACCCGTGTACCCGAAGCGTCGCCTTCACGCTGCTCCCCCCGACGAATCTTGTCGGACTAGTCCGGACGGTCTGCATCGGACCCGGAAGCGGTGTCTGTGTCGTCTCGACTGAAGGTGACGTCGATCGCTTGGAATCCTTTCGCGCGTTGAGCTTCGGCTTGTCCTGTGTATGCGAGTCGGTCGCCGCGCGTTAGTTCGACGTTGTCGGTGAACGGGGTGAGCAGGGCCCGGGGGTAGAGATGCTTGACGCGGACCACATTGACCTCGATACAGATGACCACGACAACGGAGGTGATGTAGAGGAAGGCAAGCAGCCCAAGGACAAGGGCGAAAACGCTGTTGGTGGTGCTTGAACTATGGACGACTTGGCCGACATAGACGAAGCCGAAGGTTTGAAGTAGTTGCCATGCGACCGCGGCGACAATGGCGCCCGGCGCCACCTCACGCACTGTCAGGTCGCACGCGCTGGCGATGCGAAACACGAATATGAACATCGCGGCGCTGATCAGAAGGGAGGCGAGGAGCACCGTTAGTGTGAGCGCCCCGCCGAAGGAGCCGACGCTGCTCGACGTCAGTGCAGACAGAACAGTCGTGCCGAGCAGACCCAGTCCGGCCGTGGCCACCAACAGCAGGCTCCGTGCGCGGGCCCGCAAGGGGTTGGGCCGTTCGTTGCGAGGTACCGACCACGCGCTATTCGCTGCGTATTGTGTCGCCTGCGCCACCCCAACGCTGCCGTAGAGCGCGCCGACGACGCCGACGATGATGCCGAATGCCCCACCACCGAGGCCGCTGGGGTGTCCCACGATGTCGTTGACGAGCGGAAATTGGCTCGCCGTCGAGGATTCGATGCGGCGCTGCAAAGCCGAGTCCCCGATGAGCACAAAGCCGAGCACCGTTGTCAGCAGCAACAGCAACGGCAGTACGGCCACGAATGCGTAGTAGGTGATTAACGCCGCCAGATATGCGCCCGAGTCGTCGAAGTATTTGTAGATCACCGCAATGGGAAAGCTCACCGCCCGGTTGTGGCGCTGCGCACGGTCGAGTCGACTCGTCAAGCTCACACCCGAAGTGTGCCGCAAGAAGCGTCTAATGCGTGACCACGGCGAGCTTGAACACGCCCAGTGCTCTGTCGTCACACATGACAGAGCACTGGGATACCTACGGCGCGATACGCCGATCAGCCGCTCGCGCGCCGAGCGCCATGATCGTGAGTCCGGGAGTGGCCGACCCCATGGGTGGGCAGCGTCGAGCCGCTGGTGTGATGAACAGGTTTGTTATGGGAACACCCGAAGATCTCGGTGCACCACACCGTCCTCGGGTCGGGTGGCCATATGGCACTGGCCGACCCCGTGCGCGAAGCGCTGGATGGTCACCGGCTCTTTAGGGTCGGCGGCATACAGGAGGTTTCCAGGCGCTCCTGCGTCGCTTGGATGAGGCAACCAAGCCTGGCCCTTCTCAAGGTGCGCGAGCCACACCAACAAGGGGGCAGCCGCCGCGTTATGTGAGCGTCCCGCCGGGCACCTGATTCGAGTCCGGGCGACCCCGGTCCTTGCGGCCGTTTCTAGGTAGCCGCGTCGAGTGCTTCCTCGGGTAGGTCATAGTGAGCGCTAGCCACCCTTCGCAACGTGAGGCTGATTCCCGTGGATGTTCCTGACTATGACCGTCTTGACGGTGCTGATGTGGTGAACGATCTTGACGAGCAACTGGGGACCGTTGTCGGGTTGTTCGTTGATGATGAGTCCGAGACGCCGACGTGGGTCGCTGTGCGCAGCGGGTTGTTCGGTCGGCATCATTCACTGGTCCCGTTGGCGCAGTCGCGCTGGGATGACGGGCGATTGTTGGTGCCCTATACCAGTGATGATCTGGCCGCGGCCCCGCACGGAGATCAGGAGGTTGCGCTCGATGCGGAGCAGGAGCGCGTGTTGTTCGAACATTACAACGTCGGATACAGCGACAATGACCGCCCTGGGCCGCACACCGGTGTCGAGGCGGCCGACACGGGATTGACCGGCACCCCTGAGGCGGGATCGCATCCGGTCGGCTTCGGCTCGGGTGAGGTCGAGGCAGGGCAGGTCGCCGGTGTTCCGGGGTTGCCCACGATCGAACATGAACCGCGGCTGCGGCGCTATCGTTCCTAGGCTCTGCCTTGTGTCGCCGGTCTGGCGCTAGATCGGGAATGCCGCTGACGCGGTCACCATCACCCGCAGCGAAATCTCGGCAAGCGAGTTCGGCACCCGATCGGTGCAGACATCGAACTGGTTACCGATGTCGACCTCGACCCGGTCAGCGAAGCTATTACCGCGCATGTCCCGGCTAGCGGCGACGTTGCGGGGATGCTGGATTGATATCGGCTTGGCCGGGGAGGCGTGATGCCCGGCCGCGCCTGACTGGGCGGCTAGACCCACTCGGGTAACGGCGGCTAGCTGAGTGGTCGACGGCACAGCGGGCTTGCCGTTGCGTCGCTGCAGCTGATCCGCTCCGGTTGAGCGGGGCGGGCGAGGCAGCCTCGGGTCGAATTCGTAGTCCGCCGTGGTTGTTGGGGTTAGCGTGGTGGCGGGATGGTTCTTGTCCGATCCGGTCGATGGTGAGGACTCTCCTCAGCGCCCCGGTTGGTGCGCTCAGAGTCGAGAGGAGTGGCGCCATGAGTTGGTGGGTGTGGTTGGTCGTGATCGTGGTGGTCGCCGTGATCGTGGTCGGAGGGTTACTCGCGATCCAGTTCCGCCGCCGCCGCGGCGGGGTGATCGTGGACCCGGGCCAGTCGCCGCGCACCCGAGGACGCAGGGCTGGGCGATGAGCCGCCTGATGCGCACCTCGGAGGTGACGAAACGTCCGGTAGTCACGCTCGCCGGGGAGGACGTCGCCCAGATCAAGGACGTCGTGTATTCCGCCGGTGGTGGTGCGGTCGGCGGGTTCACCCTGGCCGGGCGGGGACTGTTTTCTGGTCCGTCGAAGCAGGCCTTGTCGTGGTCGGCGGTGATGGCTTTGGGGCCGGATGCGGTGATGATCCGGGGTGCGGAGGTGTTGGAGCCTACCGCGACGGTGCTGGATCGGTCCGCGTCCTCGGGTGGCTCGGGCGGTGACGTGCTGGGTTCGCAGGTCCTCACCGACAGCGGGACGGAGCTGGGGACGGTCGTGGACGTCATTCTCGAGGTCTCCGAGCGCGGGGGTGGGCAGTGCGACGTGGTCGGCTACGAGGCGGAGTCCTCGGAGGCGCTGGGAACGAAGGGCACTAAGGTGTTCATCCCGCTTCCGGACACTCTCGCCGTTTCGGGGGATCATCTGATGGTGCCGGCGAGTGCAACCGAATTCGTCGCGCACGATCTCGCCGGGTTCGGCGCGGCGGTGCTGGCCTTCCGCCAGCAGCTGGAAGGACCACGCTGATGCTGTTTTCCGAGGCCTCCGGCCGAAGGGTCGTGAGCACCAGCACCGCCGAGACCGTGGGACAGATCGCGGACTTCGTGATCGACCCGCACTCGCACAGCCTGGTCGCGATTACGTTGAAGAAGACCGATCATGGCGACACCCTGCTGTGGGCGCGTATCACGAGCTTCGGTGCCGACGCGGTCACCGTCCCGGGCGCCGAGGTGATCATCGACGCCAATGACGCCGTCGCCGAATTGTCCGGCAAAGATCAGCGACTGATCGGCAAGCGAGTCCTGAACACAGCCGGGGAAGACCTCGGACCGGTGACCGACGTCGACTTCGACCCGGACACTGGCCGGCTCGTCGCGCTGACGTTGGCCACCTGCACCATCGTCGGGGACCGCTTGATCGCGATCGGCTCCTACGCCGCCGTCGCGCACCCCGACTCCTAGCCGCGGGCTCTCCCGCCCACGCCCAGGCCCTAACGTCTCACAGGTCAGCGCCGCGCCCCGGTGGAGTTGTCGCCGCGTGCTGGCCGGGGCAGGCAGGTGGCGTTGAGATCGGCGCCGAGGAACAGGCTGAGGGTCATCAGATACAGCCAGACCAGCACGATCAGTCCGCCGCCGTGGGAGCCCAGGGTGGGGCTGACGTGGGCGGCGATCGCGACGTAGATCGGG
>QHCC01000172.1:0-3755 GCA_003243915.1 Pseudonocardiales bacterium | reverse complement strand
TCGGCTGTGTCGCCGCCGACTTGCTTGCTGTGGCCCAGCAGCGGCCCCAGCGTGAACGCAGCCAACAACACGCTGCCCAGAGCCAGCACTCCCGCCGCTAGGAGAATCGCGCGGCCTATTCACGTCGCGCGTTGCGCGCTGGGACACCGGAAATGACCGTCAGGCCACGCTGAACCGACCTCATGCCGCAGGCCAACACGAGTACCGCGACAAGGATCCCCACCCGAGCAGGCCGCGACTCGGGGTACGCAACGGCGAGTCGGCGGAATCGGCCGCGACACCGCCGCGGGTCGTGAGCACGACCCGCAGCAACCTGGCCAGATCCGCCGACACCCGCGGCGCCGCGTCGCCGCCGAACGCGGGCCGCTCAGCACGCAGCACCGCGACCAGCGTCAGCACAGCCGGCAGCAGCGCCAGCGCAGCGAAGAACGCCGCCTCGGCCGCGCGGCCGGTCAGGTCGTAACTGTTGGCCGCACGCAGCACCCGATGTGACGTAGCGAGCGCGCCGCGCGCCCGCGAGGCCCGCATCGACCCACCGCGGAGTTCGGGTGGCGATTCGCCAGCGCGGGCGAAGACCGCTCCTCCGGTCCGGCTGCGCTCGCGGGGCGAGGTGCGTCGGCCGACCGCGCGCATCAACTAACGCGCTGAGGTCATTGCTCGGCCGCCAGATCGTCGCGCGGGTCGGGTAGGGCGACATCGTTCGGATCCACCCGCAGCGTGTGTCCGGTTGCGAACGCCAAGCCGAGGCTTCCGTCGGCCGTCCGGTCGACCACGACCCCCGTCGTGCCCCGGGGGACCGGCCGGCGAAAGTATCCACCCAGGTGATGAACAGCCACCACCCGATCGCCGACGTCAAGCTCGGGTACCCGCTCGGGTGGGAAAGACTGCATGACGCCGATGACCCTCTCCCCGCGTCGCCCTACTGCTCCGCTCGCGGACCCCCGGCAACCGCCGGTCCGCGACAATCATGCCGCCAACGTCATCCTCGAGCCACCACGACGCCACGCACGATGCCACGACGCTGACCCGTCCTGCCACGAGTGAATCGCACATCTCTTGAAGCGTTCCCACCATCATCGCTCACTGGGCAGGTACCCACCGTCAGCGCCGACGCGGGAAACGTCGCTGAGGGCTCAGCTCAGTGGCCAATCGCCCTGCGCCGTCAGTCACAGCGAACGCGAGGCCGCGGAACCGGGCGATGGCGCCACGGGAGGAGGAGGATCGGAGAATGCAGATCCAGGTCAACACCGACAGCACCGTCACCGGCCGCGAGGAACTTGCCGACCGCATTGCCGCCATGATCGAGGCGCGACTCGCGCGCTTCGCTGACTACCTCACCCGGGTAGAGGTCCACCTCGCTGATGAGAGCGCTGGCCGAACGACCGCGGCGGACAAGCGCTGCATGATTGAGGCGCGGCCGGCAGGACGGCAGCCGGTAGCTGTGACGAGCCATGCGCCGACGCTCGACGAGGCGTGTACCGCAGCGATCGGCAAACTCGCCACGGTGCTGGCGCGGGAGTCCGGCCGGCGCGACCATCACAAGGGCTCCGCGTCGATCCGGAACCGGGACGGGCGAGGATCGGCCGCCGGTGAGAGTGAGCGATGACGCCGATGAGGCTCGGCCTCGCATCCGCCCCGACGCCTGAAGGGTGACCCTCGGGCGGCCGCCCGATTTGCGGCCGTCGTCGCAATCCGGTGGCATCCGCTCGTCGTGCGCCCGGGTCTAGCGATCGATTCGCTTGAGCACCAGCAGCACGCCCATCAGCACCGCTACCGCCGCCGCGACGATCAGAACGCCGCCGCAGACGAACGCCGATACCGCGCCGAGCGTGCTCGTCCGCAATGGACGGATGAGCACCAACCCGAACGCGAGACAGAATCCCACTCCGACGGATCCGAGCGTCATGGCGATCAGCCACCGCCCCCCCGATCGGTCGCCGATGCCGGGTGCCGGGACTCGTGCCGGGGCCGTGTCGTCGGCCAGCACCGTTGCGATGCCGGCGATGCCCGCCCACGCCCCGACCACGAGAAACGCCGCGATCGAGTCGCCGGCCCGATGCCATCCCGCCGACATCGTGGCCAGCGCCATCACCACGGCAGCCGCGCCACCGGTGATCGCGATTGGGCGGCGTGCCCGCGCCGGCACGACGACCAACAGGGCTACTACGACGGAGAACACCGCCGTCGTGTGTCCGCTCGGCAGGCTGTTGTGGGTCGCCGGCGCAATCTCGCGCAGGCCGAAAGCGGGCCGGGTCAACAGATGAGTCTTCAGCAGCCAGGTCGAGGTGTTGGCCGCGACCAGCAGCCCGACCGCCGCCAGACCCGGTGCCCGCCGCAGTCGCACCAACGCGATCAGCGCGATCGCCGCTAGTCCACCGAGCAGCGTGGCCACCGACACCACCCCGAGAACCGCGTCGACGGCGTCGACAACTGCGGAGTTGGTGACGAGCGCACCACGCAGCGACGCGTCGCCGAATTGCCGTCCGGGCGTGGTGCGCACAGTGAGGAGATACACGAGCACGAACCCGACGATCGAGGTCACGGCCAGCACACAGGGCGCGATCGCCGCTGCATTGTTGTCCAAGGCACGCCAGCGGGTCACGCTGCCACTGTCGCACCAATCAACCGTCGGCAGATGTAGGTGGGGCGCCGTGGCTGTTCGCCTCGCGGCTGGTGATCGGGCTCGGACTCGCGACGGTCGGCGGGCGGTAACCACTGCGTCTGCTCGCGTCGTCGCGGCCGGGCGTGGTGATCGCGGTGGTCCCGGCGGTGCTGCGACGGCCGTGCTGAGCGTGGTCGCGGTGTGCGCAGACGTGTGCCCGCTGGTCGACGCCGCGGTGAGCCGGCGCGGCGAGTACGCGGCCGACCGGTACGCGGCAGGGGTGGGTGTGGAACCGCAGCTCGCGGCGGCGTTGCAGGTCCTCGGCGGGGAACGCGCCGGCGGCCGGGACTGGTGGCCCGGCTGCTCAATCGCCATCCCTCGGTAGCCCGGCGGGTCGCGGTCCTGAGCGGTGCGCCGGATCTGGTCGGATCTACCGACCTCGGCGCCGGACGGAACTCCCGAGGGGAGCGCCACGTTTGGTGACGTGTATGTCTTCTGACTGGGTGACAGGCCGCTCTCGTTGGGCGACGGGATCGCGTCCTGCTGGTGACCGTGTCGCGAACGCATTATGGGACCGGCCGCGTTAGGTCCGAGGTCGCTGGTCGAGCACACTGATCCGATGAGTTGCCTGGCATTCGCCGACGTACGGATAGCTGGTTGCTGTGCGTAACGGACTCGATGCTGCGCGCGACGCTGTCCGGACTCAGCTGTGGCCGCTGCCCACCGTCGGAGTGGTGCTGGCGGTCATCCTCGGCGTCGGCCTGACACGTCTGGACGTGCGTGTCGACACGCACCTGCCCTCCTGGGCGAGTCAGTACCTGTTCGGCGGTGACGCCGCCGCCGCTCGAACGATGTTGACTGCCGTGGCCGGGTCGCTCATCACGGTCACGTCCCTGACGTTCTCCCTGACAGTCGTCACTCTGCAGCTGGCCAGCGGGCAGTTCTCGCCGCGGCTGCTTAGGACCTTCACCCGGGATCTGTTCGTCCAAGCGACACTGGCGCTGTTCTTGGCGACCTTCACCTATGCATTGACGGTGTTGCGCAGCGTCCGAACCGCCAGCTCGGGTCAACCGCTGTTCGTGCCGCGTCTGTCGGTGACGATCGGCTTCGTGCTCGCGGTGGCAAGCGTGCTGGGTCTGGTGCTGTTCCTGGC
>QHCC01000171.1 GCA_003243915.1 Pseudonocardiales bacterium | reverse complement strand
CGGTCGTCGCCGCCGGCCATCGACTCCATCTCGGCGAGCATGTCCTCGCAGAACCCCTGGAGCCGGACCGGATCGTCCTGCGGCCAGGCCCCGGAGAAATACATCCACACATCCGGCCCGGCGTCAGCTGGGGGAGGTTCGGCGTCTGGAGTCACCCGATGCCAGGCGTATTCCGCTCCGCGTCGCTCGACGTAGACGATGTCCTCGAGGCTGGGCCCGGCCTCGGCGAGCGAGGCGAACAGTTCGGCACGATCCATCGGCACACCCCGCGATTCAGGTTACCCCGGCTCGGTGACCGAGGCCCGGCACAGCCCGCCCGGGCCCGGCGTCGAGGTGCGCCCCGGCGCGGCACCGTCCAGCACCGTCCAGCGCCGGTCGGGGCGTCATCGCAGGTCGATGACGTAGTCCGCTGCCGCAGCTAGCACCGGATCGTGCGTCGCGCAGAGGACGGCGGCGCCCGCGCACGACACTGCCACCAGCGCGGCGCTGAGCAGTTCGGCATGCGCCTCGTCCTGTCGGGACGTGGGCTCGTCGAGCACGACCAGGGGCCGCTGCACCACGAGGGACCGTGCGATAGCCACCCGCTGGCGCTCTCCGCCGGACAGCAGGCGCACCGGGCGGCGGGCGACGGGCTCGAGGCCCAGGGCTTCGATCGTCGCGCTCACCACCGCGTCGTCCGGTGGCAGGTCGCGGGCCGCGCGCGCCAGGGTGAGGTTCTCGCGGGCGTCCAACGGCTCGGCGAGCGCCCCGCTCTGGGTGGCGACGCCGACACAGGATCGGCGCAGGTCGGCCCGGGCAGCGCGGTCCAGGCCGTCGAGCGGGCAGCCGGCCAGGCTCACGAACCCGGAGTCCGGATCAGCCAGCCCGAGCAGCAGCCGTAACAGCGTCGACTTGCCCGCACCCGAACGGCCGCGCACGACGGTCAGTGCGGCCGGCTGGACTACCAGGTCGATGCCGGCGAACAGGGTCCGCTCGCCGTAGGCGACATGCACGTGACGCAGCCGGGCAAGTGGCTTGCCGTCAGCGGCCGGCGACGGCAACGGGGCGGGTACTGGACCAACCAGATCCGGGTCGGCGTCCCACCCGGACCTGTCCCGGGTGGACGAGTGTCCGCCCAGCAGGATGCGTCCGGGTTCCTCGTCCACGCTCACGTCGCCGAGGATCCCGGCCCGCTGCCGCAAGGGTTCCGGCAGCCGTACCCAGCCGCGCGAGTCGACGACCAGGGACTCGTCGTGCGGGCGGTCCGGGTGCCATTGCTCGGACAGCCGGCCGTCGCGGATCCGCACGACCCGGTCGCCGATGCGGGCAGCCCGCGGGTCGTGGGTGACCAGAAGCAACGTGGCGCCCACCCGGTCCGCGGCGGATGCGAGCAGGTCATACACCGCGTCGGCGGCGTCGATGTCGAGCTCACCGGTCGGCTCGTCGGCGAGCAGCACGGTGGGATTGTGGGCGACGGCTGCGCAGACGGCCACGCGCTGTGCTTCGCCGGCCGACAGTGTGGCGGGTCTGCGGTCAGCGAGGGTCGCGAGCCCGAGTTCGCCGAGCAGCTTGCCCGCGCGCGCATCGGCCTCGGCGCGGGAATGCCCGGCCAGCCTCAGCTGCAGGGCCACGTTGTCGCCCACTCGCAGCTCGGCACGCAGCATGCGTCCGGACTGCTGATCGACCAGGCCGAGCACGGTGCGGCGCAGCCCGGCGATCCGGCTGGCGCTGGCGCCGGCGAGCTCGACGCCGTCGACGGTCACCGATCCGGCGCTGGGGGCGACCTCGCCGGTGAGGACCCGCAGCAGAGTCGTCTTGCCCGAGCCGTTCGGGCCGTGCACCACGAGCCGTTCGCCGGGCGCGACGTGCAGCGACATGCCGCGCAGGGCGGCAACCGTCGCCCCGCCCGGCACCGTGTAGAGGCAGAAGAGGTCGGTGACGCGGACGGCGTCGGCACGAGCTGGTCTCGGGGGCGCGACCGTCGGTCTCATCGAAGGTCGGCCTCGGCTGGAACCGGATACCGTTCGCGCAGCGATCGCAATGCCACGACGCCGGCCACGAGCAGCCCCGCCCCGATGCCCGCGAGCAATGTCAGCGGGGTCCAGACAGATCCAATCGTCGCCTCGAGAGGAGGCGTCGGGGTGCTGCCCGACGCGTCCACCGCCACCAGCGTCGTCCCGACCCGGGCCAGCAGCGAGCCCGCCAACACGCCGAGCGGAACCGCCACGGCCGCGACGGCGGCCGTGCGTATCACCAGCATCCGGCGCAGCACGCGAGGCCGGACTCCGTCGGCCTCCCACGCGAACAGCTCGCCTGCGCCATCGCGCCGTTCGCCGAGCACGAGCAGCACAAGCGCAACCGCAGCCACGCCGAGCGCGAGTAGCCCCACCAGGACGAGCAGCGTTCGCGAGCCACGCCCGACCGGGTCGGAGTCGAGGTCGGCTCGGATGTGCTCGCGCCGCGTGATGGTGAGCGTCGAGTACGGCGGCGCCGCGAGCGCTCGCGCCAGGGCGGTCTGACCCGATGACCCCGCAGCGACCCAGTACTCCGTCGGGTTGCGGCCCGGGCGGACGAGGTCGAGCACGGCGCCGAGCGTCGCCCTGTCGGCCAGCACGAACGCGCCCTCGACGGTAGGGAGCCGGGGCAGGACGGCGACGATGTTGGCGGTGATGGCGACGCTGCCGTCGAGCTTCATCTGCAGCTGGTTTCCGCGAGTTTGCTTCGCGGTCGCGGGATCGACGGCCACGCGCAGCTGGACCCCGCGGCGCGCAGCGAACTGCGGTACCGCGATCACCGGCGCTCCGGCAAGGCGGTACCCGAGCGAAAGCTGGGTACCGCTCGCCGAGACAGTGCCCAGCGCGGAGCCCCAGCTGGACCAGTCCCAGCCGACGCCAGCCCCGTTGGCCGTGACCGCCGCGAGCGTGAGCCGCCCGGACAGCAGGGGCTGGTCGTTGTTGCCCTCGCCGACTGCGTGGGCGTGATGGGTCGCGTAGTCCGCGCTCTCCTCCACCCCGATCGCCACGACCGCGAAGGGGCCCGAGGCTCCGCTGGGGATGGCTGCCTCGAGACGCCCGTGGTTCTGGCGCAGCGACAGGAGGATCTCGCGGCCGTCCGGGCCGCGCAACCACAGGCTCAGGGTGGTCTGCGGGTCCGCGCCGGTGGCTGCGATCGTGAGGGAGGTCGTCCCGGCCGGGATCGTCGGGTCGCGCTCGGGCAACGCGGCGTCCAGCCGTCCCGCCAATTCGCCGGGTGACGCCGAGGAACCCGTGGTGCGGGTCCACCGGTTCATCTGCGACAGTCCGGCCCGGTCGACGGCAAGTACGGGCACGCTGGCGCTGACACCGTCCAGCTGGCTCACCGATGCGGTCGTGCGCAGGACGCCGACGACGTGCGATCCGGGCATCCCACGCTGCAGTGCGGATGCGTCGACGACCGACGACGGCGCCGGGACCGCACTGCTCGCACCGAGTGTGGCGTCCAGCGGAACCTGGTAGGCGGCCTGGTCGGCGTCGCTCGCGAGCAGTGTCGCGCGATAGGCGCCGGCGAAGACGACCGAGGCGACAGCAGCGGTCAGGAACGCCGTCGTCGCGGTGGGGCGAAGCGGGCGGCGGATCGCGCCGAGCAGCCCGATGCGGCCCGCGAGCGAACGGCGCGGCAGCAGTCGTTCCGCGAACCGGGCCGCCGGTCCCCAGAGCCGGGCGGCGAGCAGACCCGCGGTCACCGAGGCAAGCACGGGCAGGGTGACGACGAGCGGGTCGCCGCCGGCGGCCAGGTCCGAGGCGGACGTCGAGCCGCGATCGGCCGCCAGCACAGCCGCAGCGAGGCACCCGAACGCCACGAGGTCGAGCAGGTGCCAGACCGCGCTGGCCTGCGCATCCGGCCAGAGCAGCACCGCGCTCGTCACGAGCGTCGTGGCCAGGGTCAGCAGTGCGGCACTGACGCCGGCGCCGGCGAGCGCGGAACCGACCGCGGACGCAGCGCTCAGGCCGGTCCCGCCTGCGAGTGAGATCGACACGGCGGACCCGATGGCGCATCCGATCACCGCGCCGGCCACGCACGCCACTGCGCACTCGACCACGATGAGCAGCCAGACCTGCGCCCTCGTCGCCCCCCGGCGGCGCACCAGCAAGACCAGCAACCCACTCTCGCGGCGCAGCCCGACGGCGGCGACCACGGCGAAACCGAGCAGCAGGACCGCCGCGAACCCGCCGAGTAGGCCGAACCGGCGCGTCGATGCGCTCGCGCGCTGGTCGGCCGCCTGCAGCAGCTGGTCGGGCCGGTTGAGGGACGTGCCGCCGACGTTGCGGCTGAGCGTGTCGTCGACGTCGGCGCCACGGGCGGTGTACGCCGCCACGCCAAGTGACACCACCCGGCCCGCGTCGATGGTGGTTGCCCAGTTGTAGTGCCGGCCGAACAGGGCCAGCGCACTCAGCCTGGTCATCGTGTCGACACCGTCGCCGAGCAGCAGCGGCACACCGCCCGGATCGAGCGGGCCGGAGGCCAGCAGTGGATCGGTGCGCTCGGCGCGGCCCACCACGACCACGCCGAGAGATCGGACCGCTGCGGCGAGGCGGGCCGACTCGGCGCCTCCGACCAGGACGACCTCGCAGCGTGTCGGGGTGCAGCTTCGCGGCAGCTGCCCGCTCGCTACGTGGACGCCACCGGCCAGCTTGTCGGTCGCCCCCAGGAAGAACTCGACGCCCTGAACGGTGAGCTTGCGAAACAACATCTCGCGGCGCACCGGTCCGCCGGTGAGCCGACCGAGCTGGTGGCGGATCGCCACGTCGTTCTCGTGCGGGGTGCCCTGCCGCAGCGACGAGTCGGCCTCCAGGCTCACCAGCAGGGTGCGCTCGCCTATATCGAGGCGGGCGATCGTGCGGCGAATCGTCTGGGCGCTCACCGAGGTGGCCAGGCCGGCGGAGACAACGGGTACGGCGACGACCAGCGCCACCCCGGCGGCGAGCAGCGCCCACCGCCACCGGTGGTATCGCAGCTGCGCCAGCGCAAGGGACACCGTGTGCGACCAGGCGTTGCGCACGCGTCCTCACCAATCCATCGACGACCTCGAGTCTTAAGCATGCTCGCAGGCCGGTGATCCGGTGAACAGCACGGGGTCCGACGCGCTGGCCAGCGTCCCGATCACGCCGAGCGCGGTGCAGAGCCTGCGCATCCGGCGGCGGGGACGGCAGCCCCGCGACGTGTAGACATAGGGAAACGCACTCGGACACACCACAGGGGGCGAGTCGTGACCGGTCTGGCTGCACAGCACGCCGCGTCGCCCGCGGCGGACCGCGACCCGGGGTCAGGGCACGTCGAGTTCCGGGTCGTGCGCGCAAGCTACCGGCACTGGCAGCTCAGCTGCGACGGTCCGGTTGCAACTCTGGCGATGGACGTAGCCGAGCACGGCGGCCTGCGCGAGGGCTATGAGCTGAAGTTGAACTCCTACGACCTCGGTGTGGATATCGAGCTCTACGACGTCGTGCAGCGCCTGCGCTTCGAGCACCCGGAGGTGCGCACCGTGGTGCTTACCAGCGCTAAGGAGAAGATGTTCTGTGCGGGCGCGAACATCCGGATGCTGGCCAGCTCCACGCATTCGTGGAAGGTGAACTTCTGCAAGTTCACCAACGAGACCCGCAACGGCATCGAGGACGCCACCGCCCACTCCGGGCAGAGCTACCTTGCCGCGCTGAACGGCACGGCCTCCGGAGGCGGGTACGAGCTGGCGCTGGCCTGCGAGCACATCATTCTCGTCGACGATCGCTCCTCCGCGGTGTCGCTCCCCGAATTGCCACTGCTCGGCGTACTGCCTGGCACCGGCGGCCTGACCCGCCTGGTCGACAAGCGTCGCGTCCGCCGCGACCTGGCTGACTACTTCTCCACCAAGGCCGAGGGGCTGGCCGGGGAGAAGGCTGTCGCCTGGAACCTCGTAGACGAGGCGGTGGCACGCCCGAAGTGGGACCAGACCGTCGCCGAACGGGCGGGCGAGCTCGCTGCCGGCTCCAACCGCCCGATCGGCGCGACCGGTGTCGCGCTGAGCCCGCTGGACAAGCACCGCACCGAGGACGCGGTCAGCTACCGCCATGTGCACGCCCGGCTCGATCGCGGGGCGGGCACGGTCGAGATCACGGTCACCGCGCCGCCCGAGCCGGCCGGCACGGACATCGCGGCCGCCCATGGCCAGGGCGCGGACTTCTGGACGCTGGCCATGACCCGCGAACTCGACGACCTGATCCTGGATCTGCGCACGAACGAACTCGAGCTCGGCACCTGGATCTTCAAGACCGCGGGGAGTTCGGCGAACGTGCTCAGCCACGACCAGCTACTGCTGGACAACGCCGACGACTGGCTGGCCAACGAGATCCGGCACTATCTCAAGCGCACCCTCAAGCGCCTGGACGTGACCAGCCGCAGCCTGCTCGCGCTCATCGAGCCGGGCAGCTGTTTCGCCGGTGCGCTGCTCGAACTCGCGCTCGCGGCCGACCGTAGCTACCAGCTCCGCGGTGTCTTCGAGGACGTCGACGCAGACGCCGCCCCGGCCGCGATCACGCCGGGCCCGATGAACTTCGGTGCGTTGCCGATGGGCAACGGACTGTCCAGGTTGCAGACCCGATTCCTGGACGACGACGATGCCATGGTCGCGGTGCGGGCAGAGTCGGGTCAGCCGTTGGAGGCCGAGGCCGCCGCCGCGCTGGGCCTGGTGACCTTCGTTCCGGACGACATCGACTGGCACGACGAGGTCCGCATCGCAGTCGAGCAGCGCGCCAGCTTCAGCCCCGACGCGCTGAGCGGGATGGAGGCGAACTACCGCTTCGCAGGGCCGGAGACCCTGGAGACGAAGATCTTCGGGCGGCTCACCGCGTGGCAGAACTGGATCTTCTACCGCCCCAACGCGTCGGGTCCGGACGGTGCGTTGAGCAAGTTCGGCACCGGTCAACGGGCCGCCTTCGACCGCAAGCGCGTGTGATGAGCGCTCGCGCGAGGAACCAGGAAGCACCGGCCGCGACGAACGAGCGGATCGAGCCGGGGCCGAGCCGAGCGGACCGAGCGGACCCGCCCGAGGATCGATGAGAGGCGACGGGCAATGACAACTGCTGACTACACCGACAAGATCCCGAACAACGTCGAGCT